>JAYTLO010000202.1:0-28967 GCA_043729385.1 Akkermansiaceae bacterium
GGTTAAAATCGAACACTCGGAAGCCATGATCTATCTGTCGATGAGCAAGCGAATGCTCGCCAGAATCGGACGTTAGATATTTTTAAGACAGCCTCTTAGCGCCCTGGTTTCGGCAGCGGCTCGTCGCCCAGGATTTTATCGATGTCCGCCACGCGCTCCCACGGGCAGCGTTTGCGTTGGTATTTTTTCCAAACCACATCCCGCAACTCGCGCCAAATGGCTTCGGATGGCGGCTTCAAGTCGGTCCACGTCGGGTTGCGCTTCTCGGTGGTTGTCATGATCGTCCACCGCGTGCCCAGATAATTTGCGCGATAGAAGACCTTGCCTTCATCGGTGTTTTGAAACCATTCGTGACTCTCCATGGCCGAAGCGTGGCGCGGCGGGGAAACGGAGACAAGTGGCGAATCCGCCCACCGGATTGACATCGGGGACGCCGGTCCGCATCGTCCGCCGATGATCTCCGAAAAGCCTGCGGCGCGGTTGCCCGTTTTCACCCTTTCCTGCTGGGCGTTGGCGTTGATGGCTTTCACGCAACTGTTAGTGGCGGGCATGGCGCTGGCCACTCGCTTCGACGAGTCGCGTGAAGTGCGCACCGTGATCAAGGAAGTTTCGAAAGTGGTGGTGGTGCGGGTTCCTGCGACGGGAGCAGAGGCAGACCAAGCGTCGGCGATTGTTTCCCGGCCACCTCTGACGCAGCCGGTGGTTGCGCAGCCGCTGCCCGCGCCCACGCCCGTCGCCGTGCCGAAGGTGGACGATCCGCAGTCGGAGCGCATGGTGAAGGAAGCTCGCCAAGCCCGGGTGTTAGGTGACATGGGCCTCGCCATCGTGAAACTCGAAGACGCGCTTTCCCGCTCCCCGGATGACCCGAGCGTGCATTACGAACTAGGCCTCGTTCACGAGCAAATGGGCGTGTTCGACACCGCCGCCGCCCACTATGAGAAAGTCTTCCAAATGGGCGTCTCTGAAGCCGGCGCCCTCTATGAACTCGCCGCTGGCAAGCTCCGCGACGGCTTCGAGTCAGACGCCATGCTCGGCAAGTTGGCGCTCGGGCGGGTCCGCATTTTCAAAAACCCCAACGACGCAGCCGGCCAGCAAATCATTCTAACCATCCCCGTGCAGAAGGCTCCCGGCGAGGACATCGACACCGCCGAGCTCTCCGTGGTGGTGCTCTTCTTCAACCGGACTTCCAAAGGTGAAATCGTAAAACGCGACGACGAAACTCAAGTCACCGAGAAGTGGGTCTCGATGCCCTTCGACTGGGCGGGCGGCGAGGAAAGCCTGCGAATGACCTACGTGATCCCGCCGCAGGACACCCAGACGGATCACCTCTTCGGCGAGCGCACCTACTACGGCCAAGTCGTCTCATTGATGTATAAGGGCGAGGTGTTAGACGTGCAAGCATGGCCCCGCGACCTCGCGGCGAAAATCGAGCGGCAGCCTACCACCACGCCTGCCGAGACGCTGCTGCCGGAGTTCCAAGACTCTGATCCTAGCCTCCAATTGCTGCCGCCCTTGCCGATCAAGTGATTTCACCCAGCCTCATGAATCCCGCCTCCGACGAACGCCTGTTAGGCGAATACCGACTCAAGGAACTGCTCGATGAAAACTCGCTTTCCCGCACCTGGCTCGCGGAACAAGTGTCCGTCGCGAGGCTTGTCCTCGTGGATGAACTGCGCGCGGATCAGTTAGGAAGCCGCGATGTCTTCCTCGCCGATGTGCGGGCCAAGGCCGCCGTCGATCACCCGCTGATCGGCTCCGTTTACGAAGCCGTGGACGAGCCGGGGATCTGTTTCTACGCGCACGAACTCCTTCCCGGCGTGACCCTCGCCCAGCGCAAGCGGGTGGGCGAACCCTTCCCTCCCGCGCGCCTCGCCCATCTGTTACGCCGCGTCGCTGAGGCTCACCTCCAACACGAAGTCCTCGACCAATCCACCTCACCCATGGACCTCGACGCCGTCTATCAGGACGAACACGGCGTCATCCGTTTGCAAAATCTCGCCATCGCCGGACCCCGCACTGCGGACCAGTCCGTGCGCGACATCGTCCACTTGGGAAATGCGCTCGTCCCGCTCGTCGCCGACGGCCAACCCGGAACCACCCGCGTCTTGACCCTGCTCGGCTGGATGCGCGGCGAGGGAATAGACGCGCCGATCCACTGGGGTCAGACTCGCGATTTCTGCATGCAGATCGAGCACCAGCTCGCCGATCCGCTGTCCATCCTCACGCCCACCAAGCAGGCTGCCCGCGCGGGGAAAAAGCAACCGGTCGCGTTCATCGCCGTGGGCACCGGGATCGTCCTGTTAGCGATCGTGATCGCAGCGGTGAAATTGCGCCCACCCGAGCCATCCGCGCCGCCCCGCGCCGCCTTGCCGAAGGCCGTCGCCATCGCCGCCGGCAAGCATCCCACGCCCGATGGGATCGTCGAATCTCTGCCCGCCTTCCAAATTTCCGCGCATGAAATCACCATCGCCGAATACTCAGATTTCCTCGATGCCCTCAGCGTCTTGGCCAAGGACAAGAACGAGCACATCTACGATCCCACCAGCCAGCCGCCCGACAAACTCTCCCACGAACCCGCCGATTGGCCCGCCCTGCTCGCCGCTGCGAAATCTAACGGCATCTGGCAAAACCAACCCGTCACCCTCGACTCGCCGGTCGTCGGTGTGGATTGGTGGGACGCCGTTGCTTACGCCGAGCGGAAAAAAGCCCGCTTGCCGACCCAAGAAGAATGGTCAGCCGCGCTCAGCGTGGACGTGAAAAATCTCGCCGCGCTGCTGCCCGGACCGTTTGCTCCGGTCACCGCCCCGACCATTGATCGCAGCCCGTCTGGCCTCATCGGTATGGCCGGTTCCGTCTGCGAGTGGACCGCCAAACCTGCGCCTAACCCCGCCAACCCGCTTGGCGAAAAACTCTGGGTCATCATCGGCGGCTCCTATCTGAAACCTAGCAGCAACGCCCTCACCCGCGAGTGGACGGCCGACCGCGCCCTCCGCCGCCCAGACCTCGGCTTCCGCATCGTCTTCGATGCGCCCTGACCGGGGCAGTTGCGGCTGAGAACCTCTCGCAAAATGACAACCACCGCTGCCATCGACATCCGCTCGCTGCGGGTGGATTACGGAAATTTCGTCGCGGTCGATGACCTAACACTCACGGTTCCCCCTGGCGAAGTGTTCGGTCTCGTCGGCCCTAACGGCGCGGGGAAAACCAGCACCTTCCGCGTTCTAACGACCCTGATGGAGCCGACGTATGGCGAGGTGATTCTCGGTGGCGTGGACGTGTTAGAAGATATAGAAACGGCGCGCCGCATCATCGGCTACATGCCGGATCTCGCGCCGGTGCCGTCGGATTTGAGGGTCTGGGAATTCCTCGAATTCCACGCCGCAGCATACGGACTTGGCAGCCGCGCCCAACGCCGCGAGCGGGTGGCAGAGTGCTTGGAAGAAGTTGCTCTAACGAGCGAACGCGCCAGCTGGTGCAAGCAACTTTCCCGTGGCCAGACGCAGCGCGTGGTGCTTGCGAAAACTCTGCTCCACCGCCCGCGCATCCTCATTCTGGACGAGCCAGCCAGCGGGCTGGATCCCCTCGCCCGCCGCGATCTGCGACAAGCCCTGCGCAAACTCGCCGACACCGGAGCCACCGTATTTGTCAGCTCCCACATCCTCAGCGAACTCGCGGAAATGTGCTCGTCACTCTGCGTGATGAACCGTGGCAAGTTGTTAGCATCGGGCACGGTGCAAGATGTCCGCAATCAACTTGGCAGCAACGAGCGCACTCTAACGGTGAGCTTGCTCAACCGACCGCAGGACGCCGCCGAGTGGTTGAAATCCCAACCCGCCGTGCACGATCTCCGCCTGACGGATCACCAAGTAGTTTTCGGTTTCACCGGCAGCGATGATGGCCAAGCCGACCTGATGGAAGGCCTGATTCAGCGCGGCGTACGGATGCGGGCGTTCGAGGAAAAGCGCTCGTCATTCGAAGACATACTCGTGGAGGTCGCTGAATCTAACCGCAACTCATGAACTCACCTCAAGCAGCAGCCCGGCATTCCGGTTGGCGGATCTGGGAGAATCCTATTTTCAGGCGTTATTGCCGCTCGCGCCTGCGCCCGCATGGACTGGGAGTGGCGCTACTCATCACCCTTCTGCTCGCCGGGTTTGTCTATTTCATGTGCCGCACGGTGGGTATCTATCAGGCCCAAATGAAGGTGATGGACGCAGAGCGCGTCGCATTCATGGGCTTGCTGATTATGCAGTGGCTAATTCTATTTGTGTTAGGCACCGCCCAAGTCGCCGGTGGGATGACCGCCGAGACGGATGAGGGAGTGATCGACTACCAACGGTTGATCCCGATGAACCCTTTATCAAAAGTGCTGGGCTACCTGTTCGGACTGCCGGTCCGCGAGTATGCGATGGTTTGCGCGATGTTGCCCTTCACCGTCTGGGCGCTCTGGAAAGGCGAGGTGGCGGCAAGCGTGTGGGCACCTCTCTACGCGGTGACCATCACGTCCGCGCTGACCTATCATCTAACTGGGCTACTGACTGGTACCGTCGTCCGTAACCGGCGTTGGGCGTTTCTTGTGTCCATCGGCGTGGTGTTTTGCCTCTACACGGTGGTGCCGCAGATGGCGCGCTTCGGCTTGGTGTTTTTCAAATATCTAACGATCAACCCGGTGTTAGAGGAAAGCCTGCCAGGCATCCTACCGCGGACTGCAGGTGCCATCATCGCCACCGGCCAGAGACTCGCGCCCGAGGTGAAATTCTTTAATCTGGGTTTCCCGGAAGCCGTTTTCACGGTGTTCTGCCAAGGCGGCTTGATCCTCACCTTCATCGTGATGCTCTGCCGGAAATGGCGCCGGAGTGAATCGCTGCTGCTCGGAAAAATCTGGGCGACCGTCTTTTTTATGTGGGTCCAGATTCTTCTGCTAGGCAACGCCCTGCCCTTGATCGATCCCGGCAAACTTTTCCCCTCGCGGGAAATTTCCCGGCGCGTCTTGGACTGGAGCACCTGGTCTCCGAAAGCGTGGGAAGCCGTCGCCATGTCGGGTGTGTATGGGTTCGCGACGTTGATTCTGTTATTCATCGTCACGCGCATCATCACCCCATCTGCGGAAATCCAAATCCGTGGTTGGCGGCGCGTCCGCAAGGAAGGTCGCACGTCGCTGCCAGTTCTATCAGACGCGGCGACCGCTTTTGGCTGGGTCTTCGTGATGGCGTTGGCCGGGGCCGTGGGCTGGTTTATTTTCACGCGCGCGCTGGTGGAGTCCCGCTGGTTTCCCGGCCACGAGGTGCCGCTGCAAGTGCTCGGTTATTTCACCGTCGTCATGCTCACGGGCGGCTTGGGATTCCACGCCCTGCTCGAAGCCAAGGGCGGGCGGATCGTCGGATTGGCGATCATTTTCGTAGGCATCGTGCCACTCATGACCGGGGCCGTCGTCAGTGCGTCGAACCACCGGCTGATCCCCGCCGCGTCGTGGTTGTTCGGGATTTCCCCGGCAAGCGGGCCGGTCTATGCATCCGCCACCTTGCTATCAATCACCGAGCTGCCCGCCAATCTCGCGCGCTCAGTGCCACGGGCATTCTATTTCTGGCAGGCGGTGTCGTTGTTAGTGACGTTGTGGTTGATCAGCCGCTTGTGGGTCGCTCGGAAAGCCATCGCTGGCAGCGCGATCAAGCGCGAGACGTGAATTTCTAACGAGGACAACTGAAACTGGCGGACAGCTGCAAGGAAGGGCGATCTCCGAATCGCCCAAGCCAATGGGTAGCCGATGGAATGGCGCTATCGCTCGGCATCATCGACTCATCATTGGCCACGGCGGATCGGAGTCCGCCGCTCCTTGGGTCCACCACTTACAGCCGGCTCTAACGCCGCAGCTTGCGCTGGATCATTTCAACGGCGTCCTCCGCTTCCGCCACTTGCAATAGCTTCGCCGCTGCGAAGTAAGCGCCCGCTGCCACGCCGATGGTTAGACCGAGCCACAGCACTTTCAACCAAAGCGTCATTTCCGCAAGATTGGCGAACAGATAGTGATTTGCCATCACGCACACCCCGGACATCAACGCCCCAGCTAGGGCCAGTTTGCCTAACAAAACCAGCAGTGCGCCCGATCCCAAGTCTCCCGTGAATTTCCGCATCGCGAGGAACAGCAGCAGGAAATTGATACTGGCGGAGATACTCGTCGTCAGTGCCAGCGACTCGTGGCCCCAGCGCAGCACGACTACAAATAGGTAGTTGAATCCGAGGTTGATCGCCAGTGCGAGGAAGCTCACTAACATCGGGAACCAGCGCTTATCGATGGCATAGAACGCGGGCTGGAGCACCTTGAGCCAGGCATAGAATACCAATCCGTAGCCATAAGCGCGAAGGGCCGCTGCAGTTTGAATCCGGTCGATTTCTTGAAATTTCAACCGCTCGAATAGCACGCTGATGATTGGCTCTGCTAGAAACGCGAGCCCCAAGGCCGAGGGAATGACTAGGAACGCCACCAGTCGCAAACCCTTCGCCAACGTGGGCCGGAACTCCTCAGAAATTCCGCCGATCGCCGCTCGCGAGAGTGCTGGCAGAGTCACGGTCGCGATCGCCACACCGAAGACGCCGATGGGAAGTTGTATCACGCGGAAGGCATAACTCAACCAACTCGCCGCGCCTTCACCCACCTTGAGCGCGAACATGGTATTCACCACCACGTTGAACTGGACCACCGACGAGGAAATCACCGCCGGTCCCATCAGCCGCAGGATCTGCCGGACTCCCGGATCGCGCCATTTGAAATCTGCCGCGAACCGATAGCCCACCCGCCACAATGCCGGGAACTGGCAGCCGAGCTGCGCCAAGCCACCGATCACCACTCCGATAGAAAACCCGATCAAACTCTGCGGCCCCCACGCGGGGTCCATCCAGTAGCCAAGCGCCGCACCGCCGATCATCGAGCCAAGATTGAAAAAACACGACGACAGCGCCGGCATTCCAAACACGTTCTTCGCGTTCAAGATTCCCATCGCCAACGCCGCCAGCGAAACTAACAGGATGAACGGATACATCACTCGCGTCATCGTCACCATCAACACGATTTGACCGGGATCATAATCCTGCCGCGCCGCAGTCATCAAACCCACGATCCATGGCGCGGCCAAGATCCCGACCAGCGTCACGAGGCTCATGAAAACCGCCGCCAGCGTGGTCATCTTATTCGCCAGCGCCCAAGCGGATTCATCGCCGTCGGACTTCAGCTTCTTCGAAAACGTGGTCACGAATGCCTGCGACAGCGCACCTTCAGCAAACATATCCCGCAGCAAGTTAGGGATTCGAAAAGCGACCACGAAGCAATCCATCATCCAAGAGCCACCGTAGAGCGCGCCGAACATCATGTCCCGCGCCATGCCTAACACCCGGCTCGCCATCACGGCAGCACTGACTCTCCAAGTGGCTTTGGCGGACATCAGTGGCTTGGGATCGGGTGAAATATTAGGGAGCTAGCCGAAGGAGCGGTCTCACTCGTTGGCGTGCGGAAATCATTGCGCAGTCCGATTCGTTGCATCGCGATCATCTTTTGTAGGGGATGCTTCGGGCTGAGGTTCGCGTGGAAGAAATCGCACCGATCAGGCTTGGAATGGGTGCTGTGGATGGGGCCATGGCGGGAGGGAAGATGAATGCGTTATTGTGCGTTATTGTGCGCGTTAATGCGTTTCTTGCGTCGAGTGAAACAGGTTGAAGACGCGGGTTGGGTGCTGCTTGCGCGCAGTCTCGTTGACGTTTATCCCGCGGAAAGACGCGTGATGACGCGTGCTAAAATGTAATAAAACGCAATGCCGCGTAATAAAACGTAATGACGCGCAATCGAACGTAATCCCGCACAATGCCGCACAATGCCGCACAATGACGCACAATGCCGCACAATGCCGCACAATAGGGTATGATAAATGGAGCGATTTCATGGTGATAGCCGCCAAATTCCCGCCCTCGTCTGCCCCTTCACCTCGATTTTGCCTTCCAGACGAAGCTTCTGAAGCAAACGGGCAATTTTATAGTTCTTCTGCTTGGAATCGAGGAGATCAGAGAGTTTCCCGTCCAGCAGTCGCTCGAAATCGGATCGTCTCCCCTCGCGGAATTTCTTGAGGAATTCCACGATCAGGTCGCAGAAATAGCGATCATCGAAGGCGCGGTGGCGTATGTATTCCGCCTCGCTACCAGTCGCGGCGGCAATCTCGGCGGCGACGTGGAGATGGGGTTTGCGACCTTCCACGAGGCCTTGCTTGCGTAAGGCGTGCAGGGCGGTGTCATCCGGAAGAGTGCCTTTTTGAATGTTGTCTAGGGCGAGCACTTCCGACCACGGCAAGTCCGCATGGGCGAGCAGGGCGCGGCTGTAATTCTCATCAATGAACCGCCCTTGAATCCGCAGGATGACGTGACCAGCCATGGTTAGGTCGAAATCGGGCAGCGGGAAATAGCGGCGGGCTTGACCTTTCCACATGACCTCGCGGATGCCAAAGCCCATGGTGTCGATCATGCGAAGGTGGACCATGGCTTCGGCGAGAAAGCGGTTCCGGTAATGCGTGGGGGTGCGCTCGGTGCGGATGTAATCGTCCGGCGTGCCGTCGAAGAAACTTCCGACATTTTGGAAGACAAGTTCGGTGGGCCGCTCGATGACGAGGATGCGCTCGCGCTTGGTGTAATCTTGGTGAGCGACGCAATTGTGGAGCGCCTCGAGAACGATGCGCTGGTCATACTTCGAAAGCTCCAGCGGGATCATCTGGCCCGGCGGGAGCAGGGTGAGGCGGAGATTGCGGATGCGCTGATAGAGCGCGGTGGTGGCGAGGAGGAAGGGCGGGTGGAAATGCTCGTAAGCGAGTTCCGGGCCTTCGAGTTTCCAAGAAATCTCTGCCACGGACGGCAGCAGGTGACCGGTGGACTCCGGGCGGCCTAACAACAGCATGCAGGCACGAGTGATGCCGCCGCCGAGAGTGAGCTTGGCTTTCTCGAGAAACGTCGCATCGCTCCAAGACCGGATGGTTTCCCCAGGGATGCGCTCGCTGTATTTTCCGGTGTAAATCTCGCGAGCACGGGAAACGGCTTCGGGTAAGAGATCATCCAAAGTCGCCTCGCGGCAGATAATGGCGGACCAGTCTTCCGACACAGACTGGCTGCGGATCTCGTCGAGCTTGGCAAAGGACAGGCCGGTGAGGCTTTCGCCATTGCGGGCATAGTGGTGGGTCTGCCAACCGATGGGGATGCCACGCGGCGCGGGTGGGATTTCGAAAAGAATAACCCGTCCTGCCTCGGTCTCGAGTTCATGGATTTCTCGAAATGTGGTGGAAGGCTCACAGCCATCCGCGATTTGTTGTTTGAGGCCATGGAGGCGTTCCCGATCAGGTCGGTAACTGGTGCCGACAACTTTCCGCGTGCTGCCCTTCACGCCAAACACGAGCCAAGCGGAGGAGCGAGCCCGCAAGTTCGCTTCGTTACTGAGGGCGGCAAAGTACTTACCTATATCGGCAGTGGAGAAGCCATCCCCGGCTTCTTTAAACTCCACGCATTCACCTTCCCACCCGCTGATGAGCGAGTTGAGGATCTCAAGCAATTCGTCCCGAGTCTTCATGCTTTAAATTCCGTGAAGCGGTGAGCGAGGGAGGTTGATTAGTATTTCTCCAAGCAGCCGCCTTAACTTAACTCTTCACTGCTCACCACCACCTTCATCACCGCGAGTTCTCCGGGCGCGAGGGTGATCTTGTTAGCCGCGACGTTGCCGGATTCCACGCAGACCATTTGTAAATACTCATCATCGCCGAAGTCGGCCATGCGCTGGGATTTGTCGATCCATGGGTTCCAAACGACGGTGGAGTTAGAGCCGGATTTCTCCACGCGGATGGTGCGCTTGAGGCCGGGATCGCGAATCTCGACGGCGGCGATGGTGTCCTGATAGACGCGGTCCACCTCGCTGGAAATGTGGATGGGCGAGGAGGACTCGGCGCGGGTCGTGCCGGTGACTTTGTCCAGATAGGTGGTGTCTGCTAGGCCGGTGATAGCGATCGTATCAATCGCGCTGATCTGGAAATACGTGTGCAGGCAGGACTCAAATGTATAATCCATCTCGCCGGTATTTCGGATGAGTAATTCCATCGCGAGTGTTTCTCCAACCGTGACACTATATTTAACTTCGATAACGGCAGGCAGGCGAAAGTATAACTTCACGGAGCCGTCCGGCTGCACTGATCTAGCGGTGAGATCCCACGCTGCCGTGCGGGCAAAGCCGTGGGCCGATTCACCCTCGCGGGGACCGAACCATGGGAAAATGATCGGCACGCCACCGCGGATCGGCTTGTCGGATAGAAACTCGCTGGACTGGCTCAGGAACAACAGCGGGGCTTCGGCCTTCTTCTGAAAGTGAGTAACATGAGCACCGTGCAGATAGATTTCCGCAGAACTCCACGGGGTCTCTATCAAGACTTTGGGCAGGCCGCCGTGGCCTTCGACAAAGGTAACGATTTCCATGTCGGTTGTTATTTCTTCTTCCTCAGGAACGGCGGGAGATCGAGATCCTCGCCATCGAAGACGTTCGGAGTTTCTCCCTCGAAACGACCGCGAGGGGCGGAGTCGAGCGAGAGCTCACTTTGCGAGCCGGATGGCTTGATGCCGAGCTTGAGCTTGGGTGCCTCGGGTTCGGCTGGCGGGGAGACGGTTTCGGTCTCCAAGCTCAAGCTCTGCTCCGGGGCGTCCTCTGAAATATCCTCGGGAAACTCGGCGGTTTTGGCCTTGCCCCACGGAGCCGTTAGGGATGGCCGCCGCTTGGGCACCGGGGTGAAACTGTGGACCGCGCTGGCAGTTTTCCACGCTTCATCGGCTTCGATTGGCTCCGGGTCGGGTTCCTCCGCTTCGGCGTAGGCGGCGGGAGTTTCCGCTTCCGGCTCGGGTTCAGGCGTGATGTCGGCGGCGAAGGTGAAGGCATCCAAGTCCGGCGCGGGAACGGCCGTTTCCGGGGCCGGTTCGTCGGGTTCCGCGAACGGACGCTCATTTTCAAACAACGAGGGAATGGCGGCGGCAGTGGCCTTGCGAAACTTCGACAACGGGCTGTCCTCAGGCGTCGGCGGTGGAGGTGGCTTCACTGCCCGCACCGGTTCGGGCGCGGCTTCTTCCACGCGCTCGACGATCGCTTCAACGACGGGAGCCGCGACTTCCACCGGTGGCGGGGTGAAGCCTTGGCTCGGATCTAGCAGAGGATTTTCCTGCGTGCGATGGCTGAGGGAATCCCGCGGCGCGGTGGCGAGATGGTCCTCCGGCAGCGCACTGATCAAGGTGATAGAAAGCGACTCGCCCATCGCCGGATCGATGGCAGCACCAAACAAGATGTGGGCTTTTTCCGGGACAAATTTTTGCAAGCGCTGCATCAGCAGCTCGATTTCAAACAACGTTAGATCTTCACCGCCGGAGAGGTGGACGAGCACGGTCTGCGCGTCCTTGAGCAGCGAGCCTTGATCTAGCAGCGGGCTGTTGAGCGCGTTTTTCAATGCCTTGGACGCGCGGTCCTTGCCCTCCGCGATGCCGGAGCCGAAGAGGCAGCGCGAGCGATTAGTCCGCAGGGCGCTCATCAGATCGTCGAGGCCGACGTTGATTAGGCCGGGCCGGATCACCAAGCGAATGACCGCCTTGATCGACTCGCAAATCATATGGTCGGCGGCGGCAAATGCCTCGTGGATGCCTTGCTTGGCAAGGACGAGTTCGCCCATGCGGTTGTTGTCGAAGGTGACCAGCGCGTTGGAAAGCACGGCGAGTTCGTTGAGCGCGGTCTCTGCTTGTTCGCGCCGCCGCTTGCCTTCGAAGGCGAAGGGCATTGTCGCGAAAACCACCACGAACGCGCCTTCCTCGCGGGCGATCCGGGTGACGATGGGTGCTGCGCCGGAGCCGGTGCCGCCGCCGAGCCCGGTGCATAGAAAAACGATCCGGCGACCTTTGATCGACGCGCGGACTTGCTCTTCGGATTCGAGAATCGCTTGGTGGCCAAGCACCGGATCGCCACCGGCACCGAGACCCTTGGTTAGATTCACGCCGAGCTGGATCTTCTCGCGGGCGAGGCAAGCAGCGAGCGTCCGGACATCGGTGTTTAGCGCTAACAACTCAGCGCCTTCCATGCCATCGAGCGCGATTCGCTCCAGCATGTTTGCCCCGGCACCGCCGAGGCCGATGATTTTAACGGCAGACGTGGGAATCATTTGTTGGGGATCGCGGGAATAAGGGATCATGTTGGAATCGGATTTGAAATTTGAGATTTAAGATTTGAAATTGTCATTTTCCAAACGGCCAGAACATGCGCCCGACTTTCCCGAACATGCCGGGCGGCTTGGCCCGTTCCGTTTCGAGAATCTGGGCGTAGCGGATGAGGCCGATAGCGGTGGCATAGTGTGGGTCCTTGAAACTCGCCTGCACGCCGCTGATTTCCGGCGGCTCGGGGCGATAGATGTCCCGCCCGAAGACATCGAACGCGAGGGTGTCGAAGCCGCGCATCAAGCTGGTGCCGCCGGTTAGAAAGACGCCAGCACCAATGGCTTCGACCGCTCCGACGGGCAAGCGGGCGCGCACCAGCTTGAGCGTTTCCTCCAACCGCTGGCGGATGATTTCATTCAAAATGCTGCGGCCGACTTCGACTTCCGCGAAGCCGCGGTCATCCGTTAGTTTTGCGGTACCTATCGACTTCGCGGGATCGGCCGACGCGTCGCCCTCCATGATTTTCAGGCGGTCCGCCTTGGAAAACGGCAGGCCGGTAACGAGGTGAATGTCGTTAGTGACATGGTCGCCACCGACGGGGATGCAGCCAGATGCGGCGATCGCGCCATTCAGATAGAGCGCGTAGTCGGTGGTGCCGCCGCCGATGTCGATGACCAGTGCGCCGCGCTCGCGCTGCTCGCGGTCGAGCGCCATCTGCGCGGTGGCGATTGGCGAGAAAACGATGTCGTCCACCTCCAACGGCATTTCTCTAACAAGCTTGATGCTGTTCTGAATGCGGGTGCCGATGCCGTGGACGATGTGGAAATCCGCCTCCACGGTTTTTCCGAAAAGTCCGACGGGCGTCGTCGAGTGCTCGAGGCCGTCTAACCAATAGTTGCGAATGATCGGGTGCAGATAGACGTGGTCCTGCGGAATGTGAACTTCCCGCGCGATGGTGCGGGCTTCCTCGACATGCTCGGGCGTGACGGTCGGCTCGCCATCGGGCAAACGATAAGTGCCGCGGTGGTTCACGCCTTGGATGTGGGAGCCGGTGACTGCTAGGAAAACGCTGCCGATTTCCACGTCGCTGGCGTCTTCCGCCTTGGCCAGCGCGTCCTTCAAGCAGGCGCGGGCCTGCGAGAAATCATAGACTTCACCTTTTCTAACACCGGCGGTCTTGGTGACGCCGATGCCGAGGATTTTGACGGCGCTGTCCGCCTTCACCTCGCCGACGACCATGCAGGTTTTGCTGGTGCCGATTTCAAGTCCGACATGAATTTTCGTGCGACGTGCCATGGGGGTGGGATTGCGAGAAGGATCAGTTGCGATTCAGAAGCGTTTTAAGATCGCGGCTGCGGCGATCTTCACGGACCTCTCCGGCACTCGGCTCGGCGACCGGCTGCGCCTTGGGGGCGGCGGCTTCATTGCGCAAGGTGATGGGGATGTTGTGCTTGGGGATGAGATTGATGGTGCTGATCGCGTAGCCCTTCTGGCTAGAGTGATCCATCGCCGCGCGCAGGCTGCGGATCTGGCGGTCGTGATCGCCGAGGGCAAACGTGGCCGAGGTGCCCTCGCGAGTGACTAACAACAACGACCACTCGTTCACTTGCTTCACCGACTCGATCCAGTGGATGGCCTCGGGATCATGCGTGGCGGCGGCGTCTAACAAGCGAATGCAACGCGCCAGCTCGCGGTGACCGACAAGCTTCCCGGCGACGATCGGATGGCCATCGGCGAGAGGGAGCTGGATCACCGGCAGCTTCACGGCGGACTCTAACTGCAACTGCGGACAGGGGTAAGCAATGCCGCCTTGGTCCACCAGCATGGCTCCGGTGCGGCGCGTTTCGGACAGACCTGCGGGTGGGCAGGAAATCCAAGCCCGCGGCGTGCGCGGCGTCACGCGGACGACGAGCTTGCCGGGTAAATGCCGCTCCGCGTGGGCGTCGGCGATCTCGGGTAAAGCTTTCAACTTAGCGGTCACTCGGTCCACGTCGATGTCGAACAAGCTGGCCGTTAGATCGATGCCGGTGGCTTCCGCGAGGCCGACCTCGTCGATGGCGGGGTTCGGATTGAGGTCGATGACTTGCAGTCGGAAATCGGGATTTTTATAGAATGCCCGCTGGATTCCCTGCCAGACGCCCCAGCCGATGCCGGTGAGCACGGCGAGGACGCACGCGATTTTTGCCAAGCTACCGGCAAATGTTAGGAAGCTGAACCACGCGATGCGCGGCGACATGACACGGACCTCCAGCACCTGTGAGCGAGGGCGGCGGAGCGGTTTGCTGGTGCGGGGCTTGGACATGTTAGGAGCGGAGTTTGAGGGAAAGCTCGGCGATGGTTTTACACAACTCAGGGAAAGAAATCCCGACGGCGGCGGCGGCTTTGGGCAGCAAGCTGGTTTCCGTCATCCCGGGAATGGTGTTGGCCTCGAGCACGAACGGACGATTCGCGGCATCCAGCAGCACATCGACGCGTGAATAAATTTCCACGCCGAGCGCCCGGTGCGCGGCCAGCGCGGCGGCTTGGACTGCCATGGTGGTGTCCAAATCGAGATCTGCCGGGCACACGTATTCGCTGCCCTGCGCGCCACTGAGCCATGGGTATTTACTAGCCATATCGTACACCCCGGCGGGCGGGACGATGTGGACGATGGGCAAAGGCACGTCGTTCAAGATTCCGACGGTTAGCTCTCGGCCAGAGATGAATTCTTCGATGAGAATCTCGCTGCTGTACTTCGCCGCATCGGCGATGGCGGCATCTGCATCTGCTGGGTCGTGGACGATGTGAACGCCGACGCTGGAACCCTCGCGCGGGGGTTTTACCACGAAGGGCACGGGAAATGAGGGCAGCCGCTGGCCCTTCGCGAGGTCGATGATTTCCGAGCGTGGAGTGGGCACCGCGTGGGAAATGAAGGCGGCTTTCGCGAGATTTTTATCAAACGCCAGCCGACTGCTTTTGACCCCGGCACCGGTGTAGTGCACGCCCATGCCTTCAAGGATTTCCTGCAACCAGCCGTCCTCGCCGAAGGTGCCGTGGATCACGTTGAACGCGAGATCCGTCCCGGTCGGGAGTTGGAATTTCGGGCTCGTCACATCGACGGCCACGGCACTCAGGCCGAGTTCTAGAAGCGCCTTGAGCACGGCCTTCCCCGATGCGAGAGAAACTTCCCGCTCTGAGCCGGAACCTCCCATGAGAACTGCGATTTTCTTGTTACTGAGCATGTGCGTTAGAATGAAGCTTCGTCCTCACCGAGGATTTTGATTTCGGTCTCAAGCTCGACTTGGCGCTCGTCGCGGACCTTTTCCTGGATGAACTCGATGAGTGTTAGAATCTCCAAGGCAGACGCGCCGCCTTGGTTGATCACGAAATTTCCGTGCGCCTCAGACACCGCCGCGTGGCCGCAGGTGGTGCCTTTGAGGCCGAGCGAGTCTATCACCCGGCCGGCCGGAATGAACTCGGGATTCTTGAACGTGCAGCCAGCGGAAGCGGCGATAGGCTGCGAGGTTTTGCGCTTCTCGCGCGAGGCGTCCCAGCGCTCTTTGATGTTTTCCGTGGTGTCGGCCTTGCCCTTGAATACGGCTTGCAGCGCGAAGTTCCGCCGCAGCTCCGCGACGTTGCGATATTGCGCGACAATCTCCTCGCGCTCGCGAGTGCGGATGACGCCGTCTTCATCGAGAAATGTGACTCTAACGACTTGATCGAACGTTTCGATGCCCATCGCCCCGGCGTTCATGCGCAGCGCGCCGCCGACGTTGCCGGGGATGCCTTCCATCCATTCGAAGCCGCCGATCCCGCTGCCGCCCGCGATGCTTGCGAGTTTTTTCAAACGCACGCCCGCACCGGCGGTGACCTCATTGCGGACGCCGACGGTGACCTCGGAAAACACGCCGCCGGTCGGCCGAATGACCGCACCGCGGATGCCGCCGTCGCGGACTAACAAGTTCGACCCACGGCCGACGACGCGCACCGGGATGCCGCGCTCGCGGCAGTAATCGACGAGAAACGCGAAGCCATAAAAACTGTGCGGCTCGACCCAATACTGCGCCGGACCGCCGACTAACAGCGTCGTGTGGCGGCTCATCGGTTCGTAGAGTTTGCCGTCGATCTCACCGGGAGGCATCAGTCCGCGCATTTCCTCGAGGATCTTCAAATCCGCAGCGATGCGGGTGCCCGCTTCATGGACATTTCCCGCGCCGAGTGTGATGAGTAAATCGCCCGGCTGGAGCGCGTGGCCGATGGCGTGATGGGCGGTTGCTAGATCCGGCACGAAGGTCGCCGGGATGTCGCCGTGGGGCTTCATCGCATCGACGAGGGTCTGGCCGGAGATGCCTTTGATCGGCTTCTCCGAGGCCGCATACACATCGGTGATGAAAACGAGATCCGCAGCTTGTAGGACTTTCCCGAAGTCGTCTGCTAGAGCTTGCGTCCGGGTGTAGCGGTGCGGTTGAAAAAGCACAACCAGCCTCTTCGACTTGAGCGAACGCGCGGTCTGCAGCGTGGCGGCGAGTTCCGACGGGTGGTGGCCGTAGTCGTCGATGATCCGATAGTCGGCTGATAGATATTTCGTTTCGAAGCGGCGCTTGGCTCCGGCGAAGGTGGCTAGCGCCCGCGAAACTAGCAGAAACTCAGCGCCGCAACTGTCAGCCAGTGCGATGGCGGCGAGGGCGTTGAGGATGTTGTGGTTTCCCGGGATGCCCAACTCGACATCGCCTAACACCACACCCTTTTTCTTCACGGTGAATGCCGACGAGCCTTTAAGATCACGGACGGCGGTGGCAGTGTAGTCCGCATCTTCCCAGCCATAGGAAACGGCGTTTGCACGACCCGCGCACACTTCGCTGGCGACGGGATCTTCCGCGCAATAGACAAGCTTGCCTTGGGTCTGCTCGGCGAGTTGGGTGAAGACTTCCTTGATGTGGTCGATGTCACGATAGAAGTCGAGATGCTCGGCCTCGATATTGAGAATGACGGTGTGCTCCGGCTGATAGAGAGCGAGCGTGCCGTCGCTTTCATCGCCTTCTGCGACCATGAACTCGCCATCCTCGGACCACTTCGCGTTCGCGCCGAGGATCGGGATTTCCGCGCCCACGTAATGGCTCGGCTTCTGTCCGGCCTCGCGCAGGACGTGGGCGGTCATCGCCGAGGTGGTCGTTTTCCCATGGGTTCCGGAAATGACGATACCCTTCTTGGTATGGAGAATCGCGGCCAGACACTCGGCCCGCCGGAGCAGGGAAATTTTCGCTTTTTTAGCCGCCGAGTAGGCAGGGTTCTCAGGTTTGATCGCCGATGAATAGACGACGATGTCAGCCTTTTTCACGGCGCCAGCGGTATGCGGCGAGGAAAAAATCAGGCCCACGCCCTGCATCCGCTCGGTCTCTGCGGTGGTCACCTTGTCCGAGCCGCTGACCTTGTGGCCCATGCCTAACAACAACAACGCCAACCCACTCATGCCGGAGCCGGCCACGCCGATGAGATGGATTTGGAGCGGCTTGCTGCGGTCAGTGAGGCGTTTGCTGAGTTCGATCATGAGGGCGAGAGAGTGGCTTCGATGGCGGCGCACACCCGGTCCGCGGCGTCGGGGACGGCGAGTGCGCGGGCCGCTTTTGCCATGCGTTTGTAGGTTGGCAAGTCTTGCAGGATCGAAGTGGCCAATGAGGCGAGTTTTTCTGCGTCCAGATCGCGCTCCTGGACCAGCGTGGCCGCGCCCGCATTTTCGAAAACCTCGGCGTTCCGCGTCTGGTGATCGTCCGCTGCGTGTGGATAGGGCACCAGGATCGACGGGTGGCCAGAGCTGGCAATTTCCGTAAGGCTCGACGCTCCAGACCGCGCGATCACCAAATCCGCGATGGCATACGCGGCCGGCATTTGATCGCAAAAACCCAGTAATTTGTAGCCAGCCCGGCCCGCCGTGATTTCCGAGACCCGCTGGAAATCCAAAGCTCCAGCGATGTGCAACACCTGCATTTCCGGCGGCAAACTCGCCGCAGCCTGCGCACTCAATTCGTTCAAGCGCCGCGCCCCTTGGCTGCCGCCAGTCACCACGATGGTCGGTCGCGCGGCATCAAGCCCGAACAACTCCGCCGCAGCCTCGCGGCTCGGCAAATGGGTGATTTCAGGGCGCACCGGCGTGCCAGTAGTGATCGTCTCGCGCTTGGGGAAAAACGCCTTTGCTGCCTCCAGCCCGAGGAAAACGCGGGTGCAGAAACGACTTGTTAGCACGTTCGCGCGACCGGGGCGGGCGTTAGAATCGTGGATAAATGTTTTCAGCCCCAGCTTGTGCCCCGCATACACCGGCGGCAGCGAAGTGAAGCCGCCCATCCCTAACACCGCGTCCGCCTCGAACTCCCGGATGATCGTTTTGCACTGCCCCATCGTGCCCCACAATTTCCACAAAAACGGCAACATCCGCAGCGACAGCGTCGGCGGCTTCGCCACGGCGGGCACCGTCTTGAACTGCAAGTGCGTGTATTTCGCCGAAGCCTCGGAATCCACCTTTTTCTCGGAAATAAGCAGCATCACTTCGTGGCCACGCGCACGCAGCGCTTCACCCACGGCGATGCCGGGAAACAAGTGGCCGCCAGTGCCGCCACAAGCGATGAGGATTTTGAGAGATTCAGGCACGCGCGGGAGAGTGAAAAGTCATGGCCGGGCGTTAGAAAACCAATTCCGACACCGTTCTTCGGAAAACTACGCAAATCTTAATTACCCGGCAACTCTCAAAACGCATTTGGCCAGACTCGCCGGTTTCTGATCTTGCGCCTGGCACACAGAATGGTGATGGTGCAGGTGAAATAAAACCTAACAAAAGCCCATGAAAGAACTACTCGACGCGTGGAAAGAAGTGGATCGCAACAAGCTCGCGGCCCTGCTGAGCGTGTTCCCCGGACTCGGTCATCTCTACAAACACCATTATCTAGCAGGGCTGGGCATCATGACGGCGGGCAATGTGTTGATGATCTTCGTCGCGCTATGGCTGAGCATCGCCACGCTCGGACTGGCCTTGCTGGTGGTGCCTGCCTTGTGGTTTGCGGGCATCGCCGGATCTGCATACTACGCCACGGACGAGCATGGCATGCACCCATGGCTGCACGTCTGGGACTACCGGCGGGCGAAGGTGAAGATGCTCTCCAGAAAGGTCTAACTGCCGCCGACTCGACGGCGGGTTTCTTGGAAATGAAACTTGGAGCCGGGGACGACAGCGGGTATCGCTAGACGCAACCGATGACCGCTAACGCCACCCACAAGCATCTTTTCTATTCGGAAATGGCAAAGCTACTGGAGGCGGGGTTCGACATCCGCAAGGCGGCGGCGGTGCTGATGGACACCCAGCTTCCGGCCCCGCAAGCGGCCATGCTGAAGGATCTGAATCACGGGCTGGAAGCTGGACAATCGATCACCGCCGCTTTCAGCAAGGATTCTAACGCCATCACCGAACTCGAGCGCAACATCATCGGCGCAGGCGAGCGCGGTGGGAAATTAGCACCCGCATTTCAGCATCTAGCAGACTATTTCGGAATGATCGCCTCCGCCCACCGCGAGGCGGTGAAAAGCATGATCTATCCGGTCATCGTGCTTCACATGGGCATCATCATCGGCAGCGTGCCCGCCGCTATGATGAAGGGCGACAAGTCCGCCGGCGAAATCCTCGGCGGACTGTTAGTGACGCTGCTCATCGTTTACGCAGTGGCTTTCATGGTCATCTTGATCATCCGCGCGGTGTTGAAAATGGCACCGCAAAACCCCGTCTTGGACCGGCTGGTGAACCGCATTCCATGGATCGGTAAGGCGCGCCGGAACTTGGCGATGGCGCGATTTTGCAAGGTCTATCATTCCTGCGTCCTTGCCGGAATCTCGATGCATGAAACCGCGCAACTCGCTTCCGATGCCTCCCACAGCGGAGTCATCCGCGAGGCCGGAAAGAAGCTGGTGAAAGTGGCGAAATCAGGCACCGCCCTCGGCCCGCAGTTCTTAGCGGATGAGGCATTTCCGAAGGCTTTTGCGAGGTCTTACACGACCGGTGAAGAAGCCGGAACTCTGGACAAGGATCTCGCTCGCTGGTCGAAAGTGTTTCAGGACGATGCCGAATCCAGTGCGAAGACGATGTCGGTCATGGTGCCCAAGCTGCTGTATTTCCTGATCCTGATGTTCGCGGCTTGGAAAATCGTCGGCTTCTTCGGCAGCTATTACAGCAACCTCGATCAAATAGGCGAGTGAGTGTGCGGTGAGAAATTTTTCAAAAAGAAACGCCCGGTCCCCTGTGAAGAGGACCGGGCGTCTTTGAAAAACGTTATGAGGGAAACGCCGGATTACCAGCGACCGCCGCCACCACCGCCGCCGCCGCCACCGCGACGATCACCGCCGCCCCCGCCGCCACCTTTGTAGCCGCCGCCACCGCCGCCGCCTTTGTAGCCACCGCCACCGCCACCGCCGTAACCACCGCCGCCGCCGCCACCACCGTAGCCGCCGCCGCCACCGCCGCTAGGACGGGATTCTTTCGGCTCGGATGCGTTCACGCGGAGAGCACGACCGTTGTAGTCGTAGTCGTTAAGAGCCTCGATGGCTGCGTTCAACTGGGTTTGGTCACCGAGGGTCACGAAAGCAAATCCCTTGGATTGCCCGGTTTCACGGTCGGTGATGATTTTGACCCGTTCAACAGGTCCAAAAGCGGCGAAGAGGCCAGAAACATCTCCTTCAGTAGCAGTGTAGGGCAGATTGCCCACGTAGATATCCATTTGATTCAATTCTAATGACGCCATACTGATTCAACACTTCCCCGGACCATGGCGTCACAGATCAAATAAAGAGCGATCCAACTAACTTTCGCCGCCTGATCGACCCGTGAATTGGGCCACCGAGGACGAATTAGCAACAATTGTTTTTATTTATTTCGGACATCTGCCCGGTCTCCCGTTTGGCTTCGAGTTAGATATTTTGCAGCTTGCGCTACCCGCAAGTCATGTTGAATGTCAGGACTCGACGCTAAAAAAACTTTCTCGATGTTCCACTGTCCCGAGACAATCCATAATGATCGAGGATGGCACTCAACGACTTGCGAACTTGGACCGTTAAACCCATCTGACGAATTATGAAAATATGGCTTCCTTTCCTGCGCCTTCCCGCCGTTTTTTTTGTTCTCAATACGCTCTTTTCCCTCGGCTTGAGTGCGTCGGGGGCGGTCACTCCGCCACAGGCACTGGATGTAAATGGCGATTCCATCCCCGATATTTGGGCACTCCGGTATCAGGCCGGGACGCTTAACCCGGCAGCCGACTCGGATGGTGATGGAGCCTCGAATGCCAGCGAAAGCTCAGCGGGCACTGACCCGCTGGCGGCAGGCTCGGTGATCCGGGTTTCCTCAACGACGAAGGATGCCGGAGGGCTGCATCTCACCTTTGGGACGCTTCCAGGCAAGCGTTACCAAGTGCAAGACAATGTGTTCCTAGGAGCCGCCACTTGGGCCGATATCGGAGCGGTTTACACTGGGACGGGCGGCGAGGTGGAGGCAACAATCGCCGCTCCTGGGACCGCCAGATTTTTCAGGGTTTATGTCCAGGATGTGGACACCGACAATGACGGTGTCACCGATTACGAAGAAATCCTTGCGGGCTTCAACCCAAACAGCCCGACCTCTTTCGGGGCCAGTGGCCTCACGGACAAGGAGGCGCTGCTGGCAGCCCTCAATCCTGCGGCCGGAAACACGGTGAGCGTGCAAGCCGCGGACGACGCCGCCACCGAACCTAACCCGGCGGATACGGGGCTTTTTGTGATCTCACGAGTTGGGAAACTGACCCCGATCACGGTGAATTTCACCGTTACTGGCAGCGCGGTGGAAGGCAGCGACTATACCGCGATCAGCCGCTCGGTGACACTGCCGTTCGGGGTGAACACCGCTGCGGTGATCATCACTCCCCAGACGGACGCGTTGATTGAATCTCCGGAATCGGTGATCCTGGCGATTTCTTCCGGCACCGATTATGCGCCGCCCACCCCGACCACGCAGTCTGCTGGGGTTCTTATCCATGATCGGACTGCCGCGAACGGGACTGGCCTGAATGCACGGTTTTGGAACGAGGTGAGCAGCGGGATCAACATCATTTCCGCGACGAATCCGGCGAAATTCGTGGGCAGCCCTGCTTTGACCCGCACCGATGGGACGGTCAATTTTACCTGGCTAAACGCGACGAGTGGCGGATCACCGGGTGCCGGTGTCAACGGCAACTATTGGTCCACCCGTTGGACCGGTGAGGTGCTGCCGGAGTTCTCGCAAATCTATACTTTTTACTTCACGGCGGATGATGCGGCGCGGGTCTGGGTCAATGGAAAACTTCTGATCAACGCTTGGCCGCGTTCCGGTGGCGCGACGGAATTTTCCGGCACCATCGAACTGGTGGCGGGAATGCGAGTCCCGATCGTGGTCGAATTTTATGAACTGACCGGCGACGCACGGGCCGAACTGCGGTGGTCGAGCGCGAATCTAATCAAAGAGATCATCCCGATGACGCGCCTGTTCCCGACGGTGCCACCCCGGATTCTCAGCCCGCTCGATGTTCTGCTCATTCAAAACAGCCCGGCTTACACCTACCAAATAGTCGCCAGTGGCGAACCGACGAGCTTCGGCGCGTCGAACCTGCCACCTGGTTGGACGATCAACACCACAACCGGTCTTATTTCCGGCACGCCCAATACCGTCGGGACTTGGCCGATTCTCCTCACTGCGACAAATGCCCAAGGCTCGGGCAGCGAAATTCTGACTTTGAACGTGATCGGCACGGGCAATCAGATCACGCGTGAAGTTTGGACCAATGTTGCTGGAACCGACCTCTCCTCAATTTTGCTAAACACGCCGCCGAATGTTAGTGGCTTTGTTTCTAATTTGGAGGCTCCACAAAATGACGGGGACAATTTCGGTGCTCGCATTCGCGGCTCGCTGACGGCTCCTGCGACGGGCATGTACCGCTTCTGGATCACCGCGGATCACGCCGCCGAGTTGTGGATTTCTAACGACAGCGAAGAGGTAAACACCTTCCGCCGTGCCACAGTGACCGCGCCGACGGCATTCCGTGGCTGGACAGAAATCGGTGCGGGCAAATCCGATTTCCTGTGGCTCGAAGCGGGCAAGCAATACTACATCGAAGTGCGCCACAAGGAGGCCACTGGTGCCGACCATGTCAGCGTCGGCTGGCTCAAGCCCGGCGATGGTGGAGTGGACCCGACCGACGATACCGCTCCCACGGAAGTCGTGCCTTCATTCGTCCTTTCGCCTTACGTGGCGGGCACTGCCGGTGGCCAAGGCACGCTCTTCTACACCAATCTCACGCCACAAGGCGCTGTCGTCACAAGCGCCTCGGGAAATATTCTCCTCCGACTCAGCGAAGACGAGACCCAGGCGGTCATCACGGTGAACTACTCGAACTTGACCACTCCTTACTTCGGCATGCATTTGCACGATCCGAATATTCCCGGAACCGGCCTCTCTAACGTGGTCTGCGATTTCGACGAACCCGGCGACGTTTCCCGCCAGCAGGACGGGACATGGCTCTGGGTCATCAAACCTCGTGGTGCATTCACTGCGGAGCAAATCGCGGACCACATCAAAAACCCGACCGTCACGGGTCCGGTGTATTTCAACGTCCATTCCACCGCAAACACCGCCGGTGAAATCCGCGGCAACCTCAAGCAACTGCAAGGCTCGCAGACTTTCGCCGCGCCAGCCGCGCCGCCAGCCGCGCCAGCGGATCACACCAACGCCAACGCCGCCGCACGCTTTCTGACGCAAAGCACCTTCGGCGTACACGGCAGCGACTTTAAAACCAACGGCACACTTGGTCCCAACGGCATACCCGACTCTATCGAGGAAGTGCAGTCCGCAGCGAGTTACGAGGCCTGGCTCGACGCGCAGATCGCGCTGCCACCGACGCTGCATTACCCGTATGTCTTTGAAAACCGCAACCTGACCTTACCGGGCGGTGCGACCTACGACGGCAGCCTAATGTTCCGCTCTTGGTGGAAAAATTCAGTCACCGCGCCGGACCAGCTCCGCCAACGCCTTGCCTTCGCCCTCAGTGAAGTTCTAGTCATTTCCGAAGCAGGTCCTCTCGATGACAAGGCGGACACTCTCTCGGACTACTACGACACGTTGCTCCATTACGGTCTCGGCAACCCGGCCTACATCCCGCCGCCGGGAGCGCCACCAGCGGACGGCACCTTCCACAACCTCCTGAAGGCAGTGACTCTCCATCCTTCGATGGGCCGCTATCTCGACATGCTGAACAACGACAAGCCTAGCCCTTCAACGGGTCGAATTCCGAACGAAAATTATGCCCGCGAAATCCTACAGCTTTTTTCCATCGGTCTCTATCGGCAATGGCCGGACGGTTCGTTGATGCTGAACTCCAAAGGCGAGCCAGTACCGACTTATGCGCAGGATGAAGTCGTCGGCTTTGCCCATGCCTTCACCGGGTGGGGTTATTACTATCCCGATCTCGCACCGCGCACCTCCTTCACTGGGACGCAAAACTGGATCGATTCCATGCGAGAGGTGCCTCTCCGCCACTACATTGGAGCCAAGCGCACTTTAAACAACGTGGTCCTGCCAGGACTGCCCGCGATCGCCGGCGTAGCGGTCGATCCCAACGCTTCTCACTCCGCGGCGCAGTACGGCAGTGCCGCCTACGTCGCTCTCCCAGCGAAGGAACTTGAGGCCACGCACCAACAGATTTCCAAACACCCGAATACCGGACCCTTCATCTGTCGGCAGCTCATTCAGCGGCTCGTCACCAGCACTCCAAGTCGTGGCTACATCTATCGAGTCGTCCAGAAATTCAACGACAACGGCTCTGGCGTTTCCGGGGACATGAAGGCGGTGGTCAAGGCCATCCTTCTCGATTACGAAGCCCGCAGCTCGACGCTTCTCACGCAGCAGGGCTTCGGCAAACAACGCGAGCCGATCTCCCGCATTGCGGCGATTGCCCGCGCTTTCCCTGCGTCGGCAGCCGTCGGCGGAACTTACAGCCAAACCGGAAACTTGATCAGCGTTTCTGTCAGCCCGGCGGTGACCCTTTCAAATGGCAGCAACGTCTATCTGGATTTCAGCGGCGCAAGCCCGAGCGACGTGGATGATGCTGCCTACACCGTCATCAGTCCAAGCACTACGGGAAATGTCACCACTTTCACCGCCCGTCCGAGATCCACCGAAGGGGCGGCCACTTATTCCCAAACGGCTGCCTCGCTGGTGATCAATGTCCCCGACGAGCACAGCTTCACGGTTGGCAGCAATGTCTATCTAGATTTCACGACCGTCCTGCCTGCCGGTGCAACTCAACCGACCGATGGCTTGTTTTCTGTAACAAGTGCCTACGAGGTCAGCATGGATCAGAACGATTATTTCACGGTCCCGGCACCGCTGGCGAAGCGTGCGACCTACACTCAGGCGATCAACAGCCCAACCATCACCGTGACCATTCCAGCTGGACACACCTATGCGGTGAACGATTCGATCCAGATCGACTTTGTCACCGCTGGCGCACCTTCCGGCCTTTTCACCGTGCTCAGTTCCACTCCGCCCACGCTGACCGTCACCGGAGCGGACATTTCGACGATCCTTCGCAATGGCAATGCCAACGTCATCCTCCCGGCCGACATCGCCATCCGCAACGGAGCGCTCGTAGCAACTCGCGAAAACTACTCGGTGGATCGCACTGACGGCACGGTGGCGCTGACGTTCAGCGACTGGGGATTGGGAGAAACGGAAACCGATCTGAGCCAGACCCCGATGCGCTCGCCCACCGTCTTCAATTTCTTCGAGCCAGACTACCGCTCCCCAGGTCTCTTGGCGCAGGCCGGGCTGATCACCCCAGAATTCCAGCTAACGTCCGATACCACCGTGATCCGTCAGGCCAATTTCATCTACAATGGTATCTTCAACGACCTCCACGGCATCCAGGGAATTTCCAGCTTCAGCAACGGCAATCGCGACATCGCGCTCGATTTCCGCCCATGGATAGGCATCGGCCCGGGCGGTTTGCCTTGGACTCACAATAATAACCTGGGAGCGTTTGTGGACAAATTGAGTGCCCTCTTGTTGGCGGGCCAGCTTCCGTCCACCGGCACGAACAATTACTCCACCACGCCACGCACCATCGTGAATGCCAAGTCGGTCATCACCGACTACGTGCAGACCTTGCCCTACGACAGGGTTGTCACCGCAGTCAATACCACAGCTCTGACGAGCGTGACTGTTAGTGCGCACGGCTACACGACCGGCCAGAGCGTAATCATCGCGGGAGTGACCGGCACCGGCTTTATTAACGGCACCTATGCGCTCACCGTGACCGGACCCAGTACCTTCACCATCCCAGTTACCTGCACCACAGTAACAGCAAACCTCACCACTGCGACCGCCACCGTTTCTGGTGATGTCCCGAAATCCATCACCGGATTGAGCGGCTTCTGCGCCGTGAGTGTGACGAACCACGGCGTGGCCAGCGGCCAGACGGTCACCATCTCAGGCGTGACCGGCGGTGCCTTCACTCCCGCCATCAACGGCGCGCACGTTGCGACCTCCACCGGGGCCGGCACCTTCCTCGTGCCGGTGACCCGCACGAGCAGCTCCAGCCAAAGCATCGCCAACGCGCGCGTTTCCATCGCCAGCGGCTTCCCGGACCTGCTTCGCGACCGCATCCGGGCCACCGTCCACCTGATGGTCACATCGCCCGATTTTACCATTCAAAAGTAACCGCCGCCTGATCCCCAACCCTCAACGAACCATGGAAAAAAAATCGTTTCACCTCCCTACCCGGCGGGATTTCATCCGGAAATCCTGCATGGCCGTTGGCACGATCTCGGTCGCGCAAACCATCCGCGACCTGCGGCTCATCAATTACGCGGCCGCCCAAGAGACCTTCAGCGACTACAAGGCCCTCGTCTGCGTGTTCCTCGGTGGCGGAAACGACTCGAACAACCTGATCGTCCCCCGCAGCGGAGCCGACTATACGAACTACTCCGCCATCCGCCAAAACCTGGCGCTGCCCGCCAGTTCGCTGCTCGCCATCAATCCGCTCAACTCCGATGGGCGCGACTACGGCCTGCATCCTGGCTGCTTAGAACTTCAGCAATTGTTCAACGAAGGAAAACTGGCGACGCTCTTTAACGTGGGCCCGTTAGTTTACCCGATGACGCGCGCCCAGTATTCATCGAATGCCGTGGCCAAGCCACCTCAGCTCTTCTCCCACAGCGACCAAGTCACCCACTGGCAAACCTCGCTACCGGACCAGCCCCCGCGCTCCGGCTGGGGCGGGCGCATCGCGGATCTTCTGCACCCGGACCAGCTCGATCTCATCAACGGCCTCCCCGGATCGAACGCGGCCAAGATCGCGCTCTGCACCTCCATCGCCGGCAACAACACCTTCGAAGTCGGCGGCACCTATCAGCAGTACCATGTCGGAACCGGTGGTGCCGTCACCATGAGCAACGTCACCGGCAGCCGACTGCAGGCGGTGAAAGACATCCTCTCCATTCCTAGCAACGTCGTCTCGAACCTCCAACGACAGGCCTATGCGGATGTCGTGGACGGAGCCTTGGCCACCGGTGATTTGCTCAACAGCGCGATTTCTAACACCACCAACACCAATTTCTGGACGGTGCCCTTCCCCACTCCGAACAACAGCCTCGCCGACCAACTTCGCATGGTGGCGCGCATCATTGAGGGCCGCGGACCTAGCGAGCTGAACATGCGGCGGCAAATTTTCTACGTCACCGACGGCGGCTACGACACCCACACCTCGCAGGTCCAGAATAACGGCGCGACCGAGGCAGACCGCCTTCTAGGCGAGCACGCCACCCGCCTGACCCGAGTCAGCAAGGCGCTCTTCGCCTTCCAACGGGCGATGGCGCAGCTCGGCTTGGACGATAAAGTGACCACCTTCACCGCCAGCGATTTCGGCCGGACCTTCCGCACCAACGGCCAGGGCAGCGATCACGGCTGGGGCAGCCATCACCTCATCATGGGCGGTGCCGTGCGCGGCAAGCGAATCTTCGGCACCTTCCCGACGCTACAGACGAATGGCCCGGACGCCGTGCCGACTTCCAATGAAGGCCGCTGGATTCCCACCACCTCCGTCGATCAATATTCGGCGAATCTTGCCAGATGGTTCGGAGTTTCCGAATCCAATCTGTCCACTGTCTTCCCGAACATCGGCCGCTTTGGCGATCTGGAGAACTTCATGCTTTAGGCCCATGGCCCTTTCTTCTCACAAGCGGACTTTATTCGCGCTGGCCATCATCGGCGGCGTGTTGATTTGGAATTACAATCGCCCACCTGATCTCCCGCCACAGGAAACACAAAGGCCAATGCCAAAAGTAGCCCCATCCCCGCCGCCACCCCCGGTCGAGACCCCGCCGCCTGCGATTACTGAAATTCCGGTGCCGCCAGCTCCTACCGCCACCACTCCACCCGCCGCAGCCTTGGCCGTGCCTGCCACCACGCCACCCTCGGCCGCACGAGTCCTTCCTGGTTCCGTGACTGAGACCCCGGCAGCGCCAGGCGATATCGCCGAAGACCTCAATGCCGTAGATGCCACGATCCGCAATTTCCAAGCCGTCCACGGCGAAAATCCCATAGGCTCGAACGCCGAGGTCACCGCAGCGCTTCTCGGCAACAATCTCAAGCAAATCAAACTCGAAGTGCCAGCAGGTTCGCAAGTGAACGGGCAAGGTGAAATGTGCGACCGCTGGGGCACTCCCTACTTTTTCCATCAAGTCTCCAAGACCGAAATGGA
>JAYTLO010000203.1:0-1075 GCA_043729385.1 Akkermansiaceae bacterium
GAGCTTGGCTTCGATGAACGGATCGAGATCGCCGTCCATGACTTCCTGGATGCTGCCGGATTCCTGGCCGGTGCGGAGGTCGAGGACTTTCTGATAGGGTTGGAAGACGTAGGAACGGATTTGGTTGCCCCACGAGACGTCGCCCTTTTCGCCATAGGCGCGGTCGGCCTCGGCTTTTTGTTTGTCCTCCTCGATGGTGTAGAGCTTGGCTTTGAGGATGTCGAAGGCGAGCTCCTTGTTCGCACCTTGCGTTCTAGCAGCAGTCGAGCGGATGAGGATGCCGGTGGGAAGGTGGCGCAGGATGACGGCGGTCTCCACCTTGTTGACGTTTTGCCCGCCCTTGCCGCCGGAACGGGTGGTGGTGATTTCGATGTCCTTGTCGAGGATCTCGATCTTGATTTCCTTCGAAACTTCCGGTGTCGCGTCGATCGACGCGAACGACGTGTGACGTTTGGCATTCGAGTCGAACGGGGAAATCCGGACAAGTCGGTGGACGCCACGCTCGTTTTTCAGGAAACCATAGGCGTGGTCGCCGGTGATTTTTAAAGTGGCGGTTCGCAGCCCGGCTTCGTCGCCGTCCTGCCAGTCGAGTGTCTCCACGGTGTAGCCCTTGCGCTCGGCCCAGCGGGTGTACATGCGGTGGAGCATTTGCGCCCAATCGCACGCTTCAGTTCCGCCGGCGCCGGCCGAGATGACGAGGAAGCACGGGGAAATGTCGCTCGGTTGGTCGAGCAACGTTAGCAGCTCGTAGGCGCGGATGTCGTCTTCCAAGCCTTTGGCATTGGCGAGCGCCTCGCGGGCGAGATCGGCATCATCGTATTCCTTGGCTAGAGAGACACCTCCATCGATGTCCTCCACGCGGGACTCGAGTTTAAGAAACGAATCTAACTTCTTCTTCAGGCCCGCGGCCTTGGAGCTGATGGACTTCGCCTTGTCCGAGTCATTCCAGAACTCGGGCGCGCCCATCGCTTCTTCAAGCGTGTTAATTTCGTTTTCGAGGGTCGGGACGTCAAAGATACCTCCTGAGTTTCGACAAGCGGCTTTTCAGGCCAGCCGTATCGAGCGCCAGGAGGTC
>JAYTLO010000204.1:0-20162 GCA_043729385.1 Akkermansiaceae bacterium
GACCACGACAGGCGGTATCCGCAAGCGACCAAGCGTCCACCAATTGACATCGTCTCCAAGAATACTTCAAATCCGACAGGCTGCTAGGGCAGGAATATCTAACGTCCACTTTCACCCGCCCGCGTCCGGTGATCGGCGGACTGGAGTGGCGCTACCGCACGAGTTTTTCCTTGGCGGACGGCGAGTGGCTGCCTGCGGTCATGATGGAGGGCTTCCCGCAGGACAACCTCGACGGTACGGAAACCATCAAGGTTCGTCCGCCGAACCCGTCAATGCCCGCGCCCGGCAATTTATGCGCTTGGAAGTCACCCGGGCGTAGCGGGTCAGTCGTCGGGCATTGAGATCATGCCCCGGCGGAGCGCGGCGACCGTCGCGGAGGTGCGGTCCTGAACGCCCATCTTGACGAAGATGTGGTTGAGGTGGCTTTTCACCGTGGCCTCGGCGATTCCCAGTTCGGCGGCGATGTTCTTGTTGGGGGTGCCATCCACCACCAGGCGCAGGATTTCGTGTTCGCGCCCGGTGAGTTCGTCACGGCGGCGGCGCTGGCGGACTTTCTGGGCCAAGGCTTGCGGCATGTAGAAGCGCCCTTGTGCCACCTCGCGGATCGTATGAAGGAGTTCCTGGCGTGGCGCGGACTTGGAGAGATACCCGAGCGCCCCGGCGTTCAGGGCGCGGTGGATGTCTTCCTCGCTCTCGTCGATGGAAAGCATGATGAAGCGGGCCGACGGCTGCTCCTTGAGGATGGCTATGACCGCCTCAATGCCGGAACCGCCGGGCAAGCGACCGTCCATCAACGTGACATCCGGTTTGAGGTCGTGGAAACGCTCGATTGCTTCTGCGGTATTTTCCGCTTCGCCGATGATTTCGATGTCCGGCTCTTCCTTGAGTGAGGAGGCAAGGCCCTCGCGGACGAAAAAGTGATCGTCCACGAGGAGAATGCGGATGGTTTCGGATGTTGGATTCATGGGTTGGGAATGGTGATTGTGATGCAGACCCCTTGGCCGGGTTTGCTGACAAGCGAGAAATTCGCGGAGATTTTACCGGCCCGCTCGCGGATGCCGCGCAGGCCGAAACGGGAGGGATTCGCCGTCGGGGGATCGAATCCAACGCCGTCGTCCGTGATGGTCAGGCGTACGGTCTCCTGTAGGAATTCCAGCACGATGGAGATATGGTCCGCGTTGGCGTGTTTGATCGCGTTATTCGTGACTTCCTGGGAGATCCGCAGCAGGTGGAACTCGACCTGCGGCTCAAGGCGGCGGACCTTGCCCGAGACTTCCAAGGACAGATGTGGCGTGGTGGATTCAAACGCCGTCACCATTTCGCGCAGGCTCCCCGCCAAGCCGAGCTTTTCCAATGTGAGGGAGCGCAGGTCCAGAATCGAGCGGCGGGCTTCGGCCCGGCTGTGTTGGAGCATTTCCCGGGCGCGGGTAATGGCATTGACGATTCGTGGCGGCATGTCCACCACCCAGTCGGCTGCGGCATCCAGATGCATGTTCACGCCGGCGAGTTCCTGTTCCAGCGTGTCGTGGAGTTCGCGGGCGATGCGCTGGCGCTCCTCAATGGTGGTGCGCTCGGACATTTCACGGGCGATGGCGCGGGTTTGTCGCCCAACCTGCTTGCGCAGAAGAGCGATCCAAGCGAAGGCCAGGAGCAGGCCGAAACCCACTGCGGCGAGCAGCCACCTGAGTTTGCGGGCATTCAGCCAAGGGGCGTGCCTAAGAACGGTGACATCCGAGGATGATCGGAGCAGAAGGCTAAAGGCCATTTTCGGGTTCTCACCCGGTTTAGGCTGTTTGCCCGTTTCACAAATGCCCGTGAGGCTGACCCAACTGCCAACTTCGAGTGCGGGTGGCTCCCGTGTGCCTTCCGGCAGGTCAAGCCGGGCCGAATACGACAAGCCTGACGCTTCGAGGAAAAACAACATATAGTACGGTGTGACAAGTTGATCGACGAGTTGGCCGTGGATTTCCACCAGAGCGGCCTCCTCGTTTCCCGCTGCCGCCTGTTCCACCGCCGCAGGTCGGGGCGGCAATATTTCATTGTGCTTGAGGATACGGATCAAGGGATCTACCAGATAGACCTGCCAATCCCTCCGCGCCGGATAGGCTGCCATGTCTAGGCTGTCGCCCGGCTGCAGGATAGGTGAAAGAGGGACTTCCACCCAAATGCCGCCTTCCGTGTTACCGAGAAAATACCCGTAACCCGGCTTCACCATCGTGACGATCCCGTTCACGCGAACCCGCTCCCTGCCCGCCACTTTCGACGTGGGAGCGTATTGAAGAAGATTGCGGAAACTCTGCACCGGCTGACTCAGCGCAAGCTGCGACGCCTCGAAGTCGGGAATGATCTGCTTGGTAGACTCCACCGCCAGCCACGGGTCCACAAAGCGGTCGAACTCATCGCCCGTGCCGGCAACCACGGCGGTCACCTCCGCCTCGTTGCCCCCCCAGTCCGTGGGAAATCCGCTTTCACCGGGCTTCCGTTTTACCAGCGCGATGATGCTGCCATGGCGCGTTCCGAGTTCCACGCGGATGCCGGACCACCCCGGGTCCTCCTGAATCCGCACTTGTTGGATCGTGCCCCTCACCGTCACGAACTGGTTGTGAAATTCCCCGGTCTTGATCCGGTCCACGCTTGCTTGCTGGGGCACGGGCAGGACTCCTTCGCCGACGATCTTGAGCCGGACCGGCTTGACTCCCGAGGCGAGAGAGAGGATCGATTCATCCGCCGGATCACCCGCAATGCTCGGCGAATATCGACCGCGCCAGGTGACGCCGACAATCTCCACCAGTTCTCCCGCTTTGATTTCCGGCTGACCTTGGACGGGCGGCGGCGGATGGAAAAACACACCGCCGGTCTCATCTTGGATGAAGGCGCGTCCCTCCCTCTGATCACAATAGGTGATTACGCCCAGCAGTTTGACAGGCAGGTTTTCGGCGGCTTCCGCCAAGCTCAATTGGTTCACCTCCGCGACCTTGGCAAACGCCGGAACCGCATGGCAGACAAGCAAGGTGGCACATGCGACGGCGAGGGTCTGGCGGAACATGGGAAACATGACGGGAAGCCACATGTATCGGAACACACGAAAGCGTGCAACCTGTAGCGCGATCCAACTAATGGATGATGGCTGCGATGTTGCGAAGAATTTCGGGCATTGTTTCATGGGAGGGGCCGTGACCCGCGCCAATCAATGGGCGGGCAATCCTCGAAGTTTGAAAAACCTCAATGAAACACACCCGTCCACGATCCGGCATCCGGATCGCACTGCTGCGGTATCACAGTGCTTGCGCCGCCCGGACGGGGCGACGGCGCAATCGGGGATAACGATCCGGGACTTGCCGCCCATGGCGCAGACTGCGACTTTTCTATCCGGCGATCAAAAAACTTAATCCCAGGCAACGGGAAGCAACATTCGATTTCTCAAACGACCATATGGACATACGATCTCTCGCCATCCCCCCCCTGCTCGCGCTGCCTTTCGCATACGGCCAGCCGGGCGAATTCCAGCGCTCGCCGACGCAGCTCGAATTCCTGCGAGGCGGCAATTCCGTCTTTATCTACAACCTTTCGCCCCCACCCAACTCGGGTCTGCCGCTGGAGGCGGGCGGCTATTTCCATCCTCTGAAAACGCCTGGGGGAATCGTGGTGACGGACTTCGTGCCCGACGATCACAAGCACCATCGCGGGCTGTTTTTCGCCTGGGTGGAGATGCACGGTGAGAAGGATTCGGACTTCTGGGGCTGGGGCGAATACGCGCCAGTCAAGGACCGCCGGATCGTCAACAGGTCCATTGAAACAGGCTCCAACAGCTTCACCTCATTCAACGACTGGATGGCCGGGGACACGCTCGTCATCGCGGAGAAACTCCAGGCCACTTCGACCTTCGCGGACGGCCTCAACATCCTCGACCTCGTTTATCAGCTCACGCCGAAGGCGGACGTCACCCTCGCGCGTTGGAGCTTCAGCGGCTTCTGCCTTCGGGTGCGCAAGGACGGAGACATCCGCATTTTCTCACCTGACGGCGAGTCGGCGTTGGAAAATCCCAATCACCTCAAGCCGGAGACCGACTGGCCGGACGCCGCGTGGTATGGCTGCGAGCAGAAACTGCCGGACGGGAAAATCATCGGTGCCGCCGTTTTCAATCCTCCGTCGAATCCGCCGACTTTGTGGCACAACCAGCGCGGCGTGAGGATGCTCAATCCCTGCATCGTCGCTCAGAGCGAGGTCAAGCTGGCCGCCGGGAAGCCTCTTGTCCTGCGTTACCGCGTGGCGACATTTGACGGTCCGCTGCCGACCGGGAAACTCAACGCACTTGCGGGGGAATGGAAATGACAGGCATGAAGTCACTGGCTCTCGCGGCGTTCTGTATCACGCTGACGGCTTCCGCGGCGCCGGTCCCGCAGACCCTTGCGGGATGGAAAATGGAATTGGTGGCCGAGTCCCCGCAGCTCAACCATCCGAGCGTGGTGTGCTGCGCGCCGGATGGCCGGGTATTCGTCGCCGAGGACCCGATGGACATCCGCGAGGACGTCGCCGCAAGCGCGAAACGCGGGCGGATCCTTTGTTTCCAGCCGGACGGAAAAGTCTTCGTGTTCGCGGACCAGCTCCACGCCGTCTTCGGAATGCAATATCTGGAAGGCAAACTCTACGTCCTTCACAATCCGCAATTCTCGGTATTCACCGACGATCATGGCACCGGCAGGGAGCGCCGGGATCTCATCGAACAAACGCTGCCGGAGCCATGGGCGCTTGAATGGAACGAGCACGTCCCGGCAAATTTCCGGCTGGGAATGGATGGATTTTTCTACATCGCGGTCGGCGACAAAGGCCTCTACGGGGCGCGCGGAACCGATGGCCGGAGGCTCGATCTCAAAGGCGGCGACATCGTGCGGATCCGCCCGGATGGCACGGACCTGGAACTTTTCTCCACCGGCGTGCGCAACATTCTGGACGTGGCGATAAATGTGGAGGACGAGATTTTCACCTATGACAATACCGACGAAATCAATTGGATGGGCCGACTCACCCACATGGTGGACCGCGGGGAATACGGCTATCCGTACGATTTCAATCCCCGCCAGCCGCACACGCTGTGGATGATGCACGACTTTGGCGGTGGCTCGGCCACTGGCATGGATTGCTATCTCGGCGATGTCCTGCCCGAGGAATATCGCGACAATCTGTTCCTCGCGGATTTCGGCAAGCGCCAGGTGATGCGGGTGCCGGTCCGGCGCGAGGGAGCGACCTATCGGGTCTCGGAGCACGAGGAACTGTTTCCCAGCCCGCCGGAGGATTTCCGCCCCGTCGGCATCGCCTGGTCGGCGGACGAACGCAGCCTCTACATCTGCGACTGGCAACACCGCGATACCAAGGCCAACGTCGAAGTCGGCCGCTTGTGGAAGGCGACGTTTACCAACACCACCGCCGGCACGCCGAAGCCGTCGTGGTATTTGCCGGCGGCGATGGGGCAAGCGTTCGAGGCCGGAAATGAGGAATTGATCGCCGCCCTCGGGCACCCGTCGCGCACGGTGAGGCTGACCGCGCAGCGTCAGCTTCAGCAGAGAAAAGCAAGTACCGCCCTCGCGACAGTGCTTGTAAATTCGGCCGCGCTGTCCATTGCACGGCAACACGCGTTGTGGGCGCTCGACGGCATGGACGGTGGTCAATCCACGCGGGCCTCCATAATCGCCTTGGTCTCGGAAACGAAAGACCTCGCACTCAGCCGCCAAGCGATGCGCCAGCTGGGTCTGCGCCGCACTGCCGCCGCTGTCCCCGCGCTCTCCGCCACCGTCGGTGATCCGAATGCGGACCCTTCCCTCCGGTTCCATGGTGCGACCGCGCTCGGTCGGATCGCGGATCCGGGCTCGGTTTCCGCTCTGCTAGCCGCGCTGGCTCAAAACGATTCGTTTGCCCGGTTCGCGGCATTTACCGCGCTGAACCGGATTGGAAGCCAGCATCCGGAGGTGTGGAAGCGCATCGCCGGGGGACTCGTCCACGAATCACCCGTGGTACGCGACGCCACGGTCTGCGCACTGCGCGAGACTTACGATGAAACCCTGGTCGCCGTTCTCGCGAAAATCGCCAGGTCGCCCGGCGACTGTGCCGCCCGCGAGGCGGCGCTCGGGCTGCTAGGCGGCATTTACCGGAAGTTCCCGCAATGGAAAGGGGAGTGGTGGTCCTACCATCCGGTGTTCAATCCCGCGCCTGTGAAGTCGGTCGCCTGGGCGGTCTCCGGAAGCATTGTGGCCGCGCTTTCCGCCGGGATCCGCGACTCTGAAATTTCCGTGCGGCTGGCGGCCGTCGCCAGTCTCCAAGCCGCCGGCGCCAGCGAATGCACCGGTTCCTTGCGCGAGCAGTTTGCGAGGGAGACGGACGAATGCTGCCGCCGCGACATCATGCGGGCGCTCGTTGCGTTCAAGGATCCCGGCTTGGCCGAAATGATGATCGGGATTTTACGCAATCCACCGCCGGACGCGAATCTCGTCGCGGAGGCGATTCAAAACGTAGGGCAGATCGGAGGCGAGGCCTGCGCCGCCGCGCTGTTGGATCTTGTTCGCACCGGTCATCCCGCGCGCGCCAGCGCGATCGCCGCCTTGGCGCCGATGCGTCGGGTAGATGCCATTCCCGTCCTTACTTCGGCATTAGCAGATTCTGACGAAGCCGTTCGGATTGCCGCCATCCTAGCATTGGGTGAAATTTCCACGGAAGGGACATTCGTCGCCTTGCAACCGTTCGCACAATCCCCGGCCCTCAACGAACGCGCCGCAGCCGTGAAAGCCTTGGGGAATTCGCCGTCACCCGCCGCCCTGCCGCTGTTGCTGGTTCTCTGGAAATGGACCGACACCCGCGACGATGCCTTCGCCGCACTCGTCCGGCACCCGGACGCCCGCGCTTTGGACGTTTATTTGGAGGGTCTCGCGAGTCCCCGGTTGGCGGTGCGGACAGAGGCTCGCAAAGCGCTTGGGGTCATTCGGGAGGAAGTCCTTGTTGCCCTGGAATCCCGCGCCGGTGAACTGGCTGCAAGCGTGATCGCGGAGCTGAGGGAAATTTACAAGGACCATGACACCGCCAGGAAAGGCGCGTTGTTCGCCACGACCGGCAAGGTCCTCACCGTGGAGGACTACTCGCGGTCCGCCCTCGCCGCTCCGGGCGACCCGGTCCGCGGCCAGCGGGTATTTCACGAGGTCGGCTGTATTTCCTGCCATGCCGTCGCCGGTTACGGCAACCCGATCGGCCCGGAAATGACCACCATCGGCGCCCAATTGCCCCAGGCGGAGTTGATCGATTCCATTCTCTATCCAAGCAAGAAAGTCCGCGACGGCTATCAGATTTCCATCCTCGAAACGCTGCAAGGCGGGACTTTGTCAGGCATGATAAAATCCGAAACCGGAGAGAGCATCTCGCTGGTGGATGCCGCCGGTGTATCCATGACAATTTTTAAGAAGGATCTCAAAAACCGCATTGCCAGCCCGCTGTCCCTGATGCCCGCGGGCCTTCATGCCGGCCTCACGCTGGAACAATTCACCGACCTGACGGCCTATCTTGAATCGCTGAAATCCGACCGCGAAACTCCCCGGTCTGCTTGCGCGGGGTCCGCTCGGCCTCCAGCACGAAAACGGCCGCATCCAGTTCCGTAATCTGTTCATCCGGGAAACTGCCGGACAGCCCTAAACTCCTCCTGATTCCTAACCGGGTAATGTCGATCAATTTGTCTCCATGTTCCGACGCATCAATCTTTGTCTCATCGCTTGCGCCACACTTCAGGCAGCGGAAATCACCAATCGCCAGCCAGAAACGCCGGCTTGGCAAATCGATCTCACCGACCGGTTGACCCAGCTCGCCGATGACCCGGTGAGCGATGGCGCGGGCAGGGGATTGTCCATTCTCGAGGTGTTCAATCGCCCGAACCGGGGCAAACTCCTGCCCGCGCCCGATGTCGGCTTCGGCTGGCAGGTTCCCGTCGCCCTGCCGTCACAAGCCGATTCGGACTGGCCGGTGGTCGTAGAGTGGGACGAGTCGCGGCTGGTCACGAAGGTGCGGTATGACCGTGGGGAATTACCCAAGCCCAGCGGGTGGACGAATCGCTGGAACGGCGGAGAAGGCGCCACTCTGTTGCCGCTCACGAAAGCGAATCCATCCGGGGTTCTGTCGTTCCGCGCACAGTGGCTGGATCAGCTTTACGACAATGGTTTCGGCCGGGTGCGTCTGCGGCCGGCGGAGTTCGAGGAAGCGCTGGCTCTCGACAAGGGCGACAGCGACGTGACGGTCAGGAACCGCTCGGCGCTGCCGTTTGATCTGAAAGTGTATTTCCGTGCGGAGGATTTTTTCGGCACCCCTCTGGCCGAAGACGAAGTCTCGGTGAACGTGAAACCGGCAAGTCAGGAATCGCTCAAATTGCCGATAAACGTAACGGCCGAGGGCAAGGCCGGAGCCACTCTTTACAAGATCCGCATTCATCTGGAAACTGCGGGTCGCAAGTCGCCGGAGTATTGGTGGTTGCGGAATTCACTGGTTGAAAATCGCGCGCGGCCTGAAGTCGCACGGCAGAAACAGGATTGGGAAGCGACCGACGCACCGGAGGGATTCGACAAGCCCGCACCCGAGACAGGCTGGAAAAACATCGGTGCAGCCCCCTGTGGCACCCGCTCGAAAAGCCCGACCGTCTGGATGCGGACAACCTTGGAAATTCCCAAGGATTGGAAAAGCGAGCGGGTTCAGTTGTGGCTCGCAAACGTTTCGGCTCACGCGAAAATCTTCATCGACGGGAAGCTCGTCGCCGAGCGCTCGTCCTGGGATTTGCCCGATGTCGTGACGCTTCCGCTGGAGGTGAAGCCCGGCGGCAAGCACGAGCTGCTGCTCGGCGTGACCGCTGGCAGCCGGATCGCCCGCCTCCCGGGCGAGGGTGACCGAAAGGTGACCGGCCCCATGAACGGAGGCGCGGGCATCGCGATGGTGGAGCTGTTGGGCGTTCCCGCCGTGCGAACGCAGTGGACCTTCATCCGCACCCGCACTGTAGGAGCCAAGGCGCTCAATGCGACACTCGAAATCGCCAATGACGGCAATCGAGACGCGATCGTTTCTCCCACTGTCAAATTGATCTACAAGGGCGAACTGGCGCTTTCGAAAAGTCTTCCCAGCGTGCGAATTCCCGCCGGAAAAACCGTCATTGTCGAGACCGGCGTGATCAATGTGCCCGACGCGAAACTCTGGTCGCCGGAGACGCCGGAACTCTACGAATTCCGCGTCGAGCTTCCCGGCGATGTGCGGCGCGACCGTTTCGGCTTCCGCCAGTTTGAGAAACAGGGAGGGCATTTCACCCTCAACGGCGAGCGCATCAACCCGCTGGGTTCGTCGCACTTCGTGCCGTTTGAATCCGTCGCCTGGCCTGCCCGGCCGTTCTATTCGCGGATGGTCCGCTACTACTACACCGGCGGTGAGCCGACGCTGATGGCGGGCAACATCGGCATCAATCTATCCGAAGAAATGGGCATCCCGATCAAGATCGAGATCGACGGCATGAATGCGCTCCACCGCCCGACCTATGCCTTCCAGGAGGAAATCCTGTGGCAGCGGATGGAGGCCACGCTGCGCTCCTACGCTCGAAATTTCATCAACCACGCGGGCCTGCTATTCTGGGATTATGGCAACGAGCTGAACTTTCAAGGCCCCGGCGAGGCGGAACGCATGAACAAGGCCTATCAGGCGCAGCGGAAATACGATCCCACCCGGCTGGTCACGAACAGCGGTGGCATCCCGAACCTCATCCCTGGTGCGGAAGTCTATGACCGCCACGGCTGGCCCTACCCCGACTCACGGCGAGACTGGTTCTTCCTGCATCCCGAAGATCGCCCGGCCTATCTGCGCGAGGGGAAAAAGGAGGTCTATGCTGTTCTTCCAGCCGGAGGAAACAACCCGGACGTCGATTCAATCGAAGGGCAGGCGACGTTTTTCTCGGAAGGTCATTACTACGAAAACGGCGTCTTTCCCGAGCTAACAAGCTCCGCCGGCTGGGTCAATCTGGAAGGTCGCGACAATGCCTCGCTGCACGTTCTCAGCGGTGCCGCGCTGCGCAAACAGACCGTCCAGTCTGCCCGCGTGGCCGGGTTCCCGGCACAGATCATCCATGTGGATCGCAGCGTGGGCCGTTGGGCGCAGCCGCTCATCGCCGCTTCGGTGGACCGCCGCACCCGCTTCACGGCCGGGGAAAAAATGCAGACCCGCCAGCGGGTCCTCCATGATCTGGCGGGAAGTCGCCAAGTGTCCGCGAAGTGGACTTTGTTCGACGGGGAAAAAGCGATCGCCACCAAAGACTGGAGCGGTCTGATGGCGGGCGGCGCCTTCGCCGATGTGGAACTGGATTTCCCTCTCCCTGCCCGCAATGAGGACCGCGATTACCGCTTGAATGTCGAAGTCCGCGCCGCGGGATATGCGGGCTATTTCCGAGATGACATCATCGTCACCGCCTTCGCTTCGCGGAAGGCCGGACTCCCCGCCGGACAGGAGCTCACTGTCTTCGATCCCGAAGGGTCGATTTCGAAATACCTAGAAAGCCAACAGGTCAAATTTTCCCGCATCCCGAAAATCGCGGACTGGGCCGCCACTCCCAACAACACCCTGCTCGTCGGATTCGACGCGCTTTCCAAGGCGGATCCCGCCGAGTTGCCGGTATTGCGCGCAAAGGTGAACAGCGGCGGGCGGGTCATCGTGCTGGATCATCGTTCGCTGCCGGGATTCCTATCACGGCGTTTTACGCAGTCGCCCGATATTTCGTCGCTCGCTTATTCGGGTGGTCCTTCGGCGATCACCGATGGCTTGTTGACGCGGGATTTCCAATACTGGAACACCCGCGACAAGGACTGGATCAGCGTTTGGAAACCGTTGGAGATTCCCGCAAGCGGCCTCACCCGAATGCATGTCCGCTCACGCCATGCGCCGGTGCTGGAAGTGGCGGAGGGCAGGGGACGGGTGGTGTTTTGCCAGCTCAACCTCCGCGCCGCGCTGGGGGTGGAACCCGCTGCGGACCGGATTTTCCAAAACCTTCTGCATTGGACCGGCGAACCCTCACCCTTTGCGATTCCCGGTGCCGAAGACCGGACTCTGATTGTTTTCACCAACCTGAAACGCCTCGTCGCGCTGCGTGGGCGCATGGGCCTGGAAGGCACCGTCACCGCGAAGCCGACCATCGCGCAGATTCTCGCTGCGAAGTTGATCGTGCTCGATGGCGAAGATCCATCGGTCCTCGCCGACCTTGATTCCGCTGCGGTGAAAACCGCCGTGGAAGCCGGGGCAAATCTCTTCGTCCAAAAAGCGGACGCTGACTCGGCCAAGTGGATTTCCACTCTTTCTGGCGTGCCTCTCGGCGTGGAACCCTACGCCCTGCCGACCGCCTATCTGAATGGCTATTCTCCGATCACCTCCGGGCTTTCGCACGACAGCCTGTTTGCCGCGGGCATGAACCTCTTCGGCGGCGTGGACGGCATCGGGATCAATAAACCCGGCCGTCCAGAAAACGACAGCCTCGCTCACACCCGCCTCACCGGAAATTTCCATCCGCTCACGATCCCTTCTTTCATCGGCGAGGTGGCGCTGGGCAAAGGCCGTGTCGTCGTCAATCAGACGCGCAATCTCGACTACGCAGTTCGCAAGCAGGCACTTGTCTTCACCACGCTCGTCGCTAATCTCGGCGGTCGCTTCACGGCGGACGGCATTACCGGTGGTGGTGATGCGGTGGTGCGGTGGTCATTCACCCCGCTCGATCTCGCAAAACAAGCGGTGGACGTGCCCGCCCTCTTCGATTTCCCGAAAGGCCGCCAAACGCTTGCCGGCGTGGATCACGTCCTCGCCAGCAAGGTCGTCGCCATCGGTGGGAAAAGTGGAGCCAGCGAGGTGAAAGGCATCCCAGTCGGTTGCAAGGCGGATCGCTTGCACTTTCTGCATGCGGCGGCAGGTGGCATCCCTGCATTCATCTATCGGGTTTACTATGCCGAAGATCGCCGCATTTGGATACCCGGCATGCCACCGCCTTACGTCGATGTGGAGGTGAAACCGGAAGCCATCGCGGAGTTCCGGGAAACCGGGAAATACGCGCGTGGCGAGGCTTTCCTCGGCGGTGCGGCACCTGCTTGGAAGGGTAAGGACGATAGCGGATTCTATCAAATGACTTGGGACAATCCCGCTCCGGACAAGGCCATCGAGAGCGTGGACCTGCTGCTCACCAGCCCGCCGGAAAAAGGCGCTGCATTCCTTTTCGCAATCACCGCAGCCCACCGCCTCGATGCTGAGGCACCAGCAGGTTTCCCTAAACCCTCCATCAAGAACCTCCTGCCGGAAGCACAAACCGGCGACGTTTTCGAGCAGTGGCAGAACGACCGCTACGGCTTGATCCTGCTTAGGGACGGCTCCATTCCCGTCATCTACAAGGCCGATGGCAAGCCGCTGGTGAAGGTGGATGGCTGGAACTTCGAGGGCGACGGCCAGAAATTCGATGCAGGCGAAAACCTGCCTACAATCCGTTCTTCAATCACGGCGGATGGCAACCAGGTGTTCGAAATCACCCAGGCACCCGCGAAGCTTTTTACTTGGTCCCAGCGCATCCTCTGCTCTCCCTCCGGCATCCGCGTCGATTATTCATTTGTTCCTAACAAAACTATCGAAGGCAACCACAGCGTCAATCTCGCAGTCAAAGTCCTTCAGCCGCTTTCCAACGACATCGGTGCCCCACTGGTGCATCCCATCGAGGCGCTCACGGATCTCGGTGCGGTGACATTCAATTTCGACCCGCGGGTTTTCCATTGGTATACGGGCTACGGCGTCTGGGGTGAGAAAGACCGCGTCTGGTTTAATGCCGGCACTTATACAGAATGGAAAAAGGACCAACCGATCACTTTTTGGATCGAAATCGGACTGTAGCTCGGGTCGAGGGCATTAAGCATCCATTGACTGTGGTTCTGCCGGATGCCAAGGAAACCACGGCAGTGCGGCTTATCATGTTAGAAGATGATTTCCGAAAACCGCAGAGTCCTTGCAGCGGAGAGCAAGGCTGGAAAAACTTTAAGCCCAAGGGTGGTGGCGTTTTGACAGGCTCGGGACTATTGTGCCCCTCAAGGGATGTGTCGCACATCCCTTGAAAACAAGCATTTTACAGGTTCCACCACGGATCACTATCCAACGGGAATTGCTTGATACGCTCCGAGAAATCCACATACCGGACGGAGCCGTCGCCGAAAGCCACCGGGACCTTAAATCCACCTTTTTTGAAGCTTTTGTCACCACCATTCGGCCCGCTGATGTTTTTGCCGGTGTAAATCGGGTTGAGCCAATTCGGGTTTCCCGGACCGACGGTATTCGGAAAGTTTCCGTTGCGGGTGCCGAGAAACAATACCGGGCGGTCTGCCGCACGACTCATGAATAGGGTTGGAGAAATCGGCCGGCGCAGCCAGTTCGGTGGATTTTGTGGCGGATAACCATCGCCGGCGACGGCCTTGGTGAAGAGCACGTCATTGAAGGTAAAAGAAGAAGGATACTTGTCCTTTTTCAAATCGATTTTGTATTGTCGGATGAATTCCAGCGATGCCCGGACTGTCTTGTCGTCGCCGAGGTAATCCCGGACCATATCCGGCGTATCCTCTTCCTTGCTCCCGTAGAGACCTTTCAGCTCTTCATCCCGATAGACCCAAGAATTGGGGTCAACCGCATTGCCATCCGAGCAGGTGGACATGATTGCGGATGTCAATGATTTGAGTTTGGCGAGATCACCGACGAGGCGGGCGCTGGTGCGGGTCTTGCTAACTACCATCGTGGTGATGGTCGCCAAAGTGGCAATGATGACAATGACCACCAGCAGTTCCACAATAGTGAAAGCCGATTTTACAAGACTTAGGGTTGGGTTTGGTTTCATGGCTGTTTAATCTGTTGAATCGGAATATTCCACGCTGCGGGTAGAAAACGAACTTCTTATTTATCATCCAATAGTTGTATTTTTGCACAGCTGCCGACAGAAGGTTTAGGTTCTACTGCTGTAGTGTGTTGAAATCATGCCAAGTGATAGAAACCGGAGCGTCACCGGAGGCGTGAACGTTATAGCGGGAAGAGAAAACCCGGCTCTCACGATCGGAATCGGAAGAGCCGGGCTGCTTTCTCGAATTAAGCAGGATTATCCACTTTCGCGGATAATCCTGCTGGTAACGGGGTCAGGAAATCATGGCTGCCTTGATACACGGAAGAAGCGCTTGGCACCTGCGGTAAACGACACGCTGCCCGTTGTCGAACTGGCTGCTCCTGGAATCACGCCGGACAGCGTGATCCAGTTAACGAGGTTCGTGGACGAGTCGATGGTATAGTTTTTACCCACTTGCGATGTCCAAGTCAGCGCTACGGATGTAGGGTTCGCCGTAGGGGTGAGCACGGTGTCTGTAATCAAGAACGGCACCGCGTTCGGATCGCCTGAAGTGAGTGTCCATTTCGAAACATCATGAGTCTCGTAGAAGAAACCCGTGCTGGCCGCAAAACCGACAATCGCCTTACCCGAGCCGTCAACGGCACCCAGTGTGCTGAGGTCGACGACGAGGCTATCGACCACGAGAACTCCGTTGATGTAGATATCCATGTCGCCTGGAGCGTAATCTACGCGAACTGCGTAGGGTGCCGAGGCTTGGTCGGTAGTCGTTAGATCGTAAGGGTTACCGAGGCCCGCGAAATCAGCCAGATTTGCCGTAGCCAGTGTAGTGCCGCCCGAGGTGATTTTTACAAATGCGTTGCTCGGATCTGCTGGATCGGCATCGATATTGTTAAAAGAATCGAAGGTGATGTTAAGTGAGTTCGAGGCGAAGCCCTTGAAATTGGTGGATGCTCCTGTGCCGGCAGCTTGATTTTGAATAATGAAGGCAATGCCGTCCGCTCCATCTTGCACGTCACCAGTATTGATGAACTGAAGGTCGAAGAAACTTTGGAATCCACCGCTGAGCGATTGCCGAAAGCGGAACCAAGCAACACCATTCAAGTTCTGGGCGTTTTGATTTAAGCGAAGGACCGGACCCGGATTTGCAATGCCGGAGAAACCATTCGGAGCAATTGCCGCACTGCCGGAACGCGCAAGTTCATTCGATGAGCCGGTGAAGTTTGCGTAGTTAATGGTATTGATTGCTGGAGTGACAACGTCCACGAAGACCGATGCCGATCTGACGGAGCCACTTGGGGAGGTCACCGCGAAGGTGTAGGTAGTATCGACGGCAGGCGTTAGGGTCTGGGTGCCATTCACTGAGACGGAGTTCCCATTGAGCGTGGCACTCACTGCGCCAGCTGAGTTGTAACTGAGGGTCACTGAGTCGCCAACAATCAGAACCGCAGGAACAGCCGTAATTTGCACGGTGGGAATCAGCGAGGTTCCTGGCAGTGGAATCGGTGCATTGATGTAAGTGGATCTGGCCTCTGGTGTGGGGAAGTCGAAGTCGGTGAGGTTATCGATTAGTGTCCAAGTCGTTGCATCGTTCGATCCTTCCATCGTCCAACGAACAGGATCGCGCTCGGGGGCATCACCTCCTGTGGCGAATTCATAACTGGAGAACGTTTTGGTGCTTCCGAAGTCGAATATTAGACCTCGTGTCTCAAAATTGAGCCACTTGGTGTTGATGTCGCCATCGATGATGTATTGCGGCGCTTCCCCGCTTGGGCTGTAGCCACCGTCGTTTGCGGCGGAATTCACGAGCACTTGCGATGCGCCGTTGAAGAATTGAAACTCGGCCACCTGCGAGATGATCGGTGCGTTTCCCCCCTTGGTTTTCTTGAGGTTGAATCGCACGTAGCGGAAGCTCGCCGGCCCGCCGGCGACCGTTCTTACCTTCAGGTTGGCAGATGTCGACATCGCGCCTTTGGTTGCCGTGAGCACGTAATCCGTATCCGAATTGATCGGAGGCGTCACGTTAGCCGTCCCCGTGAGTGGCACGGTGCCTGGAGTGGGAGTGATGGTGGCCGAGAGGGCGTCCGCAGTGGCATAAGTTAACGCGACCGAAGTTCCGTTGATCAGAACCGTCTTGTTCGCCGTAAACTGCGTGATCGCAGGCAAAGCCACATTTCCGACATCGACACTGATGCTGTCGATTGAAATGTCGCCACCGAGGTCACTGAGTAGTCTGATACGGTTCGGACTGTAGCCCGCGACTGCGGCATTCGCCGGAAAATTCAACAGTGGGGTCCCACTGGCCGCTGGTCCACTGTAAAGAGCCGAGGCGCCGGTGTTGAAGTTGTAAACAAAAGTAGCGGTCTGTTGCCCTGCAAAATTTAGGGACTCGGCAGCTTGATTTTGGCCGGAAAATTCCACTCCCCAATTTGCTCCGTCGGTATACCTATCTCCGATATAAACTTTCTCATTACCATCCTGATAGAGGCTGAGGCCGCCGACTGTTGGGGTGCTTCCTCCATTCCGCTGGAAGTTGCCACTGATGACAACGGTAAGGATCGGGTTGACTGCGCTCAGTGCAGTTCCAGAAAATCCTGCATAGACTTCACGCTTTGCACCGTCTGAAATGTATTGTCCGTTTTGGACGTCCAAACTTGGGTCATTGCCTGCCTGAACGTCGTAAGCCGTCCCGATGTCAGGAAACTTTGCTTGAATTGGCGTGCCTTCAGCTTCGCTGAAGTCGTCGGAGAAAACAACGGTTGCGCGGGACGTAAGCGAAGTTGCGAAAAGACCGACTATCACACCGCTTAGCAGCGGAGTAGAGCCGGGAATTACAAATGGTATTTTCATATTTTTATTTCTGGGTTTGTGTTATGGAAACTGAGATGGGAGATGATTTGACTGAGACGCAGTTGGATTTGGCGGGAAATTGTAGAGTGTTCGTGACGTGGAATATCGGCTCGGTGCGTGAGTCACGGACGTTCCACGGTAGGTTTCAGAATGGGGTGTGCGACAGTCTGATTTGTCGGTGGCGAGCCTAGCGAAGGATTGATGTTGGACAAGGTGAACGGCCTCCTACTTTAGTTTGATACGACGATTCCTCATCCACGGCGGACGGGTGCCTGCGACGGATTTGAGAATAGAGGAGCGGAGGTGACCTGCCGACGTATGAGCCGTACGCGAGACACCGGACGCTGCATTGAACGTCACCGAGGCTTCTTTGACCTGAAGGTGAGTGGTCTCTTCGGCGATTCCGTGCTTTGCTCAAAGCTGGATCCTCGTGCGGTCAGTGTTTCACTTGCGCCTCGGCGGAAGTCCCGATGCTCACGACAATCACGCGGTCCGGCACGTCCAGGGCGAGGTAATCAACCCTTTCGAAAGTTCGGGCGGGTCGGTCCGATTTCAGCGGATCGTAAACCGCGGCTTTTATCACGGGGGCCGAGAATCTCAGCGTGACCGGCATTGGCGGAGCTTGAGATACGCGGCGGAACGGGCGCACGCTGGTGTCGTCCAGGGCAATCTCGTGCCAGATCAGCAGCGAATGGGTGCCGTTGCTTTTTTGCAGCAGTAAGTGGTGGACATATTGCGTGCGGTCGAAGCCCGGCGCAGCAGATACCTGAATGGCGAAATCCAGCGGTCTGGGCGTGAAGTCGGCGGCAGGTGGTTTTTCGTTCAGCAGGCCGATCAGGTTTTTCATCGAAGTGAAGGCCAGCTTGCGGGTCAGGTCGTGCCGGATCAATCCGAAATTCGCCTCGCGGTCCGCAGGCTTGTCGAACTCATCGGCAAACTCATAACTATGCGTCCGGCGGATGCCTTTGCGGAAGTATTCGGCAAACAGCCGCGGAAGGTAGCGGGCGTGGGCGCGCTCGCTGGTGCCGCCGTCGAAAGTCGAGTAGCCGGTTCCGTTGCCGTCATCGGCTTAGGGGCGAAGGGGGGCGCGTAGATGTCGGAAGCGTAAGGAAACTCATCGATATTTGTGGTCGGCTGGCCGCCATGCCAGATATACTTTTCGATTCCCGCGTAGCCGAAGGGCAGGCTAAATGGATTGCCGCCTGGGTGGGGGTGGAAGTTCCCCCAGTCGACGCTCGCAGTGAGCGTGCCTTTGCCGAATGGGGAGCCGTTATCGTAGCCGTAGGTCTTGCCTAGCGATGGTCCGACGAGCGTGATTGCCGCGGTGGCCGGATCGCCCTTGATTGCCTGATAGAGATCTTTCTGGAACGCGATTGATGCCTGCTTTCCCAAGGTCGATCAAACGGTCACTCAGTCCGTCGCGTACATGGCGGATACCGCTTTCCAGCAGCCGCGACTTCACCGAATCGTAGGCATAGCCATACGGTGTATCGGGATAAGTCCAGTGCGTGCAAATACCAATCGACTCGATGAAATCATCGGCGCGCTGGCTGGCTCGGTAATTGCCATCATGCATCGAGGCATTTCGCTTCAGTTCCCGGTAGACCGTGCTGCGGTGCCTTCCGAGTCGCTTCGCGATCTCAGAAACCTTGATGTATTGCCCCCGCATCGCTGCAATTGCATAGCGCTCCTCTTTCTCAATGTGCTGGTAGTTCACGCTGGCAGCCTGTCGCACTTTGCTCTTGAATCCAAGAAGCACAACAAGCCGCGCCGTGACAACCCCTACAAGCCGTTCTGTTTAAATGATTTTTTGTAATGAAACTTTCAACCCCGTGATCGCGGTGCGCCGCCGCTGCAAGGTTTCGAACTCCACGGTCACGTGGTCGCCACGCAAACGTGTCGCCTTAACCCGAGACGCTGCGGGCGCGGTTCCGTCCCTCCCAAAATCCAATCATTGTGATAGGCAGCATCCAGCGCTGGTGTCGGGCGGCGATTAACGAGAAATTGGCGCGAGCAAGGTATTGAAAATGGCTGTCTTTGCGGCAGGCAGGTGCGACCGTACTTCCAGCCGCGCTCCCTTTTTCCTCTGCGGTCCGTTCTGGTTGCTCAAGCATCCAAACAGGTCGGGAAAGTGCTGGTTGGAGTCACATTCCAAGGATGAATGCCCATCGTTTACTATCGCCAGGGCCAGAACTGTTCGGCATAGTCCCTGCTGGGCAGGAACTTTTTCTGCCGGGTGATTCAAATAAGTGCTGGTACTGTTAGATTTGATCTATTTCCCTTCGCTCGTGGCCCGGACGAAGGACAAGATCGATGAGAAACAGCTTTCCCGCTGGAAGCTTCTCGACGATTTCCGCGCACGTCTCGCCAAGGTCCAGGCCGCCGCTCCCAAAGTCGCGAAAAAGCCCGGCGGCCCCGAACGCAAACTGCTAGAGTCTGACCATTTCTGTCTGTTTCTCTTTGGTTTGCTCAATCCAGTGGTCGATGCCATGCGCGGGCTTTGCGCGGCGAGTCATCTCAAGCGAGTGCAGGAGGACGTCTGCACCAGGCCGGTGAGTCTGGGCAGTTTCTCCGAAGGGCAGGGAGTTTTCGACCCCGAATTGCTCAAACAGGTGTTCCTCCAACTCGCCAGCGAAATCCCCACCTCGTGGGGCGATCCCCGGCTCGCCCACCTCGCCGACAAGCTCAAACTCGTGGACGGCACCTTGCTGCCCGCCCTCCCGCGGATGCATTGGGCGCTCTGGCTCAATGACCAAAACCGCGCCGCCAAGCTGCATTTAAAATTCACCGTCCTGCGCCAAGCCCCCAGCGACGCGCTCATCACCCACGGAAATGCCTGTGAACGCAAAGCCTTGCGGAAGTTCATGCAAAAGGGCGAGTCCATCGTCGGCGACCGCTACTACGGCCTCGACTACAGCTTCCTCGAGGAACTCCGCAAGCTCGGCATCTCATTTGTTTTCCGCATCCGCAACAAACCGCGCCTGGAAATCGTCGAGGAACTCCCTCTAACAGCAGCCGACCGCGCGGCAGGTGTCACTTGGCAGGGCATGGTGAATTTGGGCGACAAATGGCAGGGTGAGCCGATCCGCGTGGTCAAAGTCGAAGTGGATGGCAAGGAACTGCTACTGGCCACCGATTTAGAAATCGAAGCAGAATTGATCGCCCTCATTTATCGCTACCGCTGGCAGATCGAACTCTTTTTCAAGTGGATGAAAAGCATCCTCGGCAACCGTCACTTGATGGCGGAATCGCCCGAAGGAGTGGCCATCCAGACCTACAGCGCACTCATCGCCGCGCTGATGTTGCAACTGCTCACCGGCAAACGCCCCACCAAGCGCGCCATGGAGCTGATCCGTTTCTATCTGATGGGACACGCGGAGCTAGAAGAAGTCATAACCTTGTTAGGTTTAGAAAAATC
>JAYTLO010000205.1:0-31490 GCA_043729385.1 Akkermansiaceae bacterium
GGGGCGTTTGCTGTTGATACCGTTGACTAGCTCGACGGTTTCGGGGCGTGCCTTGATGATCCGGGCCATCAGCGATTTTTTCTCAAGATCCCCAAAGACCGGACAATCGAGAAGGCGACGGCCAAAATTGCGGGTCTCGTTGATGTCCATGATCGCGACGAGATCGGTGAGCAAGGTCTTGTCATCGCCGAGCAGCGTCTGGAGCCGCGAGGTCTTGCGCGGGCCGTCTGATAGATGGTCGTTTTCCAACAAATTGAGCACCGAGGCGCCCACATCTGCGCTGAAAACTTCCAGTGCCGGGCCTTTGCGCTCACGGCAAACCCAGATCAATGCGTCCGGGCCGAGGGCGCGGCGGGCGATCGCCGAGCGGAGGTGGGTGACGAGTGCGGGCATCGAATTGCGCTCCAACAGAATCCGCGCGATTTCCGTGACGCCACGTGCGCCGACGCGGTCGAAGACCTGCACGATCTTACTCACCCAGTCATCGGCGAAGGCATTTGGGAAAGCTTCGTAAACAGCACGTTGGCGACCGGAAGGAAGCGCCCCTGCCTCTTCGGCCAAGCGAGTGGGATCGGCGGAAAGCAGCAAATCTGATAGCCGGACGGCGGTGGGATCGAGTTCGAGAGCCTTCGACGAGCCGATAACTTCGTCGCGCGCGGCGACGAGTTGGAGCGCTTGGCCGAGCTGCACGCGGGCCGCTTTTTTCGCGCCTTCATCGATGTCGCTAAGGAGGCGTTTAAGCGCTTCGGTGTCCTTCTCGAAAGCTCCAATGTCGGCGGCGATGGCTTCCAAGGCACGAATCATGCCCTTAATATCCCGGGCAGCTTCGAAATCAGCAACCAGCGCCTGTGCCGGGCTGCGGTCGCCCACTCGGAGCACGATCGCCTCGGTGCGCTTTTGTGGCACCACCGCGAGGCGGCTTTCCCGCAGCGATTTCTTCGTTGCATCCCACCATTTTTTGAAGCCGGGTTCCGGGATCACCGCACCGGAGAGTTCCTTTTCTAGCGCATCGCCAGTCATGCTGCCGCCGTGGCTTTCGAGGAGGTGGACCACCAAAGCGATCGGATCGCTCTTGGAAAGGGTCCGAAGTTCTTCGAGCTGCTCGATTTTTTTCGCCCGAAAATCTTCTGGGCCGATCCATTCGGTTTTCTGGAACGCGAACTGCAACTCCATCGTCTGACCCGTCGATTTCTCGAAATCGATGGTGACTTTTTTGGCAGGCAGATCCCAGTCGATCACCTTACCGGCACCGAATGATTTATGAACACAAAAGTTTCCGGGAGCCAATTGAGTAAGGCGCTCGCCGACCGGTTTGGGGATGCGACCGGCCTCAACCAGCTTCGCCACGTCAGGATGCATGCGGCGGAAGATGGGAAGCAGGTTTGCAAAACGCAAGGCATTCCCTTGATAAATCTCTCAGACCGCTAGTTTGCAAGCTTCGGGGAAATCGGCGGAATGAGCCGCGGCTGAGGTTGCCTTTGAGGCATCATACTTCCATCAAGTGCTTGGTCGAGCGTGCGGCAAAGCACTTGGATTCTCCGGTGCCAGTCCGCAGGCACTTTCTCGATTCCATCCGCTTGAGACAGATTCCCTTCGAAAATCGTCTCATCCTTCAGTCCGGTGATTTTCACTTTAAAAATCCCTCCCTCGCGGCGGACCTCGGCTTTTCCTTCAGCGGCTGAAATACTGGCGCATTTCTCGGCCACATTCACCACTCGCACTGGGCCATTGTTTGCAGCCGAAAGGGTTGCGGCTTCGACCATCTCACCTAGCAACGGTTTTTTCAACACCGGTGCCTTATAGAACTCGCTGATCGGCATCATCAGGATCTCTTCACGCGGTTCAGAAATCCGCACGACCATCCCCGTCTCCTCGTCGCGCACATTGTTTTCCTGCACGGCACTCAACCGCACAGCGTGCATGGCGGAACCTTCCGAATCTTCCCGCCAACCCTCGTCCGTCACCGACTCGATCCGCTCGGATGCACTCACCAGACTGTATCCAGATGCAGCAGCCACGGCCACCGGCGGCAGCGGTGCATTCTGAATCATTGGAACAACTGCGCACAACGCACCGATCCCCGCCGCGATCCCGCCGCCGATCAGGCAACGGCTCAGCCAAGAAATCCCAACGATGTTAGACGGACCTGCTAGATCGTCGAGCATCGCGTCTATCCCAGACTGACCATCCTCGCTCAGCGCCGGCGGCATCAAGCGGGCCAAGATCGTTTCGATGGGATCAGGCGCTTGCATGGCGGTCCTCCTTCACGCGGCGCAGCTCGTGCGCCAGTTGTTCTAAAGCATAACGGTAGCGAGAAGCCGCCGTATTCGGCGAAATCGCAAGCGTCTCTGAAATCTGCAAAAACGTCAGCCCGCCCCAGAATTTCATCACCACCACCTCGCGCAGCTTTTGGCTGAGGTTCTGCACGGCTTCTCGCAAAATCACCGCTTCTTCATCCTCTTCGAGCACCGGGTCCAGCCAGACGTCCTGAAAATCATTCAGATAAATCACTGACTCTTCCCGCTTCCGGCGGCGCGACTCGCTGCGGTGGTGATTGAGTCCGCAAAAGCGAATCGTCGAGAAAACTAACGGCAGGTCCGGCGTCGCGTTGCCCTTGTCCGCTTGATGATGCCACATCCGCAAAATCGCCTCCTGCACCAGATCCTCCGCATCATGGCGGCAATTGCTCCAACCGCGGGCGAAAAGAAGCAGCCGCGGACCGTTTTCGGCCAACCACTGTTTCCATGCGCTTGCGGGAGTTTCCATGATTCAGAGAGGAAATGCCTCAGCCCGAGGCATTTGTCTGTTTCAGTCGAGAAAACGAATTTTTCCCGGAACCGGCGAGCGACCCATCGCCATTTCAGCGTGCTGCTCATCGGTGCAGGACGAATTAATCGGCGCATCCGGCGCGGCGTCATTCACCTCGAAATAGCCGTTCTCTAACATCCACTTTTCCACTTCCTCACCGGAAATGTCAGGCAACATGTGGCCGTCGATTTCCACGCACGGCGAGAGCGACTGCCCACTGCGTTGCTCCATTTCCCAACGAAACGCGGGGTTCTTGATGATGTCCTTCTCTTCGTAAGGCAGATCATATTTCCGCATGATCGCACGGATGCCTTCGCTCCAGCCGCAGAAGGTTTTTAAATAAGCGGTGATTGTCGGGGATGATTTGATTTCGGACATTTTTTGGGTTGGTTGGCCGCAGGATAGTGCCCGGTCTGGAAATCGCAAGCGCCGTGGACAGGCACCCCCTCCGACCTCCCATCAAGATTCCTTATCCATCCCCGGCACGGTCACGCTCAACCGCTTATTTGGTTCATTCGTAGTGAGTCCACATTCGGACGACTTTGATAGCGTGCTCCGTGTCATAGACCTGATACACCAAGCGATGTTGGATGTTGATGCGGCGGGAATAGGCTCCAGCCAAATCTCCAATGAGTATTTCGTAGGGCGGCGGATTCTGCAACGGGGCCTTCGCGATGATGTCGAGAAGACGTTGTGCCTGAGGCCTGAGGTTTGAGGACGCAAGTTTCCCAGCGTCCTTCTGCGCTTGTTTCGTGTAAGTAATCGACCAACTCACCAGCCGGGTTTGGTGGAGGTTTTGGCGAGCGGTTCGGCCATGCCCTTTCGGATAGAGTCGCGCATACCGGGAATCGAGACCAGGTAAAGCGTCTCCTGGATACTACGCCAATCATCCTCCGACACGAGAATGGCGTTGGAACGCTTGCCGGTAATCTGGATGGGTTCGTGAGAATCGGCGGCCTCATCAAGGAGTTGATAGAGCCTGGAGCGGGCTTGGGTGACAGGAAGTGAAGTCATGCGCGAAGCGTGCGGAAAAGCGTGCGTGTTGTCAATTGGCGAGGAGGACACCTAACGCCCCCAAGCTCGGCGACGGCGGAGCGTGGCGCGGTAGCTGCGGGGTGAGGCGAGGAAAAAGCGACCGGGCGTAGGACAACGGCCCGCACGGACGAGACGGGTCCGAGCCAGAAATATCAGCTACCGTGACACGTGGAGCCGTTCGCCGCAGCGCATGGTCAGGCGCACGGTTAGATGTCACGAAGAAGCTCTTCTCCGATATGAATCTTGCTCCAAACTTGTGTTTCGTCATCGACCTCTAAATCGTCAGACGCTGCAATAATTTGTTCGGAGAGGGTCTTCTTTTCGGCGTCCGATGTCACGATAAGATGCCGAATGTCGCGAAACTTGAAAGCGATCCTGTCATCTTCGGCGGGTGAAGCGGCTCGCCACTCGCGCTCGTCGTAGAAAGTTCGGTGCGATGGTTGGCCGTTGGCGCGGTCTGTCCAATCGCCTTCGTATGCTCGGACGTATTGCATAACCTTGTTCATGTGGGATAAAAGGCTCATGAACTCGGCGTTCGCGGACGCCATAATCTTCTTTACGCCGTTGGGCAGGTTCTGAAAGTCGGCGTCGGTAGGTGCCTCTGCATCGCCGGACTCCGCTGATATATGGCTCAAGAGCCGAAAGAGATCGTGTCCGTGCTCCTGCAAGTAGTAAGGCAAATCCAAGACCTTGTTGTAGGTCTCGCTCGTGAAGTCGGGCGAATGAGCATGGACGTATCGAATAGGAGTGACCTCATTCATCATTCCCCATTCTTTGGTCATGGCTATGGCATACTGGCCGTATTGCAGCCGGTGGTCTTGGCTGGCAGAGAGTGGAAGATCGCAAAAGCAGATAACGAACGGGTCGTGAACGTGTCGCACAATACCGAGTTGGTCGAAAATGCAGCTCCGGTAGCCCGAAAGTGGCAACTCCTCACAGCATGCACGGAACTTGAATCCAGATTCGATGATGCTCTGAAGATACTCGAACTTCGGAGTGAAATGAAAAAGAGAACCCGAGCTAATGTTCATGTGCTTAGTGCGCCTAACGCCCCTTCATTGTTAGGCCCGGTTTGGCAGTTGTTCGAGATTGTGAGCATCTCCTGGAATGCGATATCGCTTGGTGTGAGGCCTGCCAAGCTTGTCTGAATAGGCCAGCTCAAATTCACAGTTTGGGCATGGGTTGCCTCCGAAGCCGACGATGGCAAGTTCTGCGCGGTTGTTGGTGTCCCAAACATCACTCGGTTGGAGGCTGACTGAAATGCCTGCTGCGGGAACGAGAACCCGCGCGGAAATGCCGGTAATGCGTCCGCCCAGATTGAAAAGCTCGACCGTCCGGCGGTTTGCACCGCCGGTGCCGCTGCCTAATCGGAAAAAGGGTTCGCTCGATAAGTCCTCCTTGGTGCGCTCGAAGTGCAGAGAGTCTTGCATCGTAGCCAACTGTGCGGTGATAAGCTGGTTCTGAGCGGCTAGCTCCTCGCGGCTAAGTCGCATCTCCTCGCGCTGCATCGCCAACTCGCGGCGCTGGAGAATTATTGCGTAAACGACTCCGGCAAAAGCCGCGCCCGAAAATAGTGCGTTGAGAGCACCAAACATATCTCCGAAAAGACCGCGATGCTCCCAAGTGTCGATGCACCGGAACACGACGACGCCAAAGATAACGCAGACGATAAGAATGACCGTCACGAACAGCACGAACGGGACTATGCTCGGGTCTTTGTCTGTATCCTCGTCTCTCATAGTTCAGGTGACGCCCGGAAGGGGCCTAACTTCCTATTCTACGACTGGCGGGAAAATGGCAGTCGTATAGTAAGACACGCTGGAAGTGCCATTCCACGGGAGTTGGCGGGGGTTTGATGGTGGATACAGGGCACAGCTTTGTCGTATAGCTGGAGGCGGGATCTAGCGAGAAAATTTCCGCAACAGCTTTTCTGCAATTCCAGTCGCCTAGTGGGGACCGCTGCTAGACGACTGGCGCCTATGAAAAGCGATGACGCTCTACAGAAGCTCAGTGACATCTGTCGCCTGAAGCACTGCATTTATGCGACTGAGAAATCCTATTGCGGGTGGGTGCGGTCGTATCGCAGAGTGCTGATGAAGTCCGAGGGAGAGTGGGCTAGCGGAGAAAGAGCCGGGGGGGTGACCCGGCTTGGAAATGAGGGTGCGCCGATGTAGAACCCGGCGGTTTCGGCACTGCCTGATGGGTAAAAATAGGGGGAAGTGAGGCCTCCTCGCTTCGCACGAACGAGACGTCCATGCCCCTTAGGAAGAACTCCGCGCCGCATTGAGCTGAGCTTCCATCCGCCACATGGCTGGAGCAGAGCTTCCAGCACTCCGGCTAAGTGGTGTCACCACACATCCGCCCGGCATCCAACAACTCCTCCAACTCCTTCGCCGTCAATTCCAGTTCATCCAGCCGACTCTCACAAATCTCCCGAACGGTCCTGCCGCTGGCGACGGACTCCTTCGCGATGGCCGCCGCTCGGTCGTAGCCGAGGCGCGGGGCGAGGGCGGTGACCATGGAGAGGGAGAGTTCGATGAGTTCGTTACAGCGTGCTTCGTCGGCTTGGATGCCTTCGATGCAGCGCTCGCGAAAGGCAGCAGCCACGTTTCCTAACAAGCTGATGGATTCTAGCAGGCAGGCGGCGAGCAGGGGCATCGAGACGTTGAGTTCGAGAAAACCGCCGGCCCCGCACCACGCGACGGTGGTTTGATTTCCGGCGACGCGGGCGGCGACCATGGTGACGGCTTCGGCCATCACGGGATTGACTTTTCCCGGCATGATGGACGAGCCGGGCTGGGTGGCGGGCAGCTGGATTTCCCCCAGCCCGCAGCGGGGACCGGAGGCTAACAGGCGGATGTCGCAGGCGATCTTGTGGAGGGAAACGGCGATGGTGGCGAGCTGGCCGTGGGCTTCCACACATGCGTCCTTTGAGGATTGTGCTTCGAAGTGATTCTCCGTCTCGCGGAAGGAAATTCCGGTCAGCTCGGCCAGTCGGGTGATCGCTCTGGCGGCGAACTCTGGGTGCGCGTTGAGTCCGGTGCCGACTGCCGTTCCTCCTAGCGGCAGCTCGACGAGCGCGTCCACCGCCTTCCACGCTCGTGAGGCTGATAGACGCACTTGCCGGGCCCAGCCGCCGAACTCTTGGCCGAGTCTAACGGGGGTGGCGTCCATCAAATGGGTGCGGCCGATTTTGAGAACCTCGTGGAACTCGCGGGCTTTGTGTTCCAACGCTGCGGCAAGGCTTTCGAGCGAGGGAATGAGGTGATTGCGAATTTCTAACGCCGCTGAGAGATGGATGGCGGTGGGAAATGTGTCGTTCGATGATTGGCCGAGATTGACGTGGTCGTTGGGATGAACTTGGTGGCCGCAGAGACTGACAATCACCTCGTTGACGTTGGTGTTAGTGGAGGTGCCGGAGCCGGTCTGATAGATGTCCACGGGAAATTGTGAATCGTGGATGCCAGCGGTGATTTCCGCAGCAGCGGCGGAGATTTTCCCGGCGAGCGAGGGATCCAGCAGGCCGAGTTCTGCGTTGGTTTCTGCGGCGGCTTGTTTGATCATTCCATACGCATGGATGAGCGGCAGCGGCAGTCGCATACCGGAGATGGGGAAGTTCAGCACCGCGCGCTGGGTGGATGCGCCGTAGAGGGCAGCGGCAGGGACTTCCATTTCGCCCATCGAGTCGCGTTCGGTGCGGGTGGTCATGTTAGTGGAGTTTCAGACGGGTCGCCTGTTTGAAGAAAAGATCGAGATTTCCGCCGCAGTCGGCGAGGAGTTTTTCGAAGGCGGGCATCTTGTCGGCGTAGAGGTTGAGCGAGACGATGTGGCCGTTGTTGATGTCTTTGTGGAGCCAGGACTCGAGGCCGCGGCCACCCCAGCGGCGACGGAGTTCGCGGAACTGATCGCGCAGTTTGGCGAGGATGGCGGCCTTTTTTTGGCGCATGACCGGCGCGGGTTGGCCGGATGCGTAGAGGGCTTGGAGGTTCCAGCGGGCGCGGTCGATTTCCTGATAGAACTCGCGGCGGCGGACCAGTCGGCCGCGGTATTTCCGCAGATCGGCGGTGCGTCCTTCATGCTTCAGCCAGCGTTGCACGCCTTCTTCCGCGACGGTGTTAGCTAGCGACTCGTTGAACACGGTGTCGCCTCGGCGGAAGACTTTGCGATGGGTGAGTTCGTGGAAAATTGTTTCTGCTAGGTCGATGTCCGGGTAGATGACGAAGGTGTTGAGGACCGGATCGTGGAACCAGCCGAGGGTGGAATAGGCGTCCACGCCGCCGATGAAAACATCGTAGCCGTCGGTCCGCAGTTGGTGAGCGAGTGCGACGGAATCCTGCTCGCGGAAGTAGCCGCAGTAGTCCATCTCGCCGACGGCGGGGTAATGCCAGGTCTTGGGTTTCAGCGAGAATTCCGGGGCGGCGTAGAGCACCCAGACGACGTGCTCGCGCCCGAGATCGGCATACTTGCCGTAGCTTTCACCGCCGGGCAGCGAGAGATGGGTGCTGGCGAATTCACGGATCTTCTCAACTGCTAGAAGCTGGCGGCGAAGGCTGGGGGACGACTGAGGATCGGCGATGACGTGCGTGTTAGACCGGCTTTTACGGAGGATTTCAAATTGCCCGTCGATGGCTTGGCCGTAGAAGTGGAGGGTCTGGCAGGACGGGAGCAGCGCTAACAGCAGCGCGAACGCGGGTGATAACAGAAAGGGAAATCGTGGCATGGGCTTGTGATGGATTTTTTAACCGCGAATGAACTCGAATTCACGCGAATAAGAGGATTTGGTTTTCAGGTCTTCATTCGCGTGAAATCGCGGTTTCTGTTTGTTACGACGGCACCGGGTATTTCCCCTTTCCTATCGCGAGGGAGTTCCCTAAACGTCACCGGACATGAGCCAAATCGTTCTCGTATTTTCCGGACAAGGTGCCCAAAAAGTGGGCATGGGCAAGGACTGGGTGGAAAGCTCCGCCACCGCCCGCAAGATGGCCATGCTGGCCGACAAGACTCTCGGGTTTCCGCTCTCGGACATTATGTTCGACGGCCCCGACGACGAACTCACAAAAACCTCACGCTGCCAACCGGCGCTCTATCTGCACGGGCTGATGGCGCTGGCCTTAGTCCGCGAGCGGCTGCCGGACCTAGTGCCAGTCTCCGCCGCAGGGCTTTCGCTGGGGGAATTCACGGCTCACGCGGCGGCTGGGAGCTTTTCGTTTCAGGATGGACTGCATCTCGTCGCCCGGCGCGGGGAATTCATGGAGGCGGCCTGTCTGGCGACCGAGGGCGCGATGGCCGCGCTGATCGGCGGCGATGAAGCGCAAGTCCGCGCACTCGCCGCCGCAGTGGATGTGGATGTGGCGAATCTCAACGCGCCCGGACAAATCGTGATTTCCGGCTCGGTGGCTGGGATCGACGCCGCGATCGCCCAAGCCAAGGATTTCGGAATCCGCCGCGCGATCAAGTTGAACGTCGCGGGAGCCTATCACTCGCGGCTGATGCAGAGTGCGCAGGAGCTGTTAGCCGCGGAACTGGCCACCGTTTACATCCAGCCCCCTGCCCTGCCGGTCATTTGCAATTTCGCGGCGACTTCTGTTTCCGATCCCGCCGAAATTCGCACGATGTTAGAAAAGCAAGTCACCGGCTCGGTGCGCTGGACGGAATCCATCCAAGCGCTGATCGCGATGGGCCACACGACCTTCCTCGAACTCGGTCCTGGCAGGGTGGTCGCAGGGCTTATTTCTAAAATCGACAAGGCGGCCACCGTCCATTCTGTCGAGGATTTCGTGTCGTTAGAAGCAACGGTTGAAGCGCTCTCCTGACCGGAAAAGCAGGTCTGAAGAAAATCCTAAAAAAGAGATTGCGCAGCCCGAGGCGGGTCCATAGCTTCCCGCACCCGAGTGGGACATGGAGCGGTAGCTCAGTTGGTTAGAGCGCCAGCCTGTCACGTTGGAGGTCGCGGGTTCGAGTCCCGTCCGCTCCGCCATCCCCGTTTCGGTCAATCAACCCCGCCTGCAAAGGCGGGGTTTTTCGTTGGGTGTGAAGTATCCCTTTGAAAGCTCACTCCTCGCAGGATTCGTCCCTGAACCCGGCATTTTCACACCGCCATGATCTCACGGAATGGAAAGCAGAACTCCCTAAATACCACTTCACGCTGCATCTGTCGGTTCATCCGCGTGAGATAGAAAATCAAAGAGCAGACCTAACGTTTCCGGCGGATGAACATCACGCCGCTGGCTAACATCGTCAGGACAAGGCTCGTTGGTTCAGGGACACTGGCGACTCGGAAGCCCACGCGACTTCCATCTAGCGAGGGACCAAGTTCGTAGCGTTCCGAGGACCGCAGGAGGCTCTCGCTGTTGTCCCAAGAACCCGATCGCAGCCCGCGCGCCGAGCCGGAAATCACCGCATCATTCCATTCCCAGACGTTCCCTCCCTGATCGTTTGTCCCGTAAAAACTATCGCTGGCCGCCCCATAAGCACCCACGTTCGTGAGGTAGTTCTGGCTGCTGTTGTAACTGCCGCTTTGCGTCACCGCGTAGTCCCCGTCATTGTAATTCGCCGAGACGGTGTTGTTCGTGAGCGTGTTGCTTTGAGTGGCGTGCAGCCAGTAATTATCCCCGCCACCGGCACCGGGCGTGGGATCGTAGTAAGCCGCCTTGTACCACTCGTTTTCACTTGGGATCCAGACCGTGGCTCCCACGCTTTTGGTGAAAAGGCCACTTGTCGCTCCCGCCAAGTTGTAGGCTCCCGTTTCAGTGCTGCCGCTCCCTTGCCCGTTGTGCATCCAGTTGCAAAACCGCGCCGCATCGAACCAGCTCACGTAGCTGATGGGCCGGCCCGCCGCTCCTGTCATTACGGAATAAGTGAAGCTGCCGGCAACCACGCTGCGAGTGATGCCCGCCGCATTTCCATCAGAAGCCATGCTAGGATGATAAAGGTTGTAGGCATCCGTCTGCGCCGCGGCATTCAGGAACTCGGCGTATTCTGAGATGGTGGTCTCGTTCTTCGAGATTTGGTAGGTATCGGCCACGGAGCCGTAGCCGGTGGTGGGATCATTCGCATTCCCGACATTGCCGACGCTGACGTAGTCGATGTTAATCACCGCCAAGGCGGGAGTGACGAGCGAGATGCCCGCCAATGCGGCAAACCCGAAAGATGAGGCGGCGAATTTTACGGGGTTCATTATCACCCACAAGGTTCAAGCGGGCTTCGCGCAAAGCGTCAAACCTATACGAGTCAAAATCTTACATCTCCCCAGATTCTCACTGGGTAAAATTCGGACCTGCTCTTCTCCGTCCGCATCGGCACCAGGGAAATTTTACTCTATCTCCTTTTCGAGCATCGAAGCACTCCAGATCCAGCCATGCCACTGAGGACGCTCGGCTATATGACGGAAATTTTTACCCACCACTTCAAGGCCCACGGCTTTCCATTGCCGCCCGTTCTGCCGCTGGTTCTTCATCAAGGCCCGGAATCATGGAACGTCTCCACAGCCTTTGAAGACCTCTTCGAGTTGCCTGACGAACTCGCCCATGCGCTGCTTCCGTTTTTACCGAAGTTTCACCATGCGTTGCTCGATCTGACCCACTTCGATCCCGCAACCGAGGAGGATGACACGCGACTTCAGGTCGTCCTCCAACTGATGAAGCTCGCCCGGCGAAAGGAACTGCTGCGTTTTTTCCAATTGTTGGCTGGAGTTTCCTCCCACGAACTTCCCGACAACCTTCTCGGACTGATGCTGCTCTACGCGCTTCATTCCGACAGCAACCTTGACGCGGAAAGCATTTACCATAGCATCTCAACGAATCCCGAACTTGAAAAAAGCACCATGTCTGTCGCCGAAAAACTAATTGCTCAAGGTCGCATGGAAGGGCTATCCCAAGGAATTTCAAAAGGTTTCTGGGTCGGGCGGATTCAATCGCTGCAGGAGTTTCTCGGGATGACAGTCACTTCATTCGAGCTGCTCGAACTGCTTAACTTGGAAGCACTGGAGGCGCAGCACGGGGATCTCCACCTCGAATACGAGACCCGCTTCAAGCGCAAGTGACCCGGCTGGGGACACCCGAATCCGAGCCATCTCCGCCCTTGCGCTTCCCCAGTTTCCCCCATACATCCGGCCCATGCCTACCGTTGCCATCGTCGGACGCCCCAATGTCGGAAAGTCCGCTCTCTTCAACCGACTTGCCGGGAGGAAGATCGCTATCGTCCACGATCAACCAGGCGTCACCCGTGACCGCATCGCGGCCCCGTCCAAGGCCACTCAGGTCCCCTGCACCCTCATCGACACCGGGGGTATCGGCGGAAATATCGACGACGGCTTTGAGGAGCAAGTCACCATCGAGGCCGACATCGCGATGCAAACCGCAGACCTTATCTTGTTCGTCGTCGATGCCCACGACGGTCTAACCGCCATTGATCAAGCGCTCGCCCAAAAGCTCCGCAAGGCCAAGCCGCCGGTGCTGTTAGTCATCAATAAGGTGGACGACGACAAGCACGAGAACTCTCACTCCGACTTCACCCGTCTCGGCCTCGGCAACAGCGTTTTCGTATCGGCCGAGCACGGCCGGAACTTCGGCGTGCTCTGCGATGAAATCGACGCCGTCATCGCCCCGCTTGTTTCCGAAACCGAGGCCGAGGCTGAAGTCGCCGAAGCCGTCGGCATCAAGCTCGCCATCGTCGGCAAGCCCAATGCCGGTAAGTCCTCGCTGGTCAACGCCATCCTCAAAGACGAGCGCACCATCGTATCCGAAATCGCCGGCACCACCCGCGATGCAGTCGATTTACCCTACTCTTTCGAGGGTGAAAATTTCACCCTCATCGACACCGCCGGCCTCCGCCCGCGGGCCAAGCGCGACAACTCGGTGGAAGTCTTCTCCGCCATGCGCACCGAGAAAGCCGTGCGCCGCTCGGACCTCTGCGTGTTAGTCATCGATCTAGCGGCAGGCATTACCTCAATGGATCGCAAGATCGCCCAGCTCATCATGGAGGAGAAAAAACCCTGCCTAATCGTGCTCAACAAATTCGACCTCTTCCACCCCGGTGCTAACCGCACCGCGCGCTTAGAAGAAGCGACCGAGCATGTCCGCCGCGAATTATTTTTCCTCCACTACGCGCCCTTTGTCGCCTGCTCCGCGAAGACCGGCGGCTCGGTCGATCACGTCCTCAAGGAAGCGCTCAAAATCAAAAAAGGCGCACAAAACATCCCCGGCACCGGCCAGCTCAATCGCATCCTGCAAGGTGCCTTCGAAGCCACCCCGCCGCCGATCGATAAGAAGCTCAACAAGCGTCTCAAGCTTTATTACGCCACCGCCGCCGTGGAGGAAAAATACAGCGTCATCCCGGTGCCCACCATCGTGCTTTTCGTCAACGACAAGCGCCTGATGGCCACCAGTTACGAGTCGTATATCGTCAATCGTTACCGCGCCGCCCACCCCGCGCCGGGCATTCCCGTCGTTCTATCAGTCCGTTCGCGTTCGCGGCGCGAGTGGGAACCGAAGAACACCAAGCCGCAGGGGCATTGAGGAAACAAGGAGTGCGGACACTCCTGTCCGCACCCCAAACGACACCGCCGGTTCTCCAGAAAACGCACTCATAGGCAGTGCAGTTCGCTGTATCTGTTCTCGTGCTTTGCGGTTGTGATCAGCCAGCGAAGCCCACACCACAACAACCCACCAACATGTCTGAATGGCACAAGAACATCGTCGCTTTCCACAAACTCGATAACGCCGACGATCCGGACTCACTCGTCCTTGGCTCGCCGTCCAACGCGGCCACTATCGCGGTGTTCGAGAAGACTGTTGGCTATTCGATGCCGGAAGAGTTCAAGGCACTTTACTCGGAATACGACGGCTTTGGAACCACCCGGAAGGGCGAGATCGATTGGTTCTTCCTTCCGCTTTTGAAGCTACCGGGGCACGCGGCGGAGGTGAGAGTCGGGTTTCAGCAGACCCATCCTGAGATCGCCAAGCGCTTCGTGCCTTTTGTGGATTGGGGCAACGGCGATTCAAGTGGATACGTGTTCTCGGAGTCCGGCGTTCCTGAGCCGGGGATCTTCATGTTCGAGCACGAAAGCTACGAATTCAGGGAGGATCAGGATTGGCGGGAGTTCCTTGATCCGGTCGATGCGTCGATCCACGACTTCCTCACCGAATGAACAACCGGGAGAACAAATCATGGCTGGCACACTTGCGGTTGCTGACCAAGTTCTGTGGTGGATTCAGACCCCACTTCTGCCCGTTGGTTGCCAGTATAGTTAGCGTTTTCCCTGCCCAAAGGCAGCGTTGACACCCGAACATCGATCCGGGATGTTTACGACCATGAGCAAGTTAATTCAAATTGAGTCCGACGTGGCCGAGCTTCCGGCTCAAGACCAGTGGACGCTGCTTAGCTGGCTCCAAGTCCGATTGACGTCCCAACCCAACCCAACCTCTCCGGACACCAACAAGCGCCGGGAATGGCTCAATGAGTTATCGGAATTGCGGGCCAAGACCCATACCGGAACCCGTGGAATGCCGCTGCAACAACTCGTGGATGAACTCCGGGAAGATCGCTGCTGAGTGAGTTACTGGGATACATCGGCGCTGCTCAAGCTCTACCTCACCGAGGCAGACTCCGCCAACTTTCAGTCCATCGCCGCCGCCACCCCGCGCATGGTGACGGGCTTCATCGGCAAACACGAGGCACGAACCGCATTTCGCCGGCGCGAGGCGGAGGCGGTAATCGCTCCCGGCGCGGCGGATCTTTGTTATCAAAAACTGATCGACGACTTGGATCAAAACCATCTCGCGATGGTGCCGGAGTCCGCACTTCTGGAGCATGAGTTTGGCAGGGTGTTGGAGCGTTGCCTGTCGCAATCACCGCCGGTGTTCATCCGGACCAATGACGCGCTGCATCTCGCCGCCGCCCGCATTGCCAGCGAGATCGAATTCGTCAGTGCCGATGCGAAGCAAAGAATCGCCGCGGACTTCCTTGGATTCACGGTGGTCCCCGCCGTTTACCCGATACCCGAATCGTAAGTTCGGCTCCCTATCCACCGCTCGCGGCGGGAGTGGGAACCGAAGAACACAAAGCCGCAGGGGCATTGAGGAAGTAAGGAGCGCGGACACTCCTGTCCGCGAGGCCAATGAGTGGCGAAAGCGTAGTCTGCTAGACCCACTCTTTCTCTTCCCATTGACCCACGACAAGAATGTCGTGGCTGCTTATTGCGATTCGGCGACGGCTTTTTCCTGGGCGAGCTTGGGATCCTTCCAAGTGGACTGGACATAAACTTCGCGCAGCAGCTTGTGCTCGATTTGGCACGGGCTGTGGGCCATGAGGTCAGCTCCCTTGTTGTTTTTCGGGAAGGCGATCACCTCGCGAATGCTATCCTCTCCGGCGACTAACATTGCGATCCGGTCGAGGCCAAGTGCAAGTCCACCGTGCGGCGGCGCGCCGAAACGGAAGGCATCGAGGAGGTGACCAAACTTGATTTGTTGTTCCTCTGGACCCACACCTAACACGCTGAACATTTGCGCCTGCAAATCCTTTTCGTGAATCCGGATCGAGCCGCCGCCGAGTTCGTAGCCGTTGAGGACCACGTCGTAGGCCACTGCTCTAACATTTGAATAATCGCCAGCGTCTAGCAGCGCGATGTCATCTGGGTGAGGTCGGGTGAACGGGTGGTGAACCGCACCCCAGTGGCCGGTTTCCTCGTCGTGGGCGAGCAGCGGGAAATCGACGACCCACAGGAAGTTGAATTTCGTAGAATCCTTGTTGAGTTCCATCATCACGGCAGCTTCCGTGCGGACGCGGCCAAGGATGGTGCTAACACTATCCCGCGTGCCGGCAGCGAAGAAGACGATGTCGCCCTCCGCGAGGTCGAGCTTGGCGACGACGGCCGCTTTCTCGGTATCGGTGAAAATCTTCCACAGCGGGCTCTTGTATTCGCCGTTCTCCAGCTTGATGAACGCGAGGTTTTTCACGGGGAGACCGGCCTGCACGGCGATCTCGTTGAGTCGGTTCATCTGGCCGGTGGTGATGCCAGCGAAGCCCTTCGCATTGATTGCTCTAACGACACCACCGCCGTCGATGATGCTGCGAAAAATCTTAAACTCGGTGGTGGCAAACACGTCGCCGAGGTCTGTGATTTCCATCCCATAACGAGTGTCCGGTTTGTCGGAGCCATAGATGTCCATCGCGTCCTGATAGGTCATGCGCGGGAAGTTCTCTGGCACCTCGATGCCGAGACCGGCTTTAAACATTGATACTAACAAACCTTCGACCAAATGAATAATGTCATCTTGCGTGACGAAGCTGGCTTCTATATCAATCTGGGTGAACTCGGGCTGCCGATCAGCCCGCAAATCTTCATCGCGGAAGCAGCGGGCGATCTGGAAATATTTTTCCATGCCAGCCACCATTAAGAGCTGTTTGTATTGTTGCGGAGCCTGCGGCAATGCATAGAAACGACCGGGGTTCAGGCGCGATGGCACCAGGAAATCGCGAGCACCTTCCGGTGTCGGGTTGGATAGAATCGGCGTTTCGATTTCGAAGAAACCGGAGTCATCAAGATAACGGCGGGCGGCGGAAGTAATCACGCTGCGCTGGCGGATGTTCTGACTCATGCGCGGGCGGCGCAGGTCGAGATAACGGTATTTCATCCGCAGATCTTCGTTAGATAGTTCCTTATCGAGTTGGAACGGAAGCACGTCCGCCTTGTTGACGATCTTGAGTTCGCTAACAACAAGCTCGATGCTGCCAGTTGCCATCTTCTCATTTTGCGAGCCTTCAAGGCGCTTGGAAACGCGACCGATCACTTGCACCACATCCTCTTCCCGCAACGTGTGCGATAGCGCGGAAACCTCGGGGTTATCCTCGGGATGGAATACACATTGAGTGAGACCCTCGCGATCGCGCAAGTCGATGAATATAACTCCACCATGGTCACGGGCGGAGTTCACCCAGCCGATGAGCGTGACGGTTTGATCGATGTGGGATTCGCGGAGTTCGTTGCAATGATGGGAGCGCATGATGGAGAGGATTTGGAAATTCATTCAACCACAGATTAACAGGATGAACGCAGATGGAAGAGATGGGATTAAGAATTGAGAAGTGGATTTGATGGAGGTGTCAATGTGACATGACGAAACTGAAGTTTCGCATATTTGAAATTAAGAATTAAACCAACATGAAGACCAGTGGCGCGAAGGTAGTTCAACATGCGTCCCACCTCGTGATCTGTGATGCGATCAATGGTTTTAGTATCAACTACCACCTTCCCAAACACCACTAGGTCGGGAACGTATTCTCCCACTTTGGAGTGGCGGTAGGTGATTGGGTAGCGCGCTTGCTGAGCGAAAGGGATTTCATGATATCTAAAATCAACAACGAGTGCTTCTTCATAGGGCTTTTCATGAAACCCATGACCCAGCGCATTCAGGACAGCAAAAGCACACCCAATAATTCTCTCGGTTTCCATCACATGAATCCCATGTCTTCCATCTGCGTCCATCCTGTTAATCTGTGGTTGGAATTCTTCAAGCCAGCAGCGGCCCATCGGGTTGCAGCAGACGGTCTGTTAGCCAGTCAATTGCGGTTTCGGCGTTGCCGGATTCCTCAGTGCGGCTGGCGAGGACTTTCAGCTTGAGTTCGGGATACTCGGTGCCGACGACGAGGGCGAAGCGCGCACCTGATTTCTCGGCGCTTTGGAATTGTTTAGAGACCTTGGCATTGCCCATCGGCAGGTCGGCGGAAATGCCTGCGCGGCGGAGTTCGGTTACGAGTCGCAGTGACTGAGCACGCTTCATTTCATCGGCGATGACGACATAGACATCGCAGGCGGCGGCATTGCGCTGGAGCCATACTTCTAGCTGCATCGCAGTGTGGATGGTCTCCTCAATGAGGTTGCGAATGACATAGTCGCCCATCGCGAAGCCGGTGGCGGGCATATCGACGGCACCGTCTGAGATGGTGGAAATGAGCGTATCGTAGCGACCACCACCGGCGACGGCGCGCATGGATTTCTTCGCATCAAACACTTCGAAAACAATGCCGGTATAATAAGCGAGGCCGCGGACGATGGAGAGATCGAGTTCCACATAATCGGCGAAGCCACGAGCGGCGAGTTCATCGCGAATCGCCAGATAAGAGAAAGAGGCGTTCGAAGGATCGGCGATGAAGGCGCGGACGACCTCGGGTGTTAGAGAGAATGCGGCGAGCCGTTGCACAAGCGCTTCGGGTTTCTCGCGCTCGATCTTGTCGATGATGCCGAGGAAGTCCGGGATGCTCGCTTCCGGGATTCCATGGGCTTCCGCGAAGTCGATCCATGCCATCCGGTCGGACACGCGGACGACGAAGTCTCCGGCGACAAAGCCGAACGACAGCATCGTTTCAATCGCCAACGCGATCAGCTCCGCATCCGCCGCCGGTCCGGCCTCGCCGAGGATATCGACATTGAATTGATGGAACTCGCGGCCTCTGCCCTTCTGCGGTTTTTCATAACGGAAGCATTGGCCGATCTCGAACCACTTGAGCGGCTTCGGGAAATCCCGTTGATGCTGAGCGACGATCCGCGCGAGCGACGCGGTCACCTCTGGGCGTAGCGTGACATCGCGACCACCTTGGTCTTCAAAGCGGAAAAGCTGCGAGGAAAGCTCGCCACCGGATTTTTTCAGATAGAGTCCGGTGTCTTCGAGAATGGGCGTCTCGTATTCGACATAACCGCAGCGGCGGGCCACGCCGCGCCAGGTCTCGAACAAATAATTGCGGACCGCGCATTCACGGGGAGTGAAGTCGCGGAATCCTGGAAGTGCTTGAAAAGTGGGTCCTGCCATGGCGGGGCGGCGAGGATGCACGGGGTTCTTGGCATTTCAAGGCGGGATTGCACGGACTAGTCGCGCAGCCTTTTCAGCAACTCTGGATCGGGCAGCGAGCAGACTGCGGACTTGCCCATGAAAAGGTAGCGATGGTCTGCCACCCAGCGATAGACCCGGTCGCGCAAAGGTTTCGGGATGAAGCGGGCGAGGGTAAAAATCTGCCAGCCACCGCCGAGGGCGCGGGCGAGTTCTATCAGGGCGTCGCTGCGGGTGAAGAATTTGCCTTCCGATTCGCGAAGCAAGACCATGGTACCGTCGTCAGCGGCGGCGTGATGGGTGAAGCCCATTTCTGCGGCGAGTTTCCCCTGCAAGGGCGCAAAGGAAACTCGGGCGCGCTTGTCGAACTGCACGACTTGGCGGACGGATCTCGAACAAAACGCGCAGTCGCCATCGAAAAAAAGCACCCACGTCATGCGCGGAGTTTATGAGTGAGGGACCGATTCGCAAGCTTGAGCTTGCACGCCGGGGCATCCGTGGCCATGGACAGCGGACCGCTTCACACGAACCTGAAATGACCGACGAATCCCTCACTCCCATCATCGTCGGCACGCGTGGCAGCGAGCTAGCCCTCGTGCAAGCCACCGCCACTGAGGCGGCGCTGGCGGCGGTATTTCCTAACCGGGAGATCGTCCGCAAGGTGATCAAAACGACTGGCGACCGACGGACGGATGTGTCGCTAAGCGAGGTGGCTAAATCCGAGGGAACCTTCGACAAGGGCGTTTTCATCAAGGAAATCGAGGAGGCGTTGGACTCCGGGGAGATCGACATCGCGGTGCACAGCTTGAAGGATTTGCCGACGGTGTTAGACAGTCGCTATTTTCTAGCAGCGGTGCTGGAGCGTGCTCCGGTCCGCGATGTGTTAGTGATGCGGGAAGCGGGCGGTCTAGCAGCATTGCCGGTGGGAGCCACGGTCGGCACCAGCAGTGTGCGGCGCGCGAAACAAATCGAATGGCTACGGCCGGACGTGAAGGTGATCGACCTGCGCGGGAACGTGCCGACGCGATTGCGGAAGCTGGCAGAGGACGGAAATTACGACGCCATTCTACTCGCGGAAGCCGGTCTCGTTAGACTGGATTTCATCCCACCGGTCGCTGTGGGCGATGAAGCTGAGGCGGTGTTAGGAATCGCAGGCTTGTTCGTCACACGGCTGGAGGAGAACGAGTTTTTTCCCGCCGCCGGGCAGGGTGCGATCGGCTTGGAAGTCCGTGCGGGCGATGCGCCGAGCCGGGTCTTCGCGGAATCCATCGGCCACCGCGAGTCGTGGCTGCGGATCTCCGCCGAGCGGGAATTTCTGCGGCTGCTAGACGGCGGTTGCCACACGCCTGTCGGGGTTTTCTCGACGATTTCCGAAGGCGAAATCCACCTCCACACCCGCGTTTTTCCGGACGCTGGCGGCACGCCGAAATCCGGCGAAGCCCGCGGCACCGATCCCATTTCACTCGCACTCGAACTCTTCAACTCCCTCTCATGAGCACCTCTGGCACTTGTTATCTCGTCGGCGCCGGTCCCGGCGATCTTGGTCTTGTCACCCTCCGCGCCAAGGAATGCATCGAGCTGGCGGACGTGCTCGTTTACGACGCGCTGAGTAGCCCAGAGCTGCTCAACTGGACCAAGGCGGGCTGTGAAAAAATCTACGTCGGCAAGCGCGCCAAAGACCACTCAGTGCCGCAGGACCAAATCAACGATCTCATCGTCGAGAAAACCAAGGCTGGTAGAAACGTGGTCCGGCTCAAGGGCGGCGATCCAATGATTTTCGGCCGTGGTGGCGAGGAAGCGGCTGAGCTGGCGGCGGCGGGCGTGCATTTCGAAATCGTGCCGGGCATCAGCTCCGCCATCGCCGGTCCGGCCTACGCAGGCATACCCGTGACCCACCGCGATCACAACACGCAGCTCACCATTTTCACCGGCCACGAAGATCCGACCAAGGGCTTCAGCTCGGTGGACTACGCGCAACTCGCCAAGGCACCAGGCACCAAGGTGTTTCTGATGGGAGTTGCTAGATTGCGCGAAATCACCGGCGCTTTCATCGAAAACGGAGCCGCTGCCGACACGCCGATCGCTCTAACACGTTGGGCGACCACCGCAGCTCAGAAGTCCATCGTAGGCACCTTGGCAACCATCGCCGACATCGCAGAGAGCGAAAATTTCACTTCACCCGCAGTCGCCGTGATCGGCGGCGTGGTGACGGAGCGGAAGAAGATTAACTGGTTTGAAAAGCGCCCGCTGTTTGGCAAGCGCATCGTCGTCACCCGCACTCGCGAGCAGGCCGGCGAACTCAGCAAGGCGCTGCGCGACCTGGGCGCGGATGTCATCGAGCTGCCGACGATCCGAATCGAAGGCCCGCCGGATCGCCACGAATTCGCCGAACTGGTGACCCACGCCCACGAATACGATTGGCTCGTTTTCACCAGCCCTAACGGCGTCGAGCGGTTTTTCGACGCGTTCTTCGCCTCCTTCGCCGATGCTCGCAGCTTGGGAAATCCAAAGATCGCCGCCATCGGTGAAGGCACGGCCAAAAAAATCCGCGAATACCGGTTCGCAGTGGACCTCATCCCCGAGCGTTTCGTGGCGGAAGGGCTGATCGATGCTTTCAAAAAGGAAGACATCGAAAATCTAACCATGCTGTGGGTGAAAGCCGCCGAGACCCGCGATGTCGTCGGCGAGGGACTCACTGCGCTCGGTGCCATCGTGGACAATTGCGTTGCCTATCAGACGGTGGCGGAAACGGAGGATCTCACGGGTGCCCGTGCGCGCTTGATCGAAGAAGGCGCGGATTTAATCACTTTCACCTCCAGCTCGACGGTGGAGCACTTTTTCGCACTCGGTCTCGATTGGCCGGAAGGCTGCGCGGCGGCCAGCATCGGCCCCGTTACGAGCGACACGCTGCGCAAGATCGGCATGAAGCCCACATTCGAAGCCTCGAAACACGACATCCCCGGCCTCACCGCCGCCATCGTGAAATATTTCAAAGGCAAATCCTGACGAGCTACGACGAAAGACGTAGCAGGTCGCGCCGGTATCTCTCGGCCCCATGAACCCATCCCATCGAGTTTTTATCGCCTCTCTGTTAGCCGTCACACAGCTCCATGCTGGTATCGGAATCGGAGAGAAACCACTCCCGGGAGCGGAGGTGATCTTCGACGGCACGCGCGAGCTGCTGGATTCAAAATGGACCTACTGGGAAGGACCGGGCTTCGCGTCGTCGCTGCCGATCAAGTGGAAAATCGTCGCTGACCCGGTGGACGAAGGGATGGTCTTGATGACCGACGACCCGGTCGCCGCCGGAGGTAAATATGGCAGCGCCGACATCGTCACGATCAAGCCATACCGCGACTTCCGACTGCACGTTGAATTTCTCGTCAGCAAGGAAGGCGGCAATAGCGGCGTCTATTTGCAAAACCGCTACGAAATCCAAATCTGCGACGGCGACAAAACCAAACACGGCATGGGCGCGGTGATCAACGAAACCGACTCGCCCTATCAGCTCTACACCGGCCTCGGCAAGTGGAACAGCTACGACCTCGTGTTCCGGGCCGCCCGATTTCAAGCTGGGAAACTCACGGAGAAACCTCTCGTCACCGTCTATTTCAACGGCACCAAGGTCCACTCTAACCAGACCATCAACCAAGTCTGGGGCGGCCCTAAATCTGGGATCGACGGCGGCAACGATGGAGGCAAGGGAATCACTGACACACCCGGCGGACTAAAACTCCAATGCGAAGGCCACGACGTCCGCTACCGGAACATCTGGATCAAAGAGCTGGAAATCGCCAAACCCGACACCGATTTCAAAGAGTAACGCGGATTTCCGGCTTGCGGGTTGCAGGCGGCTTTGGTTTCTTGCGTCCCGGCTGTCAAACGCCGCTGTAGCTCAGGGGTAGAGCAATTCATTCGTAATGAATAGGTCGTCGGTTCGAATCCGACCAGCGGCTCCATTTGACAGAGAATCGCCGACAATGAATTCGTCCGCGACGCGAAGTACCCCGCCCTAACTGCCGATGCGCAGAAAGACCTCGCCGCGAAACTCGCCAGCGTCAGCGAAACCCTCCAGCAACAAGCCGACGCCCTCGCCGCCGCTAACAGTCCGCCGCCCCCCGGAACCGGAGATGTCTGCTGAGGAAAAAGCCATCCAAGAAGCGATGGTCGCGCTCCTCGAAGCCAAGGCCAACAACGCGCTCGCCGGACGCCATAACGACCAAAGGCAGGACTATCAGGAACGCCTCGCCATGACGCGTGAAGAACTCGCCGCAGCTGCCGCGAAAGCTGCGGAAGCCGGCGCACTAGTCGCCAAAAGCGTGGAAGAAGCGCTCGGCGCAGGATGACACGGCTTTCGGCTCCTCCACCAAGACGGCGGGCACGATGTTAGGGATCTTTTACGACCTCAAGCAAAGCCAGAAACGCCAACCCATTCCCGGCGATCCAGATCACCTCAAGACGTTAGGGAAATTTCTTGATAGCAGGGTGGGATGAGAGTTTTCTCAGCCGCTATTTCCGCGCCACCAAGCCCCTGTATGCCACCGATGCACTCATCCCCTTGATGAGTACCGAGGGCGCACCTGCTGCGTTCGGCCTAGCGGGCATCGTCTCTAACTTCGGCTCGATAAGAAATTTCAGCCGGTGGAAGGAACTATCACCCGCCCAAAACATCAAGGTGTGGGCCGGGTGATCTAAAACGCGGCGATTGGTTTCCCTGCAAGAAGGATGAAATCATCGACCTCGATATTCGAATCGGTGAGATCCCCGGCAACCTTTTCGGTGCTTGGTTGCTGATTGAGAAACAAGGCGCGAGCTATCCGAAAAACGGTGGCCAGCCACTTTTACCGCCGTTCCAAGTGAAGGCCAAACCGATCAGGAATTCGCCCGGCGAGCATTACATCCCTTTCCAAGTGAATAGCACTTCATGGATCTGCCATCCGTGATGCAGCAGCTGGGAGGAAATTTCCAGCCTCACCAAGCACCGGTTTTCGCCCAGTTGCGGTAGTGAGCGAAGCTCTCCGGCTTGCGAAAAACCGACGGCAGATAGGCGTCGCCGAGGGTGTCGAACAGTTCATTCGCGTAGGCTTGGTCAGACGCCATCGTGGCGAGGAGGGCGGCTTGGTTCGTGATCTCGAGAGAGTCCGGGTATTTTGCCCGCAACTGCTGGAGACCTTCCTTGGTCTTGGGCCACGACGCCTTGGATTCCCGGAAAATTTGGTCGTGAAACGAGATCATGGAAATGACGATACGGGCATAAGCTTCTGCGCCGAGTCCACCTTTCCGCTCCGCCGCCTTCAGGGCGTGTTCTTCCCAATCGCCGGGTTCGCCATACCAACGCGGCAGTAGCGAGTAAGCCCGCTGGCTATCGTGGCCAGGATACGTCGGCTCGTAGGCCACGGCTTCGTCGAGGATTTGGTCGAATGCCTTCTTCGGCCAGCCTTGGCCGAGTGCGGTGGTGAGCGCGACCTTCCACCACATCGGGTCTTTTTCGGGAAACTCGCGGCAGGCTTGGAGAACTTTCAAAGCGGACTCGAGACGCTTCTCGAAGCTGAAATTTTCCCGCTCAGACACAGAAGACGCATAGCCGCTGCCGCGCACGAACCAGGCGTAATTCACGTAGAAATTCGCATGAGCGACGTGGGCAGTGATGGAGCCCGGCTTGGCTTGAATCCACTCTTGGTGGATCTTATCGACCGCCTTCCACGCCCGGTCCGCTTCCTCATCGGAAGGCTCAAATGCGATGTAGAACTGGCGGATCTTCCACGAGCCGTCGCCAAACAACGACCGGTTGGTGCGAAGTTCCGCCGCGAGTTTTTCGAGATCGTCGAAGCGCCGGTCATCAAACAGCTTGCGAACATCCACCGAGAACGCCGCGATTTCCGTCGCGACGGGATCCGTTGCAATTTTCAGTTTGGCAGCGGCGTCCATTTCCGCTCGGTCGATGTTCTCGGGAATCTCGGTTTCGGACTCCGAGCGCTCCGGCTCGCAGCCGATGAGGCAACTCATGACGACGGGTAAAAGGCAGAGGAAATGGCGAGGTTTCATGGAAGTATGTAGGATGGTGCAGCAGCCACTGGCGAGAGTTGATTTCGCCGAAATGTTAGACGGCGAGCCGCGAGAATGAACGTGGAGCTGATCAAATTTAGCCTTTATTTGAGTCCAAATTGAGTCAAATTTGGATTATACGAACGGCCAAATGGAGAAAATTTTGTTAGGGGAAATCCGCCAGCCTGAATCACCAGTTCACCCGCTATCTTGAACAAGGAATGAAACACACTATGATGAATGCAGTGTTCCATTGGGCCGCATCGAACAGCTTCGAAACAATTCGCGCTGAAGTGACTCCTAATAATCTAAGAGCACTGAGGTTTTATGAAAATTACGGATTTGTTCGAACCGATTCAGACAATAACTCACATGTGGCGTCTTGGATTCTCACGATGAAAGTCCAACAATTCGCCTCTTGGAGAGCGTCCTAAGTTTCTCGCACCGAAGTCGCCTCCTCACCCGGCATGACTCCTTCATTGCTTCCTAAAACGGATGCGCTCAGGTGCCGCAGAAAGTCTTATAATTGCCACCGCCGGTGGGGTCGGGTGAGCGGTATTCCGGGGCGGTGCGGGCGTGATCGTAGGGTGCTGCTAGAATTTCTAGCAGCCGCTCCAGCGGGCCGGAGTCGCCTTGTTGGCTGGCAGAGAGAGCTGCCTCCACCAGGTGATTGCGCGGGATGAAGGCGGGATTGTGGGCGCGACGGAGTGTGGCGGATTCTTCTAACGACTGCGGTTGGCGATCAAGGCGGGCCTGCCATATTTCCTGCCACTGGCGGAAGGATTCGTCGGGCGCGGGCTGGTCAAGTGCGGCGAAGGTGTTAGTGAAATCGGCTTTAGCGCGGTGCATCCATTCTAGCAGAGAATGGACGAGGGCTACGTCGTCTGCCTCCTCGTCGAACAAGCCGAGCTTGCGCCTCATCTCAGCATGCCAGCGGGCCTGATAGAGGTAGGTGAAATTTTCAAGAGCCGCCACTGCCAGCTCGATAGCCCGCTTTTCCTCCGAGTGAATCAGCGGCAACAGAGCCTCTCCCAAACGGGCGAGATTCCACTGCGCGATGGTCGGCTGATTGCTGTAAGCGTAGCGACCATGGCGGTCGATGGAGCTGAAGACGGTGGCCGGATCGTAGGCGTCCATGAAGGCACAGGGGCCGTAATCGATGGTCTCGCCGGAGAGCGCCATGTTGTCAGTGTTCATGACGCCATGGATGAAACCGACACCCATCCAGCGCGCGATCAACGCCGCTTGCCGCTCGATCACCGCTTCTAGCAGGGCGAGCGCCGAGTTTTCTGCGGCGGCGAGTTCCGGAAAATGGCGCTGCAGCGTGTAGCCGATGAGTGCCTCTAGGTCTGCCCTTTCGCCAGCGGCGGCGGCCCATTCGAACGTCCCCACGCGGAGGTGACTGGCGGCCACCCGAGTCAGCACGGCACCGGGCAGCGGTCCATCTTGGCGCATGACGTCCTCGCCCGTCGCCGTCACGGCGAGGCTGCGGGTCGTCGGAATGCCGAGCGCGTGCATGGCCTCGCTGATGATGTATTCGCGCAGCATCGGGCCGAGCGCGGCCCGGCCATCGCCACCACGAGAATACGGCGTGCGACCGGAACCTTTGAGCTGGATGTCGAAGCGTGCGCCCTGCGGCGTGATTTGTTCACCGAGCAGCACAGCCCGCCCGTCGCCGAGGGTGGTAAATCCGCCAAACTGGTGGCCCGCATAAGCCTGTGCCAGCGGCGATGCACCCGGCGGCAGGGAGTTTCCACCGAAAATGCTGGTCCCGATTTCTCCATCTAACGCATCAGCCGCCAAGCCGAGCGATTCTGCCAGCGGGCGATTCAACACCACCAACCGAGGCGCACACACCGCCACGGGCGCGATGGCAAAATGAAACACGCGGGGCAGCGAGGCGTAAGAATTCTCCAAGCGCCAGCCAGCATCGCAGGGTGGTTGCGGGTCTTGAGGAAGATCAGATGAAGGCAGTGGATCGCGCATGATTGGAAAATGATAACTATTTAGGTGGCCCGTTTTTTCTGTCCTTCTTCTTCCTGTCAGGCTTCAGGGATGTGAGGCGGAGGATGAGATGATGGCGTCCTATATTCGCCCGCAGAAGGGCATCAATGTCATCTGGAGACATTGCCCGTAGGCCTCATCGCTGAGGTTGCCGAAATTTTCGCGGTCGAGAGCGGTGAGTCGATGGGCATATCGGTGGATGGGTTTCGGAGGGCTGACAGAAAAAAGTAGGACAGAAAAAATGAAAAGGTCTGAATTTGACCACCTGAATAGTCACGGCCAAAAAAAGACCCCAATTCTTTGTTTTTCAAAGAATTGGGGATGGTGGGTAGAGATGGATTCGAACCAACGTAAGCTTACGCTAGCAGATTTACAGTCTGCCCCCTTTAGCCACTCGGGCATCTACCCATTCCGCTTGTCGCGGGGCGGATGTATGGGGAACCCCGCCGGACCTGACAAGGAAAACCTTGCCCTCGCCCGCAAAAACTTTCCGGAATGGCCCGATCTCAAAAAAGCCCCTCAATCCTCCGCAGACCGGCGCTGCGAGCCGACGAGACCGGCCATTGATAAGGTCATGAGAAACCTCGCCCACGGGATGCGCCGAGAAATCCCGAAGAACACGCGCCGGACGGGCGTGAGCCATTCGTGGTCGGATTGGAACCACGGCGTCAGCCAGCGGGTGGCGAGCTGATAGTAACGCAGCGCCAGCCAACGTCGCCGCTGATAGAGGGCCAGCGCATCCGGCAGCGTGTGGCGAGCCAGGCAATCTGCTAGACACGAAGCGTCCGCCAGCGCGAGGTTCACGCCTTGCCCAAGCTGCGGACTCATGGCGTGGGCGGCATCACCGAGGACGACGATTCCATCGCCATACCAACGTCGCATCCGCACGTCGCCATAGCGCGCGGTGAGCACTTGATCCCAACTGTTGATCTGATCCAGCAAGCCCGCAGACTTTGGGAAAAGCGTTAGAATTTGCTGCTTCCACTCTGCGAGCGGCCGAGTTCGCCATGCCGCGTCATCTGCGATCTTGATGCTCCAGAACAGGCTGACCAAAGGTGCGCCGCCGCCGTGGAGATCGCGTCCAGTGGCGAGAAATCCTGCGAGCGTGCGAGTACCGCCGACCACCTGATAGAGCTCATTTTCAGGGAAAATTCCGTTGTTTTCACCGATGAACCAATGGGCACCCCACGGGTAGCCGCGGTTCACGCCGCCGACGGCCACTTTCTCGCGGAGCTTCGAGCGTGCGCCGTCCGCGACGACGAGCAGATCGAATCCCCCGCGCTCGTCGCCGGTGGTCGATAGGAGGGTCCAGAGGTTTTCCGATCTGCTAGCGTCGGCCACCTCCCATCCCCAACGGACCTCTACCTGGGCGGCGCGCATCGTCTCTAGCAGGTGATGCAGCAACACCGGGCGATGCAGGCCCGCGCCGAAACTCCCCTGCCCCAGCTCGCTGTATTTCAAATCTAGCAGCGTCTTACCGTCGGCATCCAGCACGTGGAGGAAGTCCACTTTGGCGGCATGGGCGAGGACGGCTTCGAGAATTCCCAGCTCTTTCAAGACTCCCATGCCGGACGGTTGCAGTAGGAAACCGGCACCCACCGCCTTGCATTCTTCCGCCCGCTCGAACAGCACGACCTCATGCCCGAGCCGACTCAACAACACCCCCGCCGCCGGCCCAGCAGTGCCGCAGCCGACGATCGCGATGCGGAGTGGTTTGGGCGTCATCGGGGAAATCCTAACAACAGGTCTCGCCATGCGGGAACCGGATTTCAACCGCCGAACCACGTCCGCAACACGGGCAATTTCCGCCAGAACGATTGCGTTTCCCGTCGGGCGCGCGAGGCGATGAGTTCCGGGGTGAGGCAGGGTTGCTTGTCATAGAAATCGGCTAGAACTCGCCGCTCTTCGTCGTTCGGTCCGCGCTCTCCAGCCAGCGCACGGGCGACTAGCGAGGTTAAACAATGCTTGAGCGCTTCAGTGTTAGGGCACGCGGGATTCCAGTTAATCGCGCCGAAGTCTCCGGGCGTGTGAACCGGCAGCAGGCGGTTGATCGCCGTGAACCGATCGCGCTCGTCCTTGCGGGCGAGGATCACCGGGATACCCATGGCCAGGCTGGGTCCCGCTGCGTGGAGCAGCGGCGTCACCACCAACGACGCCTCTTGGCGATAAGTTGCTAACAGCCCGGCGGCGAGTTCCGTCGCTCTCACCGCATCTCTATCATCAAGCGGCAATGAGGTCACCGGCTCGCGTTGGTGCTGATAGACCGAGGTCTGCGCAATGTGCGCTGGTGTTTGCCGCTTCAGACTCTTGGGCATTTTCCCTGGACCTTCGCCGCCGATGAAGAATGTTTTAGCCGCCGCTGGTCGCTCGTCGCGCAGTGGCAGCGTCATCGTGAGACAACCGGTGATGTAGGCGTCCACCCCTTGCTCGCGGAACAAGTTACGCGTGGACGTGTCGCGGCAGCCGATGGGTTGGTGGGCTTTGAAATAGTCGAGATATTCGCGGATTAAACTGCTGCTAGACGTTTGAAACCCGATGAACACCGGCTCGACCTGCGGCGGGATCGGGAAGCAATGTTCGAGAAAACAGGCGTTCATGATCAATCTAACCGGCGGCCCTTGATAGGCCGGCAAGGAGTCACGGTCGATCTTGATGATTTCGCCTCCGTCCGGGCCGAGGCTTTCCACCAGCCGCTGTACGGCAAGACTCTGGATCCAATCGCCGAGGTTGATCGTGTAGCTGCCCTTGCGACGCAAGCGCTTGGCAAAGTTTTCGGAGTGGCCGTATCGAAACTCAAGGATCCCTGTTTTCTTCATGCAGATGGGCACACCCTGCGGCAACGATCTGGATTGATCAAGCCGTGACAAGGAGGGGCGATCTCCGAATCGCCCTTGCCAATGGGCAGCCGCTGAAAGAGCGCTGTCGCTCGGAATCATCGACTTGCCATTGGCACGGCGGATCGGAGTCCGCCGCTCCTTGGCACTCTGGTCTATCAGCCCGGATTGCGCAGCTTCTGGCCAAAAATCGGGTTGCCAAGCGGGGGGCATTCTGTTCGGGTTCAAACGCTTGAGCATCAACATTTCTCCAAAAAAACTCTTGGTCACGGGTGGCGCGGGATTCATCGGCTCCCACCTCAGTGAGGCATTGGTCGGGGCCGGACACGAACTCGTGATCCTGGATGATTTTAACGACTACTACGATCCGGCGGTGAAGGAAAACAACCTCGCTAGCTTGCGGGGCAAGGTCGAGATCGTCCGCGGCGACATCAGCGACGACGCGGTGGTGGTGGACACTTTCACCCGCCATCGCTTCGACGGGGTGTTCCACCTCGCCGCCCGCGCGGGTGTTAGACCTTCGATCGCTAATCCACGGCTGTATTTCAACACCAACATGGGTGGCACGCTCAACCTGCTAGAGGCGAGCCGCCACCACGGGGTGAAGTTCTTCGTCTTCGCCTCGTCGTCGTCGGTTTATGGGGTCAACACCAAGGTGCCATTTTCTGAGACAGATCTCATCGCTCGCACGATTTCTCCCTACGCAGCGACCAAGCTGGCGGGTGAGCAGATGTGCTCTAACTACGCGCACCTGTTCGGCCTGCGCTGCATGTGCCTGCGGTTTTTCACGGTGTATGGCCCACGGCAGCGGCCGGATTTGGCGATTTCTAAGTTCACCTCCGCGCTGTTAGCTGGTCGGGCGATTGACCGCTATGGCGATGGCAGCACGGCTCGCGATTACACCTATGTGGACGACATCGTGCGCGGTATCCTCGCGGCGGCGGACTACACCGAGAAATCGTCATTTGAAATTTTTAATCTCGGCGGCGCGGCAACGACCACTCTGAACGAGCTGATAGGCTTGGTGGAGAATGCCGTGGGTCACCCAGCGGAGATCCAGCAACTGCCCGATCAACCGGGCGATGTGCCACGCACCTACGCGGATGTCGCCAAAGCCGAGCGCTTGTTAGGCTATCACCCGCAGACCGCGATCCGCGAAGGAATCACGAAGTATGTGGAGTGGCGGCGCTAAACTCTGCGCCGTCGTTCATAGGACTCAATCTTCCTCAAATTTGCGAGTGATGAGGTCGGCGATGGCATTGAGCGCAGCGTCGGCGTCAGTGCCATCGGCACTCACGGAGATGATCGAGCCGTGGCCGGCGGCGAGCATCATGAGGCCCATGATGCTCTTGCCATCGACTTCCTCGCCATCCTTCTCGACGAAGATGTCGGACTGGAAGCGATTGGCCGTTTTGACAAACTGTGCAGCGGGACGGGCGTGAATGCCGAGCTTGTTGAGAATAGTGAAATCTTGTTTGGCCATGGGTAGCGGCTTGCGCCGGGCGGAATGTAGAAAGTGAATCGGACCGCTCCAAGGTAAAAATTGTGGAAGAATTTCCGGCGGTCAGAAGCCCGGAAAAGCGAAGAGCCAGACCGCATTGCACGGGCTGGCTCACTGGTAAATCGGCGGTTAGCGACCGGTTAGGGAAGCAGGTTGATCGCGCGGGATTGCTTGATAGCGTTGTTGATCTTGCGATGCAGCTTGGCAGAAACTCCGGTGACGCGGCGAGGAAGAATCTTCCCGGTTTCCGTCGTGAACTTGGTGAGAAGCTCCGGGTTTGTGGCGACGACTTGGTCGGCAGGGATATCATGACGGCGACGCGTCATCTTGCGGTTCGCCTTACGGAAATTGATTCGGCGCTGGATTGTTTTTGGCTCGGACATGGGAAACTGAAGCTATTGGTTAGCGGAGCTCGCGGTGAAGGGTACGGCGCTTGAGGAA
>JAYTLO010000206.1:0-1061 GCA_043729385.1 Akkermansiaceae bacterium
CGCGCCGCCGGTGAGCAGACGGACCATTTTGTAAAGGAAGCCATCCCCGTTGTAGGTGATCTGGTAGCCGTCCTGCAGGGTTGTTAGCTCCACCGACTCGATCGTCCTGCACCAGTCGATGTCCGGCGTCTCGTTCCCGCGATAGGCTGCGAAGGCGTGGAAGTCATGGCGGCCGATAAACAGTGCCAGCGCATCCCACAGGACATCCGCGTCAAGCTGCCGCGGAATGTGCCAGGCGAGTCCCGCCTTGAGCGGCGGCAGGATGGGATCGGTGCAGAGGTCAAAGTGATAGATTTTTCCGATGGCGGAAAAACGACTGTGGAAATCCGGTGCCACCTCCTCGCAAGCCATGATCCGAATGGTGGCGGGTAGCTTGCAATTGAGCGCGGGCACCCAGTTGAACGGGTTCATGGAAATCTCCGGTGGCGGATCGAAATGAGCGACCTGTGCGAGGGCATGGACACCCGTATCGGTGCGACCGGAGCCATCAAGGCGCAGCGGCTGCTTGGCGACTTCTTCCAAGGCACGGACGATGTGGTCCTGCACCGTGTTGCCGCAAGCTTGTGATTGCCAACCATTATAAGGACGACCGTCGTAAGCGATGGTGAGTTTTAGGCGCATGGATCAGGAAAATCCCAATTCTTAAATTCTATCGAGCTCCGACAGCAGACACCCAAGTTAGACTAACGAAAATTTGGCTGAGCTTTCTGAACGGCATTGGGTCTGTATTGATGGTCGGCTGGATTTTGTAAAGTCTGGGCGGTCAATAATCGCCGACTTCATTCATCCATAAATTCAGGATTTCCACCGCAGCGGCTTGGTCGATAATGGATTTCTGCTGCTTCGCATTGCGGCCGGCTTCGCGGAGTTTGGCGGCGGCGGTGGAGGTCGTTAGAGTTTCATCGACGAAGACCAGCGGGATGGAGGGAAGGCGCTCGCTGAGTTTATCAGCAAAGCCGCGGACCTTGCTAGCGGAGCTTCCTTCGCTGCCATCCATGCGGAGCGGCAAGCCGACGACGAGGGTGTTGATCTTGCGGATTTCCGTTAGCCGGGCGATGCGC
>JAYTLO010000207.1:0-85058 GCA_043729385.1 Akkermansiaceae bacterium
CGAAAAGCGGCGCATCTGCCTCGGGAGTGTTGAACAACAAGGGGGTGGTGACCACCGGCAAGTCTCCGAGGATGCGGCCCTCGTGATTGATCCGCTGCGCACTTATTGTTAGTGAGAGGAGCAGGAGGATGGAGAAAAAAACGCATGGGGTAAGCTACGCGCTGGAGTGAAACACACCCGCACCGGCCCGATATATCCGGCCAATCATCAAGCGTCCAATCCAGTGACCGCCGACCCCAGCGGTTCCGGGAGCCACGACACTCTGTCATGGAGCCAATGGGTGGAGAAATAGAACGTGCTGTTAGCTCGTCGCTTTCGCCATTCATTCGCGTGGCGGACAAGAGTGTCCACCCTCCTCCACGCCTCAATCGGAGGTCGCCTCTCTCAGGCGCGCGGCGAGAGCTGGATCGGCTACGCTGGCGATCCATTCCTCGGCGGCGCTGTCGTCCGTGCTGGCCCAGCCGCGGGCGATGCCGGCTAACAGAGCCTCGCAGTTTCCGGCGGCTTCCGCGAGCTTGAGGGCTTCTAACGGACGAGTTTCCGCCATGGCTTTGAGTGCCATGCCACGGACTTGTTCCATGGATTTCCGGTCCGCGATTCGTTCGGAAAATTTCCAAGCAAGCTCGGGGTCTTGACCTGATAGACTGCCCAGCGCTGCTTGGAGCAGCTCTTCGCGCCTCGAAGATTTGCCCAACGCACTGACGTTTTCGACGGCGACTGATGGGTCACCCATCACCCATCGCGAAACGATGGCGCGGAGTCCTTGGTCGCTTCCGCCTTCGTCTTCGAGCGCTAGGAAGCCAGTTAGCGCGGCTTGCGGATCACTGGAACCCCACGCATCCGCCAGTTTAATAAGTGATTCTTCGCGCAGATCGCCGGGTGGGTTTTGCGTTACCCAAGCAAGGCAGTCGGCAGGCGCGCTTGCGGCCCAGGCGGAAATCAGTCCGGCACTTGCCTCACGGCGTTGATCCTCGGATGGAAGTCCAGCCACCCATTGGGCGGCTGCTTGCGGATCGACTTGTGCCCACCCGGAGCCTACGGCGGCGAGCGCCAGCAACAGCAGATCGGGGTCTTCGATGGCGGTTAGATCTGCCAAGGCTTTCTTCGGATTGCTCGAAGCAAGTGCTTCGAAGGAAGGCAGGAAAGATGAGGAATCGGGATTCGACTCACTCGCAGATACCGCTCTCACCGAGCCGCGTAGATTCCGAGAACTGGCGGACCGTTGTGACCGCTCGGGGTCAGAGGTTCTACCCCCCTTGACCGGAGCCGGTGGACTTTTAAGAACGATCACTGCCGCTGCCGCCGCCAGAATTCCGGCGGCGATTGCCGACTGCTTTGCCAAACTAAGTTTCACAGGCGTTGCGGATCATTTGCTAGCAGGCTTCAAACGCAAAACAACCGGGAAGCGTCCGCCTCCCGGCTGCGTTGAAGCACCTGTAAAACGGCGAGATCAAGGAACAGTCAACTGGTTAGAACCAGTCCAGCTCATGACCAAGGTCTCCGTCCCCGACGAGCTCGAGTAGGAAGCGTCCGCACCTTGGAGGAACGCATAGCGGTTAGAAGCCGCGCTGACGCTGCCCCGGAAGTTGCCAGCCGAGAAGTTATGGGCACCTTGCAAGGTGATGTTGCTAGGCGCGGTGGACGCAGAAGTGCCTAGAAACAAGGTGATGGACGTGGCCGCCGTGTTGAGGCTCGACGTGGCAGGGAGCGTGACGCGCCGGACAATCAAATACTGTCCGATGACCACCTTCGATTTCACCACATTTCCTCCTTCGTGCTGCCAACGACCAGCCGCGTCATCAACATTTTGCAATGAGGTGCGCGTCAGTTGTAAAGCGACCGAACCAGCCGTCGCGACGGCTGAACCTAATACCGGTGCTAACAGGACCGATGACAACAACAGTTTGCGCGACAGCGCATGGGTTAAACGATTTTTCATGGGGATTATATTTGGGTTGCTTGCTTCCGGGAGCCTCCCGGTGGGGCGAGGGCAACACGCCTTCGCACAGCTTCCCGGCTATCCCAAGCACTCGGCCATCACAAGGAAAAAGCTGTGTCTATTTCGGCCGGTTGCTTGGCGTTTCGTGATCCGCCTAACAAGATATAGTTAGGCGCAATGACAGTTATGGAAGAGTGCCGAAGTTTTCAGTCTTGGAATCAGTGGTTAGTTCTGATTTCCACCACCCTCATCGATCAACTTGTGCAGAAGCCCTTGCCGGTGGGGGAAATTTTGGGTTGGTGTGGCTGGTCGGGTTGGACTACGGTGCCGCCCCCCGAGGGGAATTATGGCGATACAAGGAGAAGAATTGGCACTGGCTTGCGCGAAGGCGGCGGATGATGTGAAGGCGGAAACTATCCGGGTGTGGGACATGCGCGGGGTCTCGAACCTAACAGACTACATGGTGGTGTGCTCGGGTTCCTCGATGCCTCAACTGCGCGCGATTTTACGCGACGTGGCTGGCACGGTTGAGGATGTCCACGGAGTGAAGCCGACGATGACGGAGGGCAAGGCCGACACCAAGTGGGTGGTCTTGGATTACATCGACGTGATGGTCCATGTCATGCACGACGAACTCCGCCAGTATTACGGCTTGGAAGATTTGTGGAAGGACGCGAAGGAAGTGACGTGGCAGGCTGCAAGCGAGGTTTGAGCCACCACGGCAGCTCGTGGCGTTAGATATTTTTCGGAATAGGATTCACGTTCGCAAACTCCCATGACTGCCGATGAGTGAATTCGCCGAGTTAGTAGATGCCCATTACCAAGCGTTGTTTCGCTTCGGGATGTCGCTGACTCGCGATGTGGACCGGGCGTCGGACTTGGTGCAGGAAACGTTCTGCATCTGGGCGGCCAAGGGCAGCCAGTTGCGGGATCGCTCGAAGGCGAAGACCTGGCTTTTCACCACGCTGCATCGGGAGTTTCTCACCCAGCGGCGGCGGGCTTCGAAGTTCTCCGATGAGCCGCTGGACGAGGCCACTGCCGAGGCGATGGCCGCCCCTCAGGACGATGCGGAGCGGCAAATGGACGGGCAGCGAGCGATGGAGTTGTTAGGCGCGCTTGAGGAAACTTACCGGACTCCGCTTGCGTTGTTCTATCTCCAGCAGCACAGCTACAAGGAGATCGCGGAGATCCTCGATATCCCAATCGGCACGGTGATGTCGCGGCTCTCGCGCGGTAAGGAAATGCTGCGCCGCCGGATGACGGCCGAGCCGTCGAGCGCACCGAAGAACATTTTACAAATCGAAAAAGGAGGATTCCGACATGGATAAGGAACAAGCACGCTTCATTCTACGAAGTTTCCGTCCCGACGGAGCGGACGTGGGTGATCCAGACTTCGCCGAGGCGCTCAAGCTGGCGATGGAGAACCGCGAACTGGGCGAGTGGTTAGCGAGCGTGCGTGCGTTCGATGCGGAGTTCGCCAACGCGCTGGGCACGGTGGATTTACCGGAGAATCTGCGCGAGGACATCATGGCCTGCCTCGCCGCTGAGCGCGGGGATTTCCCGCAAGCGGAGGAAGCGAACGACGCGACCTGGATCGGGGCGCTTGCCTCAATCCAGCCGCCTGCCGCCTTGCGTGATGCGGTGCTTGCCGCGATGGATCGCACGGCGAAAGCGGACACTCCGCCTGCTTCTAACATTTCGATTTTTAAGCGGCTGGCGATTCCGTTAGCTGCGGCGGCTGGCATCGCGCTGGCCTTCGTCATGACTCGTCCAGCCAGCACCACGGCGGTGGCGAAAAACCAGGGTGTGCCAATCTCGGCGGTGGAAGCGGGATTCGTGCAGACCTTTGAATCTCCTTCTTTCGCCTTGGAAGATAAGCACGGCGACCCTCAAGTGCTGGCCCAGCACCTGCGGGCGCGCAAATTGCCGTGCCCGGGTGAATTGCCCCGCGGTCTTAAAAATGTCAAAGGACTCGGTTGCCGGGAATTGGTGATCGACGGCAAACGCGGCTCACTGGTGTGTTTCAAAATGGCTGAGAACGGCATCGTGCATGTGGTGGTTTTCCAGCGCGCGGATGTGGACGGTGACTTGCCGCCCAAGGCTCGTCCGGCATTTTCCCAAGACGGGAAATGGGCAACCGCGCGGTGGGCAGATGGCGACAAGGTGTTCCTCGTCATGAGCGAGACCGAGGTCGGCAAGCTAACGGAGCTGTTCTGACACCCCGGCTTGCGGCGGGTGATTTTACAATTTTGAAATCTCTGGATCGCTGTTATGAATGGCGGATGCCAGCTCCGAAGAAACGCACCGAAGTGTTAGTGGGGTTGTTTCTATTCATCGGGCTGGTGATGTTAGGCGGGCTGGTTTTGCAGTTCGGGAAATTCAGCGATCGCCTGCGCGGGCATTACACGCTCACCGTCGTTTTCGACGATGCCTCCGGGGTGATCAAAGGCTCGGAGGTCCGCATGGGCGGCGCACGGATCGGCCGAGTCGCCAGCCTGCCAGAGCTAAATGACGCGGTGCAGGTGGAGGTCGAGCTGTCGATCACGGCGGCCATCCGCATCCCGGCGGGTTCCACTTTTCAGATCAATTCTGCTACGTTGTTAGGCGACAAACTCATCGTCGTGATCCCGTCCGATGACCGGAGCCATGGCTTCATCGCGCCGGATAGCCGACTGATGGGAGCTGGCCCCACCGGCCTGGATGCACTCCAGAACAATGCGGAAATTGTCAGCCGGGACGTGGTCCGCATCCTCAAAGAAGCCGAGGCCACTCTAGCGAAAGTGGATGGCGCGGTGGACGACATCAAGGGCGCGAGCACACAACTCGGCGAGTCTCTGAGTAAAATTAACAGCTCGGTTCTCTCCGATAAGAACCTCGCCCATTTCGACAGCACCATGGACAACTTGGCGACCACCACCGCTCGCTGGAAAGAGACGAGCAACAAGTTAGAGCCGACTTTGGCGGAAGCCCGCGAAGCCATCCAAGCGGTGAAAAACGCAGCGTCCGGCGCGGAAGAAACACTCAAGTCTGCGGACCAAACGTTGACCGGAGTGAAGCCCGCACTCGACCGCCTGCCGAGAGCGGTCGATCAATTTTCGATCACCGTCGGCAAGGCGGGCGATACGCTGGATCGCATGAAAAAGGGCGAAGGCATGTTAGGCGCACTGGCGACCGACAACGAGGTCGCGCTCGACTTCAAGTCCTTCATGCGAAATCTCCGGCAATACGGGATTTTCCGTTACAAGGACGGCGTGTCGAAGCCCGTGGAAAAGGCCGATGGGAACCCGCCGCGCATTGGTGGTCGGCAGCATTGAGGGTTGTTAGGACTCGCGTCCGGCTTCTTCCAATGACTCTAGCAGCGCCTCAAAAACCTGGGGTTCGAGTGCGCGATTCGGCGCGGCTTTCAGACAACTGTCGAACCATTTTCCCAACACCGCTCTTCGCCCGGCCGGAAATCCTCGGGTGAAGCCACTGTCGCTGCCTGCTAGAGATTCCTCGTCGCGGCGGCCATGCGCGCGGGCGAGAATGCTACGGTAGCGGGTGAGCACGCCGTCTAGCAGGATCCACGGGAAGTTCGGGTTCTTCGGCGGACCCATGGTTAGAGATTTGCCTTCGCCAGTGCCGAGCTTCACCCCGCCAGTTAGAGAAATCCGCAGGTCGGGCAGGTTGCCGCCCTTGAACCAAGCCGCCCCGCCACCTAACAGCGCGCCGATCGCGGTGCCGGCACCGTGGGAAAAGAAGACAGTGCTGATGTCGATGGCCAAGCCCGCCGAGGCGCCGAGGGCAGAGGCGACTGCGACGAGTTGGGTGCGGCTGAGGCCGAACTTGGTCCAAGTTTCCCGGCTTTCCAGGTCGATGCCTTGGAACGCTTCCGGGCGGGTGTCCGCCTTGAGCAGGTGGTGTCGATAGATTTTAAGCAGCCCGCGAAAACAGGTGAGTTCGAGTTCCGCGAGTTCGGTGAAATATTGCTTAGAGAGAAGCTCCGTCTTCCGCTGGCGGCGCGAGGGCACGAGCAGATCGCGCTCTTCCAGAGTGGCACGCAGCCGCAACTCAAGCGCGGTGTCCAGAAAGGTGATCACGGTTTCCGCCGCTTCCTCGCGCCGCCGCAGCCACTCGCCTTCCACGAGCCGGATGGTTTCCTCCAACAGCTCGCGGTGGCTCTCCTCGATCTCTAGCAGCGCCCGCAGCAGCCTCAGTCGTTCGTCATAGCGGGCGTGGTGCGCGTCGAAGGTGCGGACCAGATTGAAGGCTCCGCCAAGCCGGGTTTTCCAAGCTTCCTCCTCGGGGCCGGTGGCATCAGCTCGGCGATTGAGCAGCGCGAGCCGGGGGCGGCCGGTCCAGCGCAGAATCTCCATTTCCGCGAGGAAATCGTCCCGCAGTGGCTTCGCTGGATCGACGACATAAAGGATGCCCGCGCCGGCAAGCAGCGGCTCTAACAAACGTTTCTCATCGCCGAATTCTTCGCCAGCTTCGGCCACGAATTTCCGCAGCGCCTTGAGTCCGGGCGTGCCCTCGCCATGGATTCGCTGGATGGCCCGCAGTGCTTCCACCGGCCGCGAAAACCCTGGAGTGTCGATGAAGCGGACGCACTCCCGGTCGCCGAAAACTACCCGGTGCGGCTGGCAGCGCGTGGTCTCGCCGGGCGTGGGGCTGATCCTAACAAGCTCGTTGTCGTCGATCTCTAACAACGTGGCGATCACGGCGGATTTCCCCATGTTCACGCGCCCGACGACGGCGAAGGTCGGGACTTCCTGATGGCCGTGACCGTTCATGGGATCTCTTGAATGGAGGCCAAGTTTTTGATTTCGATCTCAGGCCGGCGTAGGGAACTCGGGGTGGTGACTCTGCCGCGGAGGCTGACTTTTTTACCGATGAATTTCTTGAGCGACTCCAGATTCATCTCGTCAGTTAGATTTTTACGCATGACGTAGCCGCGCGGCTCGTCCTTGGCGACGGGTTTGGAAAACTCCAGATAGAGCGTGGCACCCTTGCCATTGTCGGAGAAGTGGACGTCCGCGAGACGACCTACTAGCTGGGCTTCCGAGTTCTTTTTCTCCAACAGCAATTCGCGATCGGCCACCTCGAACAAGTTGCCGCCGTTCTGGATTTGCAGGCGTCGCGCGTTCTTCTCACGTTCGATTTGTTGTTGGTTCTCGAGAAATGTAGCGGCCTCCCGGTTCACCTGACCCACGCTCCGCTCGATCGAGGGATAGCTTGTCGGTGCCGGACTTTCAGGCGCAACGGATAGAGTGGTGGCGATCACTTCTGGACTGGGTTCCACAAACCACGCGGCATTCGCGGCGTTGTTCCGCTTGATGAGCCAGTATCCGCTGAGCGCGAGAGCAATGAGCGACACCACCGCGACAATGATGGCGGGCCAACGCGACGACTTTTTTTTGCGGTCCACCACCCGTGGGAGGGTCGCTCGGCGGACGAGTTTCTTGACCGGGCTCGGCGGCTCCACCCCGATGGATGTGGCTAACATTTCCCGCGTTTCGCGAAGCGTGGCCGTGCGCGCTTTGGCACGCAGCCATTTCAGCCAGCCGCCGAGACCGCGGCCCTCGTGATCGGCCACCTTTTTTCCCGTCCAGCCCATGACTTCCTCAGTTAGACTGATGAGCGACTCCAAGCCACGTTGACCGTCATTTTTGCCAAGCCATTTCAACGGGGCAATCCAGAATGTGACGCCACGACCGGATCCTTCGGCACCTACGACGATTGCCTTCAAGGACGTTTCCACCCAGACGGCTTCTTCCGCCAGCACTTCGGATAGAAGTTCGCAGACCTCAAGCGCCTTGGAAAGCAGACTAACGGCTTCTAGCGGATCGAGCGAGCCACGCTCGACGAAGGACTCTAACCGCGGCCCCTCGATCCACTCGGTGGCGATGTAGGGCATGCCATCGACGGGATCGCAGCCGCCGCCAATGATGGCGCGCAGGGCGGGATGGCTGATCGCGGACAAGCGCTCGACGGCGATGCTGTAGGCGATTTGCTCGTCCTCGTGCAGGCCGCCGCCATTCGCGCCGAAGGGGAAAAACCGCCGCACGGCGACGGTCTCGTTCGTTTCCGTGTCCAACGCGCGAAAGACCACGCCGGACGCGTCTTGAGTCACGAGATCCTCGATTTGGAAACGTTGAATCACTGGGGGGGTGGCTCTTGCAAAGGTTGGGCGGCACTCCAAGTCGCGATGCGGGAGTGCGGAAGATTGGCAATCATTCCGGGATTGGCAAGAAATTGACCTTGGAAAAACGCTCCGGCTGGTGGAAATCCGGTTCCCCGTCACCGAGGTCTGAGGCGCTGACGAACTTTTGCTCGGGTGATTCGAGGATCATCGTCACATTCATTCGCGTTTCAGGGCCGAAATCCAGCCGCGCCCGCAGCAGGTCGAGCGGGATCGCCATGGCCACCAGCCACGAGCCGTCGGGAGCCAAGTCCGAGAATGTGGCCACCTCGGGCATCGCGATTTCCGCCACCTCCGCCCGCACACTCGGGGCGGTGAATTCACAGGTCCACCAAGCGCCGTTGGCCGCGAGGTTGAACTCGAAATACCGCCCGCTCACGGGATCTGCGAGAAAAAGCTCCGCCACGTCGTACTGCCAAAGCCCGGCTTGGAATACTCCGGGCCGCGCCTGCGGATGAATCCGTGCGGGCTGTCGATGGCTGACGATGAACCACAAATGCCCACCATCCGCGACGACTGAAAACGCTGCGGGTGCTTGCAACGGCGCGCCGTGCAGATCCTTTTCCAAGCCGCACAGGGGCACGTCCAGCTCGCCCCAAACCAATGCCCGGGGGCTGGTGAAAATCGTCATGGCAGCGATTGTGGGCGATGCTGCAAATTGATGTCGAGGCCGGAGATTGGCGGACGATCGGTGACGGCGAAAAATCGCCGGTAATTTTGGTCGCTTTTTTGGGGCGGATTTGCGTAATTTCCGCCCTACCAAATTAATTTCATGCCACGCTCGCGCTCAGGATTTCACACCACCATCGAGTACATCGGCCCTCGCCCGCAAAAGCCGAAGCGACGGAATTTCTTCGGAGGCTGGGTGATCATCGTGATCGCCCTCGGCATGGGATTCTGGTTTGGCCGACCGCTGATTCCATTTCTCAAAGCGACCCAAGCGGGTGCCTCAATGGAGCAAGCGGACCTGCTGATTTCCTCGCTCAAGGAGTCCAAAAGATTTGGAAACTCTCTCGCCGCCGCCGCGCTCTCCCAGTCTCTATCCGGCGAGGCCGTCACCGGAGACCGCGCCTACTATCAGATCGCGTATCCAAATGGCGATGTGCCAGCGCACAAGGGTGTCGCCGCCGATGTCATCGTCCGCGCCTATCGCAGCATGGACATGGATCTCCAAGTGTTAGTCCACGAAGACATGACTGGAAATTTCCGGCTCTATCCGCAGCTTTGGGCCGCTTCGGCACCCGATACGAACATCGATCACCGCCGGGTTGCCAATCTCCAGCGCTACTTCGAGCGCAAGGGCCAAACCCTCACGCCGTCACGCAATGCAGCCGACTACCAACCCGGCGATATCGTCGTGTGGTCGCTGGCCAACGCGGAAGCGCACATCGGCATCATCGTCCCCGGTCCCGCCGACCGCGCCAATGAAGCGTGGGTCGTCCATAATATGGGTGCCGGCGTGAAATGGGAGAGCATCCTTTTCGACTACAGCATCCAGCGCCATTTCCGCTTCCCGACTGAGGCTGCGGAGAAGTGAGCTAACTGATCGTTAGAAATCGAGCGGGTCGAACATTTTAGAATCATCCGGCAGCGTGAGGCCGATGCCTTCCATCTCTTTCCGCGCATCTGCGAGCCGTTTGGCTTGTGCGCCCTGATAGGCTTGGCGTTGCTCCGGTCTTAGAACGGCAAGGATCGCAGCTTGCTGGGATTTGCCGGCTGGCAAGGCGGCGGTGTCGGTGCCAAGACCTTCGAACTGCATCGCTGGATCGAAATCGCGTGCGCCGCGAGCCATCACGCCGAAGACTTGGCCGCGCTGCGTTTCATCAAGGCCGACGATGCCATCAAGCCGCGTGACCTTCATGTCCGCCTCCTGCTGGACGCTGCTAACTTTTTCTAACATCCAGTCCGCTTTGAATGCCGTTAGTTTTTCGCCGCTAAGCGTGGCATCCATGAATTTCTCCAAGCCATCGTCCACCCGGACATTCGCGGAGGCCTTGGCGAGGTCTTCAAGTTTGGTGCCTTCCTGGGAGACCATGTCGGTGTAGCACTTGGCGTCATCCACGGCTTTTTGATCCAGCCACTCTTTGAGCGACTCCTGCTGGGCCGGGGTGAGCAAATACTTGCGGGCCAGCTCGCCGGACTTGCTGTCGCTCTGGCGCTGGAGTTCGCGCACGCGCATGCGGTCGAACAAGGGCGCGAAATCCCGGATAAATGGCTGAGTCGCTCGGAAAACATCGTCCGGCGTGACGGGCTTCCCGGTCCTGAGATCTTCCGCGATGTTTCTCATGCCGTCCTTGAGAGTCCGCCCAGGCCGGCGGCGACCTTGGGGATCGGCACCTTCCAAGGCGGCCACCCGGTTTTCCGCCTTTTTTAGCTCAGCCTCTAACTTGTCCGCCCGCTCCTCCGCCGAGCCTTCCTTGGGTGGCATGCTCTGGAGAAAAAGGATGGCTCCGGCCACGCCGACTACTAAGCCGACGACGAGGGTGATGTAGGGGCGCGCGGCCATGGTTCAGTTAGGTGGTTAGAAATTTTTCCCGGCACGCTCACTTTAGCTCGCGGCGGAGTTCCACGATGCCATCGCGGATTTCAAACACGGAGCCACGGATGTGGTCGAGCGCCGCGCGTTGGTCGGGATCGCGCTCGAGGTCCATGAGCTGCTGGCAGGCACCGACTGATTCGTTGAGCCAGTTTAGGCAGCGCTTGAGGACGGCGAGGACGAAGCCATTTTCCGGCTCATAGCCGCTGCCGCGTCCGTGCAGGACTCCGGCGAGTTTCCCGCTCACTTGCAGCAGGTTGGTGATGAGCTGATAAGATGGCGTGCCCGGTCCGGCGTCGCGTTCGATCACGTCCATCGCCCGCATCGCGAGTTCCTGGGCTTTCGCCTGCAACGGGTGATCGTCCTCCGCGCTGAAGGACTCGTCGGCCTCGAAATCGTCGTCCTCTTCATCATCCTCATCGAAATCTAACTCATCCTCGTCCAAGCCGTAACTCTTGCACTCGTCTGGGAAATCGTCGTCGCCCGCCTCATCGCGATCAGCGAGTGCATCTAGCAGCCCATCCCAACCCATGACGAAGGCCTCCTTCTGTTCGCTGTCCACGTCCTCCATGTATTTCTCCAACACCTCTTGATAGGCATCGGTTAGCCGGTCGGATTCCTTGAGCCGCTCTTCCCACGCATATTCGTCCAGCTCCAGGGCGACATCCGGCTCTGGACCCTCTGGATCGCGGCGGCGAATCACCTGCGCCATGAAATCGCGCATTGAGTTCAAGTTCGCCAGCTTTTGCGCGTCCTCGGCGTCCTCATCCATTTGCCACTCATGCGGGAAAATCGTGAGCTTGTAGGCTGAGGTCTCGATGACCACCCGCCCGTTGATTTCGCTGAACCACTCCAGATAAAGCGTGTTGCGCCACTCATACGGGATGTCTAACTGGTTGTGATAAAGTTCATTGAATTCCTCCTCACTCACCGTCGGCACCTTGTTCTTCCGCGAGGCCGTCATGTCGCCCACGATGCCGGCCTGATCCACGTCCAACGCCTCCGCATCCGGCGTGGTTTGCGGCGTGGGATTATCAAACTGCAAGCGCGTCCCCGCGAGATCCCGCCAGCAATCGCCATCGAGCGAGAGGATCAATGGCTCGTCCCGCCCGGCCAGCCAAATGCGGCCCGTCGTGTGACCCTCGACGGTGTTGTCAATTTCGCCGTGATCGACGGCGTCTTCGATCCTCCATGCCATGGCGCTGAGTTTCCGCACTGCGAGGGTCGCCCGTCAAGCAAGCGTCTTGCGCGAATTCTTCATGTTGCCGCAGTCGCCCTCAATAACGTTGCCGCCCCGGCAGCATGGTGTATTCACGCGCCAATTCTAATGCCTCCTCGCGGCAGGACTCGACCGCAGGAATTGCTCGTTCCTCCGGCGCCAGCATCATTTGCCTATAAAATTCGGTGTCGTCGAAGCCCAGCTCCGCTGCGTCCTCGATCCGAAATCCATAGAAGATTTTCCCGAGCCTCGCCCACTGGATGGCCCCCAGACACATCGGGCACGGTTGGCCGGTGGTGTGGATTTCACAGCCTTCTAGGGAAAAAGTTCCGAGCCTAGCACAGGCATCGCGGATCGCCATCACTTCGCCGTGGGCGGTAGGATCATGGGTGGCGATGACTTGGTTCCAGCCCTCGCCCACGATGATTCCATCTCTAACAACCACCGCGCCGAATGGCCCGCCAGCACCTTGGTTCATTCCACGGCGCGCCAGCTCGATCGCCCGGCGCATGAAAACTTCTCGGTTGTCCACCCGGCGACGCTCCCATTTCCGTTGGCTTTCGCGATCAAAAAAGCGGCTGTTTTAGCCTGATTGACTCAATTGAACCGCAGAATGCCGAATTGGTCACTCGCCAACTATCAGGAAATCCTACAGATTCGCATCAATCGAAAGACCGCTATGAATCATCCACTTGTTAGTCTGCCCCCACAGAAAGCCCGCAAACAATCTGCGGAGGAGATCAACCGAGCCATGGCTCGGTTCCCATTACTGATCCGCATCCTCGCTGAACTCAACGAAGACCAAGTCCCCCTACCCGGCGATGCGGACATCCGTCACGGTTGCGAACGCGCCCTCACCGCCATGCTCTCCGAGCTTTCTCGCATCGAGAGCGCTCCCAGCGGCAAATCATCCAAAGCCGAAGAAGCCGCCCATAACTGGCTTCAGCACCCTGAGACCGGTAAGCTCATCGACGCTGACAAGCTCGTGCGCATCCAGCTATTCATTGACCGCATTCTCAATTCCGAAGGCGCATGATCGCAAAAAACGGCGTCCCACCGAACCGGTGGGACGCCGCTGATAGTGAAGTTAGAAAGATCGGTTACTTGGGAGTTGCGGCAAGCTCTGCAAGCTTCGCGCGCGTGACTGGCACTTTCACGTCCTTCCATTGTTCGCGATACTTCGTCGCGTCCGCAGTCGTCACGGCGGGGGCTTTGTTGCCGAAGGAGCCGCGGACGTAAGTCATCACGGCGGCGAGTTTTTCGTCATCAAGCGCGGCACCGAGAGGGGCCATCGCCATCATGTATTCGACGCCTTCCTTCTGGATGCCATTGATGAGAATGAGTGCGAGGACGGAAGGCGCGCCGAGGGCGACTTTTGAATCGATCAGCGATGGAGCCATTTTGCTCGGACCCGCTTGGACGCCTTTGGCATCCATCCCGTGACAGGCCGCACACAGCATGAATGAGGCCTTGCCGGTCTCCATCTGCTTGGCCATAGCCGCCTCATCGGCGAAGGCGCTCATTGAAAAACCGGCGGTGATTGCGAGTGGAAGTAACAGTTTGTGCATGGCAGTGGTTGCTTGAGTTGCGGCGACGCTAATCCGCCGGGGATTCTAGCGCAATACCAAGAAACGACGATTATGCAGGTGCGGATCACGCTGAAAAATTGACGCCAGAGCAGGGATCTCAGATCGAGAATGGATCAATAAACTTGAAATCAAAGTGTCGCTGTCGTTAGCCTCCCGCGCCTGCTAGCGATGCCCCTTACCCCATGAGCGATTCCCATGAACTTGTCGGCTTTCACGCGCCGGAGCCTGCCGATCTTGCACCGCTATTTCCGGGCTACGAGATCCAAGGACTCATCGCCACCGGCGGCATGGGTGCCGTTTATTGCGCGGTGCAAAAGTCCTTGGACCGCACCGTCGCGCTGAAAATCCTGCCCATGGAATTCAGCAAGGATGCGGCGTTTTGCGCCGGATTCGAGGCCGAGGCCAAGGCCATGGCTCGCCTCAATCACCCGAACCTCATCGGCGTTTACGATTTCGGCGAGGTCAACGGGATGCTCTACATCATCATGGAGTTCGTGCCCGGGAAGTCCATTTACCACTCGGCTTACGGCATCGCCATCGACCAAAAGGAAGTCATCCGGCTCGTCTCAGGTATCTGCGACGGCCTCGCCCACGCTCACGAGAACGGCATCATCCACCGCGACATCAAGCCGTCTAACATCCTGCTCGATCTCAATGCCCAGCCCAAGATCGGCGACTTCGGCCTGGCCCGCCCCATCGAGCGCAAAGTCGAGGAAGGTGAGGAAATTTTCGGCACCCCTCACTACACCGCGCCCGAGGTGGTGAACCACCCTCACTCGGTGGACTATCGGGCGGATATTTTCTCCGTCGGCGTGCTGCTACACGAGCTTCTAACGGGCCAACTTCCCGCCAGCGACCCTCGCCCGGCCTCGACCATTATTCATTGCGATCCCCGTTTCGACACCATCGTCCGGCGTGCGACCCAGCCGCTGGCTGCGGCCCGCTACTCCAGCGCCAAGGAAATTTCTCACGACCTGCAAGTGATCGCCGCCTCTCTCGCTTCGAAAGGCCCGAGCACCGCAGCGATGGGTGCTCCCCGCCGCGTGCAGCCTCCCCGCCGCCCTGTCCCGGTGAGGTATAAAAAATCATCGTCCGCGCCGATGTATCTCCTTCTTCTAGCAGCCGTGGCCGCCATCGCCGCGTATGCCTATCACTCGAGCTCGCATGCACCCAGAGTCGTCCAAACCACCGTGGTGGCTCCAGTCCCTACGACCCAAGATTCCAGCAAGCAAACCGCCGCTGACTCCGATTCCGGCGACGCTTCCGTCCCACTGCTGGACCCTGCCACCCAAGCCGCCAATCCCAGCGAAGTGCCTGATGCCGGAGCCGGCGTGGAGCCTGATCCCGCAACCCTGCCGGTCACCCCTGAGGTCGCCGCGCCGAAGTACGATGTCACTGCCTTCTTCGAGCGTGCCCGCAAGATCATGCAGGACCGCACCAGGCCCGCCATCACCGTCTATCGGTCGGACCTCAAAGCCAATCTAGCAGGACTGGAGCGCGCCCTTAAACGGCAGGTCCGCAAGGTCAACATGAGCGACCACGACACGGATAAAACCATCGAGAAAGTCATCGCCGCCTGGACCGCCGACGGTGGCAGAATCCCCGAGGAACTCGGCAAAGTACTCGGTGTCATCCCCGAGGCCGCCACCGTTTACGCCGAGGCCATGCAAAAGCAGACCAGCACCGACGACACGCTCCACCTCGAACTCAGCAAGCAGGCCGCCACTTACATCATCGGTCTCGAAAAACAAATCGAGCGCCTCAAGCCGGACAACGACGTGGGTGCCATCAAGCTCATCGAAGCAGAAATCAAGCAGACCAAAGATTCGCCGAAGTATTTCTCGGAACTCATGCTGAGCACCCCGTGACGGAGATCTTGCGGGTGCTAGCCATTCACGGCGTGATCAATCCTGCGGGGCGGAGTTTCTGCCAGTCCTCAGCCGACACGCAGCAGGGATCGGCGGCGACCCAGTGGTTGGGGGAAATTTCCCGCAGCGAGAGATCCGCGCCGATGGTTTCTGGGTAGCGCGGGTGGTTCATGCGGTGGCCGAAGGCGCTGCCGGCCGGCGGATCGATGGGCGAAGGGACATCGCCTTCTAGCAGGATTTTTTGCCGCTTCACTTTAGGGTCGTGCGAGGGAATAGCCGAGAGCAGCGCCTTGGTGTAGGCGTGGCGCGGGTCCTGATAGATCTCCGCCGCAGTGGCGAGCTCGACGATTTTTCCCAGATACATCACGGCCACTCGGTTGCTGACGTGCTTCACGACTGATAGATCGTGGGCGATGAATAAATAGGACAGGCCGAAGTCGCGCTGCAACTCGACGAGCAGATTGAGAATCTGCGATTGCACCGAGACATCGAGCGCGGAGACCGGCTCGTCGCAAACGATGAGCTTAGGCTTGAGCGCCAGCGCACGGGCGATGCCGATGCGCTGACGCTGGCCGCCGGAGAACTCGAACGAATAGCGCTCCGCTGATGAAGCAGGCAGGCCGACGCGGTCTAGCAGACCATTCACCCATTGAAGGCGTTCCGCGCGATTACCCATTTTGTGAATGACGAATGGTTCCTCGATGATCGCCCGCACGCTCATCCGCGGGTCGAGCGACTCGGCGGGATCTTGGAAGATCATTTGGAAATCCCGCCGTAGTGGCCGCAGTGCGTGTTGGCTCGCATGGCTGATGTCGGTGCCTTGAAAGCGGATGCTGCCAGTCGTCGGTTGCAGCAAGCGAACGATCGCCTTGCCGAGGGTGGATTTCCCGCAACCCGACTCGCCGACGAGGCCGAGCGTCTCGCCAGGGGCGATGTCGAACGCAACCCCATCCACCGCTCTAACGGCTCCGGTCTGGCGCAGCAGAACGCCGCCGCGCACGGGGAAGTGGATGCGGAGATCGGTGACGGATAGAAGAGGATAGGTCATATAGGTCCTATAAGACTTATGTCGGTTGGTAACACTCGGGACAAGTTTCCACCCAGTGGTTTGGCGATACTTCGGCGAATTTCGGCCGCTCGCGGGTGACGGCGGTGGTGCGGCCCATGCGCTGGCAGAAGCGGCAGCCGTGGGAGAGATCGGCTAGCGAGGCAACCATGCCGGGGATGGTGTTGAGGACAGACTTGGACGGAGTTTCTAAAGTGGGGATGGAGTGCAACAACCCCTTGGTGTAGGCGTGGAGCGGATTTGAAAATAACTCTTCCGCGCTCGCCCGCTCGACGACGCGGCCGGCATACATGACCACCACGTCATCGCAGGTCTCCGCGATCACGCCGAGGTCGTGGGTGATGAGGATGGTGGACATGCCCATCTCGGACTGGAGGCGAGCCATGAGATCGAGGATTTGGGCTTGCACGGTCACGTCGAGCGCGGTCGTCGGCTCGTCAGCGATGAGCAGCGAGGGGCGGCAAGCGAGTGCCATGGCGATGACGATGCGCTGGCGCATCCCGCCTGATAGATGGTGCGGGTAATCCATCATCCGCTTCTCCGGGGCAGGGATGCGGACTAGCTCTAACATTTCAGTGGCGGCGTCCCAGGCGTCCTTCTTGGAGATCTTTTTGTGAATGCGGAAGACCTCCGCCACTTGGCGACCGATGCGATGGACCGGGTTGAGCGCGGCCATCGGCTCTTGGAAAATCACGCCGATTTCGCCGCCACGGATGCGGTGGATTTCTTGGTCGCTGGCTCTCACGAGATCGTGCCCTTTGAAATAGACATGCCCGCCGAGGATTTTCCCAGACGGCTGTGGGAGGAGCCGGATGATGGACATGGCGGTGACGCTTTTGCCACAGCCGGACTCGCCGACGATGCCCACGGTCTTGCCGGCTGGCACGGTGAAGGATACGTGATCGACCGCGCGCAGCAGGCCGCGATCCGTCTCGAACGAGGTGATGAGTTGCTGCACCTCAAGGATGATTTCCGGCGCGTCGGTCATGGTGGCGGTGAAGCGGCGGGTTGTTGGCGATAGGCGTCGATGACGCGGTTCACTTCGGGAAATGGCTTACCTGCACGCTTGGCAGTTAGAGTCTCTTTTTGGAGGTTTTCGTCGATCCATAAACAATAACCTTCGTGAGGCTCATACACCACCGGCGGGCTGAAGTGGGTCTCGGCTGAGTCCGGCCATTTGATCCAACGCCAGTAGGCGAGGCGGTTAAACTCGACGGAGTAGGAGGGCACGAAAATGGCTTCATCATGAATGAGTTTTTGTAACTTCCATGCGCCTTCTCGGAGTTCCTCTTCGTCCCGCGCGTTTCTCACTTTATCCACCATGATGTCGGTATCAGGCCGTGCCCAGACGAAGAAGTTATTCGTCTGTGGCTTGGGATTTCCCTTGTCGTCGAAGGCACCGGACGAATGTAGGAACTGATAGAACTCCGGCAGCGGCGGGGTCGCGTTCCATGCGGAGTAATTTATTTCATGCTGCTTCTGCATGATCTTCTTATAGAAAACCGTGCCTTCCAAGCCGTCGAGCCGCAGCTCGAATCCGCAAGCCAGTGCATCCTCGCGGAGGATTGCGAAAATGCGGTCTAGCAGTGGGATAGCTTGATAGGTGACCGCCAGTGAGAGCCGTGTGCCATCGGCTTTCATCAAGATGCCATCGCGACCTTCTGTGGTATAACCGGCGGCCCGGAAGGCGGCCCGCGCGGCCTCGATGGAGTAGGGACGGGCGCGGATGGATGGATCGCTGAATTCCCCAAAGCCTTGGTTGAATGAGTTCAGCCGCGCGTAATCGCCGCGGAACATGACATCAATGACTTTCTGCCAGTTCATGGCATGTTGAATGCCGGTTCTAACATTGATATCTCCCAGCGGTGGCTTGGTAACATTTAGATAAAGTCCGCGCGGGATTCTTGGATACTGGTTATAGAATGTGGCCTTCTCGATATAGCCATCATAGACGGGCGGAATCTCAGATTTATCATACCACATGTCCGGGATGGAAATGAGAAAGCTGTCGAGTTCGCCGGCGCGGAAAAGCTCGAACGCTTTCGACTCGTCGCGGATCAGCACGCTAACCAGCTTGTCGGGATTGAAACGGTATTTGTAGTATTTGCGGTCCTTCGCCCACCAATTTTTGACGCGACTCTGGGTGATCGAAACGCCTTTGATTAAGTCTTCCGGCTTGAGTTCATAAGCACCGGTGGTGGGAGGAAATAGCCATTGGTATCGCTCGGCATAGTCCGGGCCGTAGTCCGCATAAAAGTGTGGCGGCGACGGCGGAAAGCCCCCGGCGGTGGCGGCCGGATAGACAGTCGGCTCGGGCAGTGTGATGGAAATTACACTGTCTCCATAAGTGGTCAGCTGGGCATAGGTATCGCGGAAATATTCCTTGGTGAAGGGGTTCACGATATTGTCGGAAACGCGCAGATAGATCGAGATGAGGAAATCGCGGGCTTTGACCGGCACACCGTCCGAGTAAGTGGCGGCGGGATCGATCTTCATGAAAACGGTGCGGCGATCTGGCGCGATCGCCCACTCGCTGGCGACTCCGGGGATCTCCTTCATCGTCGCGGGATGAAGGGTCACCAATGGCAGCTCGATGTTATCATAGAGATCGCCGCGGAAGCCGTTGTTCGTGTTAGGGCCGAACGGGCGGATGGTGGGCGGGAAGCTGAGCTGCGACAGATGCCGCCGCAGGGCACCGCCTTTTTTGGCGGCTGGATCGCCGATCTCGGGTTGGTCCATACCATTTTCCCAAACAAGATCCGTCGGGATCTGCGATGGGTCGCCTGTCTTGAAATAGTCGCCTAACGAGAGCCGGAACGCCCATTTCTTCGACTCGCGTTTGAGGGACGCCAGCCGAATTTCTAAGGTGGCCCGCGCCTCGGGCGAGGCGGTTGTTAGGGCAGTCTCGTTCGCGACCATTTCCTTGCGAACGGCCTCCGTCCGCTCTTGGACGTAGCGGGTGATGTGGCGGTTATACACGGGAACGAACTCATCAAAGCCAAGGCCGCGTTTGACCTCGACGGTCTCCTTGCGGCAGCCCGTAGCCGCCACTAGGCAGAGGCCGGTGACAAGCAGAGCGAGGGTGGAAATGGCGCGGCGCATCAGCGGTAGTAAGTGAATTTTTTCGGGTCGAAGGCTTCGCGGACTGCCTCGCCGACGAAGGTGATGAGCGTGAGCAGGCCGACCAGCGCGACGAAGGTGGAGGTGACGAGCCATGGCGCGGAGAGGTTAGAAAGTCCGTCGTTGAGCAGGCGTCCCCACGTCGCGTATTCCGGCGGCAGCCCGAAGCCGAGGTAGTCGAGCGCGGTGAGTGAGAAGACGAGCGCGGACATCGAGAACGGCACCATGGTGACGATGATCGCGAGGGTGTTAGGCAAGAGGTGGCGGAGAATAATCCGCGAAGTGCCCGCGCCTAACACGCGGGCTGCCGAGATATAATCGCGGGCTTTGTCGCGGTAGGCGGCGGTCCGCATCAACATGGCGATGCCGATCCAGCCGAAAACGATCTGGATGGCGAGGATGACGGGTAGGCCTTTGAAACGCTCCGGGACCATGCTGGAAAGAATGATCACCACGAACAGAAATGGCATGTTTGAGAAAATTTCTATCAGCCTGTTAAAGATGATATCAAACCAACCGCCGAGATAGCCCATCAACATGCCGAGGGTGATGCCGATTAAATATACAATTGGCAGATAGATGAGGGCTGCTTTTAGGTTTACCTGCAATCCGCCGAACAGATAGGCGACCACGTCGTAGCCTTGTGAGGTGGTGCCGAGCCAGTTCCCGGTCTCAGGGAGCGGCGGCGCGGGATGGTATTTCACGGCCCGCAGATCGCTGCTTTTGAGGGCTAGGAAATCTTCCTTGCTGCCCGTGCCATTGTATTTCTCGCCGATGAGAATGCCGTCCCGATAGTCCGCGCTGTAAACGGGTTGGCTGTTAGCATCCCAACCATCGGCGGGGCCGTTGAGCAAGCCGCGGCGCATGGTGTAGCGCAGATGGATGCGGGCTTGCTCGACGTCATGGAACTTCGCGACCAGCCCGAAGTAAGGCTTCTGACTGCGACCTTCATGGTATTTCCCATCGCGCAATTCCAGGGTCCGCGAGCGCGGTGGCAGGGTGTCGCCGGTGGGATCGTAGGGGACGAGCGGCAGAATCACGCGGCCTTTGCCCGAGGCCTGATAGAGCCGTTTCAACTCGCGGTAATCGGCCGGGGCTTCCTCGCGCTCGCCGAGAATGCCGAAATCTTTGTTCTTTAAATCACCGGGAAGGAAGGCGGGAAAGCGCCACTTGCCGTCGAGTTCTACGGCGAGCGCGCGTTTACCGACGACGACTTGATCCAGCGCGGCACCACCGATGAGCGCCAGCAAGATGAGAAGCGAATAGTAGCCGCGCTTGATCTCGCGGAAGCGCTGGATTTTCCGCACCGTCATGGGGTTGCGCGGGCCACCAATCCACGAGCGAATCATCATCATCACTCCGGCGACGATCAGTAAAACGGCGGCTAGCCAGCCGAACCAAGGAAACGCGGAGGCTCCGTCTCCCAAGTGCAACCACGGAACTTGGCGGCTGGATTCGAAAAACCAACGCGCCGTCGGGAAGGCGATCTCGCGGATTTCACCAACTCCTGCAAGTGCCCCCACCGCTGCTAGAAAAAATCCGAGTGCCCGCATTTTGTTAGTCGAATTTGATGCGAGGATCGACCAACGCCACCGCGAGATCGGAGATGATATTACCCACTAACATCAACAGCGCGGCGATGGTGAGTGTGCCCATGATGACGGGCACGTCGCGCTCCACCACCGATTGATATTGGAGCAGGCCGAAGCCTTGGATGTCGAAAACGGTCTCGATCAACATCGAGCCGCCGACGAAAATGGTGATCAAGTCGCCGAGGCTGGTGGCGACCGGGATCATCGAGTTTCTAAACGCGTGGCCGAAGACCGCCTTGCGGAAACTCGCGCCTTTGGCGATGGCGGTGCGCACGTAATCGGCGGCGAGGTTATCCATTAGATTGTTTTTCGTCAGCATCGTCAGCATCGCGAAGCCACCGATGATATAACAAGTGAGCGGCAGCACGGTGTGGTGGGCGAGATCCTTGAGGCGATCCCACGGGGCGAGTTGGTCGAAGCCCGGACTGGTTAAGCCAAACAACGGGAACCAATTCGCGCGGGCACCTAGGTGGACAAGCAGGATGGCCCCCAGCGCGAAGCCGGGAATGGAATAGCCGATGAAGATGAGGACCGAGCTGGCGGAGTCGATAAAGGTCCGGTGCTTGAGTGCTTTTAAGACACCCAGCGGCAGGCTGACTAGGTAAGTGATCACCGCCGTGAGAAGGCCGAAGTAAATGGCGACCGGCATCCGCGAGGCGATCATTTGGTGAACTGGATCTTGATAGATCATTGACCGCCCGAGGTCGCCTTGCAGCAGCCCGGCGAAGCGCGTTTGGTAAACGACGACGCGCGGCGCGTAAGAGGGTTTTTTCCCGGAGTCCGCATTCCGGCGCAGGTAGCGTTCTTGGCGGACCGCCTCAGATTCGTAGCGGACCTTCCAATTTTCTGCGGCGATTGGCTTACCGGTTTCCGCAAAAACGGCGGCGGCGATGGTGTCGTTTGCCCGGGTGACATGGACCATCCGGCCATCGCCACGGAGGACGACCGCCGCGATTTTTTCTGCATCGAGTTCCCCGCCGATCATCTCGTCGGTCCTGACGCCGTACTCGCTTTTTGAAATTCTAACTTCGCGCGGGACGATGCCTAACCACTGGCCGTAGGCGACGAGCGTCGTCTTATCGAGGCCGAACTGTTCTTCGAGTTCCTCCATCTGTTCCTCGCTGAGTCCGCCCGAGTTTGCGCCGCTGCTTTTGCTGCCTTTCTGCGACTCGGCGGCCTGCTGGAGCATCCGGTCCATCGGCCCGCCGGGGACGAAGCGGGTGATCGCGAAGACCAGCAACGTGATCCCGATCAATGTCGGCGGAATCAGCAGGAGGCGGCGGAGAAAGTAGCTTTTCACAAGAATGTCAGCTGTGTTTTTAGTCGCACTCTTGGATCATGCAAGCCCTGACCGGGCAGCGAAAATGGACCCGACGGGACCGAACGAGCCCATCACCCGCGGCGGATTTTCGAGCCAGCGAAGAGGACGGTCATCCGGAACACCCGCTTTTCCCGGGTCTCGATTTTGCCCGTCGTCAGGTCGAAGTGGTCGGGGATTTCCACCCGGTGGATGTCCACGGTGGCCCGGAATCCGCGCTCGGAATAGACGTCGATGAGGATGGCGATGGCCGTCGGGTCCATGAATAGCGGCTCCTCGGAATTGATCATCGCCTGGCCGCTGACGGCGTAGCGTTTCACGATGGGCATCATTTTATGCTGGATGAAATCGACCACCGCTTGGAGCAGCTGCGGGTGCTCGACCTGGTAGCCGTCGAGCCGGTTGACGAGTTCCTGGCGGGCGGATTGGACGATTTCATCGGCCAGCGGGATGTGGCGCAGGGTGTCGTAAGTGCGGGGGTCGAGTTCCAGCGAGCTTTGGTATTCGAGCTCGTGGATGATGTTCTGCTGGACGATTTCAATCGGTGCTTGGGCGTTGATGAAATGGTAGTGGAAGATTTGTTTGAGCGAGACGAGCGCGTCGTAGGTCTTCTCCTTGAAGGTGCGGTAGCGGTTGCGGGCGAGGACGGGATCGAAGTCGGTGGTGCGCTCTTCCTCCGGTTCGCCGACGCCGGATTGGCGGATCTCGGCGTTGTGGACCAGCGTTTCGCGGCCGCGCTTGAGTTGGCGTTCGATGCTTTCCGCCTCATCCACGAAGAGCACCATGATGTGGAATGTGGGCTGCCGGAAACGGTGGGCGGTGGGCGTGTTTGAAAACTCGCGGCGCAGCAGGATCATCTGATCGTAAAACAGCTTGAGGCACTCGACCTGCACCGTGGTGCGAGGAAATCCGTCAAGCACGGCGCTGTCGCGGAATTGCGGTTTGAGCAGTTCGCGGAGCAGCAGCCGGAGCACTTCCTCGTCGCCCACCATGCCGCCGCCGGCCTTGATTTTTTGGGCGTCCGGGGAGTTGAGCAGCTCGCTGATGACGATGGGCGGTGCGGCAATGCCACGAACTTGCCGGATGAAGGCGGTGTTCGTGCCCTTACCGGAACCGGGCGCGCCGCCGAGCAGGATGAGTTCCTTGGGAAAATGCAGCTGCTCGCGGCCTAGCTCTTTTTCCAGCTCCCTCCAGACCCGGTTGAAAATCAGTTGGGCGTCCTTGATTTCAAGGTCGGGGTTCACGACGGCTGGAAGGGGCTGGCTCGGAGTCACTGCGGCGGGACTACACCACCGCCGGGCAGCGGTCCAGAGCGGGTTGTCACAAACTCGGGGGACTTCAGTGATTCTGCATTTCGCGCATTCGTTCCATCATCCGGCGCCTTTCCTCGTTCGGTATGTCGGGCATTCTTTCCATCATCATCCGGTGCATTTCCTCTCTCTCTCCGCGCATCTGCTGGTCCCGCTGCAGGCGGCGAATTTCTCCGAGGCGGTCGGGATTCATCATGATTTCCGGATCGTCCAACCGCTTCATCAACTCATCGAGCTGAGTCCGCTGGGCCTCGTCGCAATCCGCGCGGCGCTCGGTGGCGTAGAGTTTCATGACCTCCAGGTTCTTCTGGTCCACGCCCGCGAGGTGGCGGTTCCATTTGAGAAAGAGATCGGGGGAAATCCGGGCGCGGAGGTTTGGGTCGTGGAGTAATGGCAGCATCGGGCTCGCGGTGGGGTCCATAGTGGGCGGCGTACCAAGCGATTCCAGCAGCACTTCCGATGAGCCGGGATGGAGCAACGCCACCCGCATCAATGCCTGAATCGTTTCTTGGGAAATCCTGCTCATTCGGGCGTTGGGAGTGGTCATAGCGGATTTCACACCTTCCAAGCCGCAGCGTTTCAGTGCGGCTTCCAACGAGGCGGCATCAGTCGCGACGAGGTGGACGAGCTGAGAAGCAATGCCTAGAAACAGGGGATTTTTGCGACCGGCGAGAGCCTTGGCGAAGGAAGTGATTGTTTCCACCGAGGCTTCTGGAAGTGAGCCATTGAGACGATTGATGTAGGCTGTCAGGCTGGCATGGGTGGGATTGAGGAACTGGGAAATCATGGCATCTCCTTGCTGGGCCGGTGGCGCTGCGGCGATGGCCGCGGCGAGGAGCGTGAGGCCAGACAGATCGTCGGCAGACACCCGCGAACAGACGGCCGGAACGAAAAGCCCGGCCAAGCGGGAAGCGGCACCCCTTGGCAGGAGCATTTGTTGGAAATCCCTAGCCGCCGCCTCGCTGGCGAACTCGTCGAGCGCCGGGACGTGCCTTGGGTTCTGCATGCGGTTCAGGCCGAGCAATAAGCAAAAGTCGGCTCGCTCGAAAACCGTCAGGGTGGCGCGGATCCGCTCGAACTCGTCGGTGAGCCTCGCTCTTCGCGCCGCGTATTTCTCTGCAGGAGCTTCGGTTCCTTGGGCGTCGGATAGGAGTGAAAGCCGGATTCTCAGGCCGAAAGATTGGGGGGTGGGGACGGAGTCGAGTTTCAGGATCAGTGACTCCAAGGCCGTGTCAAACTCACGGTGGGAGGACATCCCCCGGCCTACGGTGGGGGCCAGTGCCACGGCTTCGGCAATGCGATCTTTTTCCAACAGCGCGATGATGAGAGCAAGATCGCCGACGAGTGACTTGCCACCGAACTTGATCCAGAGATCGAGTAATTCAGCATCACCTGTGGCTATGATGAAAGGCGTCATTCCAGAGCCAAAGTAGCCTGAGCGTGAAGGATCGAACCCTCGGTTGAGGACGAATTTCAGCACCGCTGCGGATTCCACCGGATAAACGGGCGTGGGCAACTTGGTCGTGGAATAACTTCCAGAAGCCTTGCGGCGGTCATTTTCGGCCTGTTCCCACAGTCTCAGGACGCCTTGGAAAAGTTTGGTAGCCTGCTCCTCGGGGAAGGCTTTGAGTCCCGCGAGCAAAGTCGGCGTTTCCGCCATGAACACGCCGGGGTTTTCCATGCGCGGGAGCATCGAGTAGCTGCGGCACAAAAGCACCGCGATGTTTGCGGTGGACACCCCTTCGTCCTTGAGCGCTTTCACAAAACCGAGCAAGGCCGCGCCATCCAGTTTGTAATTATCGTCTCGAAGGAACGCGGTGGATTGCAGACACCACTCGAGAGCCGCGCGGGTAACTTCGCCTCCCTTAGCCGCCTCGCGCAGGCTTTTCACGGGCTTGGGATTTGCGCCGAAGTCGCGGCCACTTTCATTTTCAGGAGCGCGCAACCAGAACTGCGCCTGCAGTTTCGGCGAAAGCGCGGCGATCTGGCGCCAGAATTCGGGATCGCCAAAGGCTTGACGACCCAGAGTGCTCCAAAGGTTTTGCAGCGGGTCGCCCCAGTTGGAGTTCCGCTGAAATGGCGGCGGGGAGCCTTTCGACACCGAATCCACCAAGCGCAGGATGGTCAGCGCCGCTGCCTGATCCTGACGGGTGTTAGAAACAAGCCCACCCATGAAGGCTTCGATTGCTTTTCCGCTCTTATCCGCCTCTGCCAAAGGACGCCAAGCGGCTAGGACTTCGGCCACGAATGCATCGCCGTCCGCGAGCACCGGGCCGAGCATCGTTCCGAGCTCGTAGCTTTGAGCGGCGGAAGGTCTCGCCTTCATCCTCGTGTAGGCTTGCCGCGCCGACTCGAGCCGCTGCTTGCGCTCGGCACCGAGCCTGTCCCGCAGTCGCGTCGCTGCGAATTCGGGCAAGCCCTTCATGTCCCCGGTTCCCATGCCTGCGGTCAAAAAGTCAGCCACGGCGCGGCGGATTTCCTCGGGAAGCTTGGCGAGATCGGGTGCAGCCTTGAGCAGGGCTCGGCGGCGCAAGGTCGGGTCATTGGTGGAGAGCGATACCTGCAAGAGGTCGAGAAAACTGGCGTCCGGGTTTTCCTTCACGGTCTTCGCCAGCTCATTGCGGTCGGGCAGTTGGGCATTCTGGAGCAACTGCGGCAGCCCCCAGACGAACTGGAGCTTGCCGGTGGAATCGTGGCCCGCTTGCCAGACTCCGAGGGTGTAGGCGGCGTCGGGGGTTTTGCCGAGCAGCTCTGCGAGTGTCGTCTTGCGCGGCGGCTGCATTTCCTTTTGCCACCACTGCCCGAGGCGGGCGAACGCCGCATCTTCTTGGGCCACGGGCACCCGCGCCTTGCGGAAAAGCTCCAGCACTTCCAGCAGCGTCGCGGCGTCGGCGGTCGCAGCGGCATTCAGGATGACCGCGGCTGCCTGTGGGAGCTGAACACTTGCCTGATTTTCAGCATATGGATCATTTCCCTTAGGTTTCTTTTCCCAGTCCTTGCGCGGACCGGCGGCGGCTTCCAGCAAGGCGTAAACGCGATCCGGCATGGATTTCGATTTCGCGGACTCCAGCAGACTCTCGCGGATGACGTGGCGGAGATTCTCGGAAAAGGCCTGATACTTTTTCTCGCGGAAAACTCCGGTCAGCCACGCGTCGCGGCCTGGCAATTTCACCGCACGCAGCATGGCGGCCTCGTGCCGGGCCAGCGCCACCCAACCGCTTGATTTCGCTGTAGCGTTCGAGACATCTGGGAGATCCGCCACGGTTTTCGCCGCCAGCAGTTTGGCCAGCCATGCCTCGGAATCGGGATCGGCGACCTTCAACTGCTCGCGGAAATCTGCGGGAAATGCCGCCTCATCGCTACTTTCCGCCGCCACCAGGACGAGGTGCTCCAGCGCGGCGAGCGCCATTCCTTCCTCCGTCCGGCCTGAGCCGATCATCTGCTCGCCCGAGGTATAAGTGCCCGAGAGCAGCACCCGGCGGGCCGCGTCCGTGATGGTTTCTGGGGTTTCCACGCGGCGGGCGAGGTGTGTTACGCGGAATCCGAATTCGCTCAGCCGCCGGTCGTCGAGCGCCAGCTTCACGTAGCGGCGGAAGCATTCGAGCTGGCCCTCGGTCTTGGCCGTGAGAACCTGCAAGCCGCCCTGCCCGCCTTTCGCCAGAAGCATCATCGCCGTTTCCATCCAAGCCCGGTGGCCCTTCGCCTGAGCTGCCCAATCCGCGAGCCGTGTCAGTCGTGCGAGCAACGCCACATCGCGGTTTCGCGGCGCGAGCAGTTCGCCCATGATCCGGTCGAAATCCTCGCGCTCGGCGACGCTGTCCAAGAGCCGCCACATTTCCGCGTCGTCCGGCGTGCGTAGGGCGAGGTCCGCGGTCCAGCGTGTTTCCCATGGCCAGGATTTCGCGATTTCCTCCATCAGACTGCGGGCGCGGTCGGTCTTGGAGCAGGCGTCCAGCAGCACGATCATCGCCACCCGCCGCCCGAGACCGGCGTCTGGGGGCAGGGAAATCCGGTCCAGTGCGCCGTCCAGCAACCCGGCACCGGACAAGGTTTTGATTTCATCCGCCAGGCTGTCCGATCGACCTGCCGAGGCGCGTGCGGCGTTTTCCAAAAACCTCGCGGCCTCGCGAACCGCCTGCTCCTTGTCGCCCATCGCGATGATGGCCGGCAGGGCGAGGCGATTCTGGCTGGAGTTGCCGGATGAGAAATTAGCAGTCGCGCCCCAGCGGGTGGCCACCGGCGTATTCTGCATCCGCGAGCTGCGGGGTGATCCGCCGAAATAACCACCGAACTGGGCGGCGAATTCACGATCCCCGGCGTCCGGCGAGGCCACCAGTTTGTTCACCAATTCCTGCAAAATCGCCCGGTCCGTTTCCTCAAGCTCGCCTTCGTTGCGTGCGTTGTGGATCAACCGCATCCTTGCTTCGATTGCCAGGCGCGGATCGGAATCGTCAGCCGCCACGGTTTCCAGTTCCTTGCGCAACGCCCCACTCAGGGTCTCACCCTGCTCATGGAACGTCCATTTTAGGCGGCTCAGGTCGCGTCGGGTTTTCACCGGTGCGTCCTTGGGCAGGGCGGCCAGTTCGCGGTTCACGCGGGCGATCCGCTGCTCGGGTTTCGCATCGCGGTAGGAAATGCATCGCAGCACGGGCGACTCGATTTTGGCGATCAAAGCCTCCGCCGCCGCAGCGCCGGACTTTTTCCGCCAGCGTTCCAGGGCGTCCAATGGATAGTCCATTCCAGATTGCGAAAACTGTCGTTCGGGAACTTTCGCGATTGCAGCCGCCCACGCATTGATGTGTTGCACGAATTCGTCGGGCTTCCCTTCCAGAAGAGCCAGCCGCGCCCTCAGCAACACAAGACGGCTTGCCTCGAGATTCACGAGGCCGGCCTTTTTGAGCACCGCGAGGCCGCGAGCGCACTCGGTCGCCGAGATGGGTGGGGTGGTTTCGCCGGCAGAGGCCAAGATCAGCATTTGCTCGACAGCCCGCTGCACATAAGGACGCATCGATTCATCCTTCCACTCGGCCGGGTCGATCGACTCGAGAAACTCCAAATTGCCCGCCCGCCATTCGCCCCTCCCCAGCCGCAGCAACACTTGGACACGCACAGGCGGATTGGTTTTCAGCAGGGCATCCACCTGTTCCGGCGTGCCATTGTAATAGTGGCCGGACTCGACTAGCAGCTCCAAACCGAGCGGATTGCCGGGATGGTCTCGAATAAAATCCCACCATTTCCGCTCATTGCGGGACTCGCCCGGCTGTGCGAAATCCATCGCCTCGCGCCATTGCTCCGGCGTCGCGACCGCCAGTTCGGGAATGATGGAGGCTGCTTTGGTCCAAATTTCGCCGCCGCGCTGCATCGCGAGCCGCGCTAGCCGGGATTTTAAAAGCACCTTCGCCTCGACCAACGACTGCGGCACCTGCATCCCGGCAAATGTCCCGGGAATGCGCTCCTCGCGGTCACCGTAAGATTGCAACATCAGCGAATATTGCCGCGTCCGGGGAGAGTCGTGGTAGCCCTGCGCTACCCGCTGACGCGTTTCCGCCGGATCGTCTGGCTCGGTCATCACCTTGATGAATGCATCGACCGCTTCCCCCTCACGGCCGTCGGTATCGAGCAGCATTCCGAGCACGAAATACAGCCGGGCGGTGCGTTGCGCCGGGATCACCGCCGCAAGCATCTGGGCCGCTTCCTGGACGTAGCCGCGCGATGCGAGGTCACCGGCACTTTGTTCCAGCGCCCGGAGATCGATCCCTTTTTCCCCGGCCAGCGCCTGCAAATCTCTCATGCCGCCCTCGATGTCGCCGAGCCGGATTTTCGCTTGAGCGAGTTGCCGCGCCGAGTCCGGGCCGGGGGCCAGCCGCGCCAAGGTGACGTGGCGTTCCAGCGCACGGGCCGTTTCCCCCGCGCGCTCTTCCTGCGCCGCGAGGGCGGAAATCACGTCCTTGTCGCGAGGCGCATTGATCGCCGCGCGGCGGAGCAAATCCAGCTCTGCCTGCGAATCGCCACGCGCTTTGGCGAGTTCCGCCAGCGCCACCAACGGCCCCGGCGAGGCCGGATCGCGGCGGACCCGTTCCTCGAAGCGCTCCTTCAAATCGTCGAGTTGATCGCGCTGTTTGGAAACCTGCAGGATTTCCCGCAGCCAGCCGGAGCGCACCGCCTCGTCTTGCGAGCGGTCGTGCCGTTTCCACGCCCACTCCAGCGACTCGCGCGGATCGAGGGAGTCTTGGAGAATCGTGAAAAGCCGCCGGGCCACCTCCTCGTTGTCCTCAAACCGCGCCGCCGCCCGCCGCAGCAGCAGCGTGGCGTCCGCTGGTTTGTTGAGTTTCTCCAACACTCCCGCCTCGAAGAGCCAAGGTCCCGCCTGGTCCGGCACTCGTCCGCGCCATGCCTGGGCCGCCGCAAGCGCACCCGCCAAGTCGCCCGCTGCCGTCTTTGCTTCCGCCAGCTCGCTGAGGAGGAGTGGTCCGCGTTCGCCGGGCACCGCTTCCATCATCGCCACCACATCCGCCCACCGCCCGTGCTCACGCAGCAGCGCCATTCTTACCGAGCGCTCGAGCGCATCACCGTCGCGCACCGGCGGTAAAGGTTTCCCCGCCGCCGCCAGCCACGCCGCCCGCAAGCAACGATCCGCCGTCTCCTCGCCCAGTTCCTTGAGCGGCTCCGCCAAATTTGCAGACACTCGCAGCCAGCCTTTGATCGCCGCCGCCATATCGTCCGGCTGCTTGGCCACCTGGACGAGCTTAAGGTAAATCGCCCGCGCTTCGTCCGCCTTGTCATCAAGCATCGCCAAGTCCGCCACCGCCGCTTCGTAGCCAGGTTCTGCCGAAAATTTCCCCCGCCCGCTGGCCAAAATCTCGCCCGCCGCGCCACGCTCGCCCCCCGATGCGAGCATTTGCGCCGCCTCGATCCGATCCTGCGCCACCTCGCGGGCACCGAGTTGTTTCCACACTTCAAGCGCCTCGCGCTCCCGCCCCGCCGATTTCAAATGCTTCGCCAACTGCCGCAATGCCTGCCCGCCTTGTTCGCCGCCCGCCTCCTCCCGCCAAATCCGCTCGGAACCTTCGGGCAGGCCGTAGCGCGCATAGAGACCAGCCAGATTCACCCGTTTCCCGGTATCTGCCGCCGCCAGCACACCGTCCAGCGCCCGCTTCAATTCGGCTTTTTTCTCCAACCGGAACGCCAACTCCGCCAACCGCAAGCCAGCCGATTCCGATTTCTCCTTCGCCGCCAGTTCCACGCATTCGTCGTAAGCTTGGCCGAGTTTCATCGACTGCTCCAGCAATCCGATCCGCTGCCAGCGTGCCGTGTCGTCGCCGGGTGAGCGCCTCATCACCTCGGTCAGCACTGCCAACGCCTCGTCCGTTTTTCCCGCCGCCGCCAAGGCTTGGGCGTGCGCACGGCGGAAATTCAGCCGCGCCGGATGACCATCGGCCTGCGCCCCGATCCACGTCGCCCACCCGGTCGCATTTCCACGCTGGCGGTGGGCTTGTTCCGCCCGTGCGATCGTTTCACGCTCCAACCACGAGTCGTCGGCGGAAACCTCCAGCACCGCCGCCATCTCGGTCATCGCTTCGTCAAATCGCTGCGATCCCAGCAGCAGCTCGGACCGCCGCAACGTCGCCATCGCCTTGCCATAGGCGTCGTTTGTCGCATCCCGCCATTTCCCGCAATAATCCAGCGCCAGATCCAACCGCCCCTCGCGGCGGGTCAGCTCGGTGAGATCCTCCAGCAGCCCGGTGTCGCCCGGTGCCGCCGCCACCGCTTGGGTCCAGTAGGCCAGCGCGTCGTCGATCCGCTCAGCGCGCAAACACGCCAGACCCGCGAGTTTCACCGCATCCAGCCGCCGCGGATCGCCTTCCGGCACCGCAAGCGCATCCTTCTCCGCCGCCGCAAAATCCTTGGCCGCCAGCCGCAGACCCGCCGTTTCAAGATCCAGCCACGCCGCCGCCGATTGCTTCCGCGCCTTATCAAATGCCTCGAGCGCCTTCTCCGTCTGGCCCGCCGCCAAATAAGCCCGACCGAGAGTCGCCCAAGCCCCCGCTTCCCCCGCCTCCGCGCGGGCTGACAACTCCTTCTCCAGCTCCTCCACCGACCGCTCCTCGAGCCACGCGTCCCGGAACCGCTCAAACAAAGCCGCGCTTTCCGGCCGTTTCACCAGCGCCGCATGAAAGTCCGCCGCCTTCCCCGGCATTTCCCCAGCCCACACCGGCACCATCCCCAGCAACGCTAACAGGCCGATATTTCGCATGGCGTCTTCATACGCCCTCCCGCGCGAAACCTCACGTGAAATTCAGGTGAAGTTTTGGCCACTCGGGAAGCAAACGCTGAATGTCTGGCAGCTAGGTAGGACTCGCCATGGAGCTTCAGCCATCAAGCGATGATGACCTCGCCGGCAAAAAAAATTGTCCGCTCCGGCGCAAAAGTGTCAGTAACGTGGTAGAAATGCCGGAAACCCAATCAGATGAAGCGCTTCTAGGCGCGTTTGTGAAGTCGCACGACGAGCAGGCGTTCCGTTGCCTCTCCGAGCGCTACTCCGGCCTGATTTTTCACACCGCGCTGCGGACCCTGAACGACCGGACGCTGGCGGAGGACGTGGCGCAGCGGGTGCTCGGCGTGCTGGCGAAGAAGGCTCCGCAAGTCGCTCGCGGAAACGCTCCGTTAGCCGCGTGGCTGCACCGCACGACGATTCTTGAAGCGAAATCCGCCCGCCGGATCGAGTCCCGCCACCACCGCAAGAAAGAATCCCTCATGCGTGCGCCCGCCGATTCTCCCGACTCTAACGATCCCGCTTGGAAGGACGCCCTGCCGCATCTGGATGCCGCCATCGACATGCTTCCCGAGGCCGACCGCCATGTGCTGCTGCTCCATTACGTCAACGAAATGACCTTCCCGGAAATCGCTACGCGTGTCGGCAAATCCGCCGCTGCCGTGCAGAAACAATCGCGCCGCGCACTCGAGACGCTCCAACGAATCCTCGGCAGGCGCGGTGTCACGCTTTCCCTCAGCATCCTCACGGCGGGCCTCACCACGGAAATGGCCAAGGCCGGCCCCGTCCTCCTGCTCCCTGCATTTTCGAGTCTCGGAAAAACAACCACCAGCGTCATCGTTGTGAAAAAATCCACCCTCGCCGCCCTCGGCACCACGCTGCTGCTCTGCGGCATTCCGCTCGCCCGGCAGCATGCTTCTATCAGCGAACTTAAATCGAGACTCAGCGCCGCAGCCAGCGCTTCGCCAGATCCACGGATTTCCTCCAGGCCGGGCAATACGAAAAACCTTTCGATGGTCGAACGTCTCGCCCGGGACTTGAAAGCGCAGGATCGAGATGTGCCGCGTTACCTTGGCGCTGTCGATCACATCGAAGCGCTGAGCGACGAGGAATTGATCGGTTTGATCAAGGAAACCGCTCTGAGTTCGATGCCTTCTGCTTACCAGGAACTCGTGTTTGCCAAACTCGTCGACACGCTTGCGATCCGCAATCCCGAACTGGCACTCAATACCCTGCTGGCATCCGAACTTATCGACTGCATCTCCCGGAGCGAACGGGCACGGAACCAGTTCATAGGCTGCCTGAGGATTTTGTCCGAACGGGATGGTCGGAAATCACTGGAATGGTTCCGAGGTCACCTTGACGCCGTCCGTTCCATTCGGCTGAGGGGCCGCTTTCCCGAGGGCTACTTGGAAAACGAAATGAGGCCAGTCGTTGCCTACGGACTCTTGAATTCTGATCCCAACGGAGTGTTGGAAGTTTTGACGCCACTCCCGCCACCAAATCTGAAGGCTGCGTTTGAGTGGTTGGCACAACGAATGGATCCCTTCCCGGTGGAGAAAATCACGGGCTTCGTCCGCGGTGCCCGCGAGATGCTTTCCGAAAAGGAAGCCAGCGAGGCGACGGCCCTGCTGGTCAGTCGCCAGATCGAAGTCGGAAAAGGCGCCATGCCTTACAAGTCGGTCGATGCCCTGCTCGCCAGCGGGTCATTCTCACCCTCCGAGATCGATGCGATCGCCAAGCGTGCCGGAGCACTGCGGATAATCAACCACTCGGATGGATTGGAGGCTGGCATTGTTCAATACAAGGCTTGGCTGGAAGCGCACTTGGCGGAGGGAGTTGATCGCAAAGTGGGGGTAACTCTGGGCCACATCGCCATGTCATGGCCGGAGAAAACCGAGCCAGCTTATCAGGCGATGTTGGGTCCACAAAATTTGGAAAGGAGTGACGAAATGATCGTCGGCTTTTTGATCACCTCTGGCAAAAAGTATGATGAGACGAAGATCACGCAATTGACCCGCTCTCTCTCCGATCAGGATCTCGCCTTGGACCTCATCAGCCGGATCAAAAAGGAAGCCACGGAATGAAAACCTCTCTTTCCTGCCTCGGCATCCTAATTGTCGCCCTCATTTTCGGACGTCAACAAAGTGCGCGAATTGCGGATATGAAGCAACGGATATCCTCCGCCCAAAGTGTCCGGAATTCGAAGGGATTCCTGCGAGATCCGATGAGCTCGGGGCCAACCTATCGCACGAAATACGAGCGTAGGTCCACTCATGCCAGGGCTGGAGACGTGTTTCAATCACTCGTCAAACTTCGCGCGGCGAGAACTTCCGTCTCCGCCGGTCCGATGGCTCCGACAGCGATAGAGAACAAGGAAGCATTGCAAGCGATCATGCAGCTCGATCTCGCAGGACTGGAGGAGCTGATCCAGCTCCTTGCGAAATCAAAGGATCCTGTATTTCAGAAAGAGGAGTTGGTCCGATGCGAGCAGATCGTCCTCTGTCTCACCGCCATCGCGGATACCGACCCCCATCGGGCGATCGAACTGATCTGCCATAGCAAAGAACAGATCGGTGCATTCTTCCCGGACCGGATGTGGGCGGATCCGCTGCTGAAATATGTGCTCACGCGATTGAGTGATCATGATCCCCAAGGTATGCTGAACGCCTTGATCCGGATTACCGCGGAAACGCCGGAGATGATGTCGGTCGAAAGCTATAGCATGAGGGAACTTCTCGGAGTGATCGCCCGCAACGATCCGGGTTTGGTTTTGGACACGATTCAGAAACTGCCAGAGCCAACAAGGCCGGGGATTGTGGAGTCTTTGGAGGGGCAGTTGGAAACCGATGACGAGCGCATGGCACTGTTTCAAGCTGCCCGTGAGCGTTACGGCAACCAGCCCGCCGCCATGAAGGGAATCCTGACTTCCCTTTGCAGACGATTCCAATTTACCCGTGAGTCTCCGTCAGAGTCGCGGAAATGGGTGGAAAGCCTCGGCATGACCGATGCCGAAAAACTCCTCGCGTTCGACGGGCTGAGGGGACTTAGCGTTCCACCAGAGAATGGCGAGGAATTCACTAAATGGTTCGCGAAGTTCATGCCGGAATCCTATGAGCGAAGAGAGTTGGTGTGGAAGACCTCGTGGGGGTGGGCGCAGGAAGATGGTGCCAGCGCGAGGAAGTTTCTCAAGGAGCTTGGAATCGACGGAGAAGAGTTGATCCGACGCGAGATGGGCGGAAATTAGGAGAACTTCAGTCCCGCGGGATGCCGGGAGCGAGCTGCTTAAACACCTGGACCGCCATTAAGGAGGGCGGACATTTTTGTCCGCCCGGACGATGGGACAAGAAAGAGATGAGATTCGCGCTCTGCTTTCGCCGCGCATCGGCGAGTGGACAAAAATGTCCACTCCCCGTATTTTGCCCAGGTCGGCATCCGGCAAACCTTGGCGAGAGCCGGCACGGCAGAAGTGGAATATGGCCATGGTGGCGCGTGAGGGAATCCAGTCATTCTCGGTGCCCGCAGCCGGACTTTTCCACAGCAGGATTTCCCTTGGCGAACTTCACCTGCACGACTAGAACGCCCGCGCCATGACCCGCACTTCCATCGAACTCGCCACCAAGATTTACATCGTCTTGCTGATGTTAGTCTTCATCTACACCGTGACCAAGGTCTTGGAGCAGATCGGCTGGATGTGATCATTTCCAGTCCACCGCGACCTCGGCGATCCGCCCGCTTTTGTCGTCGTATTTGAGCGATCCGTGGGCGAGGGCGTATTCGTGGACGCACTTGGTCACCTTCACGTCGAACGCGCAATACTCGGCGATTTTCCGCAGTGGGGCGAACTCACCAGACTTCTTGTGCTCCTGCCACCAGCGCAAGGCGTCGAGTCCGTCGGCGGTCTTACCGGTGCCGAGGGAGGCGGAGGCCACCGAATCTAACTTGAGCCGGAAACCGACGATTTTTTCTAACTCGAGCATCATGTCCAAGTTGATCGTTTGCTCGCCGAGGGTGTGGAAAACGTAGGGCTGGAGCACTGGGTAATCGAACTGCATGTGATTCCAGCCGACTACTAGATCTGCCCGAACAAGCTCCTCGCCGAGCTTCTCCATCTCATTTTCCGGGTAGATCTCATAGGTGCCGCGGGCGGTGCTGTAGGTGACGCCCACGGAGACGCCCATCTTGGCTTTGTGGGAAAATCCCCCTATATCGCCGAAGCTGCGCTGCGTTTCCAAATCGAAATAGACGATGTTTTTTTCGGCCACGCCGGGTTGTAACGGGCGATGCTGGCACCCGGCAAGTGTGATGGCGGGTTTCGGCAGGATCGCCGGGAAATTGCTTGGCCCACAGTCCGGCTATTCCTGATGTTGCGATTGTCAGCGTGCGGCTCGCACTCTATCCGCTCAGCGACTTTCGAGCGGGAAGCTATGCGGCTGTGAATATCTATCAAGGTGCTCGGCTACCGCGCTTACGAGTTCGTGACTTCATGGGGAAATCGGCGCGCGCCTGAGGCCTGTATCGAGATAAATCAAGCCTCGTCTTTTGCCTTGCAGGGATGATCTCCACCGCTAATCTCGCGACTAACTGGCGTGCATTTCATGCCGATGACCCACTAAAAACCAACTCATTTAAATCATGAAACTTGCCTTCATCGCCGCCGCTGCCGCTCTCCTCGCCGCTTCATGCTGCCCAAGCGCTCCTGCGCCAAGCCAACCCACCTACGTGGCTCCTTCCAAGTAATTTTCCCACCCGTCCCGGCATCTGTCATTGCCGGGAAATCTCAAGCTCACCTACAAAACCTTCCGCCTTAGTTCCCATGATCCGTATTCTAACTGCCCTCGTCGCTTCCATTTTTGCCCTGCTCTCCGTCTCATGCATGTGCTGCACCGGTGAGGCTAAGCCACCCGGCCTCCGCCCAGTGCCTCAGTTCAAGGAAATCGAAATGACCCAAGAGGTTCACTACTCCAAGTAATCAGCGGCAGCGTCTTCGCCGTCGAAAATGATCCAGCGTCCTCCCGGTTCCCGGGAGGGCGCTTTTGTTTGGATTCATGTCCTCCACAAACTTGAGCGTGCCCCCTAAAGAAATGACTTTCTAACGCGTCGGCGATCTGTCATTGGCATCTAAGTAATCCCCTTATGAACCGAACCCTTCCTCCTGATGAGAATGCTAAGTTTAGCGGAAACTTGCGTCACTACCATCGCACCGGTGCCCAAACGCAGAAATCTTGGGACGACTGGGTCGATGGCTCAGGGGTCAAGAATCGCACGTCGAGAAATTGGCTGAAGGTAATCGGAATCGTCCTCGCCTCCTTGGCTCTTTCTGGAATCATCATCGGGCTGATCGTCGAATTGAGGTGATTTCAGGAACATTCTGGCCAGTGCTTTCTCCGCCGGATTTGCATGTGGCTTTGACATTCTAAAAGTCCTTAGCCAGTTTTCCCGCCCGCCGCCAACCACGGTGGAATCTAACCAACCATGGGCAAAAGCCTCTTCCAAAAAGTCTGGGACGCGCACACCGTCGGCACCATTGCCGATGGCCGCACACAACTCTTCATCGGCACCCACCTCATCCACGAGGTCACCTCGCCGCAAGCCTTTGGGATGCTCCGCGATCTCGGGCTGAAAGTGAAATTTCCACAACGCACCTTCGCCACCATCGACCACATCGTTCCGACGATCAATCAGGACCAGCCCGCAGATCCGCTCGCTGCTGAGATGATCGATGCGATCCGCAAAAACTGCGATGATTTCGGCGTCACCTATTTCGACCTCGCCTCCGGTAAACAAGGCATCGTCCACGTCGTCGGTCCCGAGCAGGGAATCACCCAGCCGGGCACGACCATCGCGTGCGGAGACTCGCACACCGCCACTCACGGCGCGTTTGGCGCGATCGCATTTGGCATCGGCACCAGCCAGGTCCGCGACGTGCTCGCCACCCAGACCATCGCCCTTCAGGAAATGAAAGTCCGCCGCATTGAGGTGACGGGTAACCTAAGTCCTGGCGTTTATGCGAAGGACGTGATCCTCCACATCATCCGCCTACTCGGCGCGAACGGCGGCATCGGCTACGCCTATGAATACGCGGGCGACGTTTTCGAGCGCATGTCCATGGAAGAACGGATGACCGTTTGTAACATGTCCATCGAAGGTGGTGCCCGCTGCGGTTATGTGAACCCGGACGCCAAGACCGTCGCCTATCTCCACGGTCGTCCATACGTTGATATGTCGGACTTCACCGCCACCGCCGCACGCTGGTTGTCGTTTGCTTCAGATGCCGACGCAGTGTTCGACGACATTGTTAGAATCAACGCTGCCGACATCGAGCCGACCGTCACTTGGGGGATTTCCCCGGACCATGGCATCTTCATTTCGGAAAACATCCCGGACCCGGCCACCGCTTCCACACCGCTTGAAAAAGCCTCCATTGAGGAAGCGCTCGCTTACATGAAGCTCGACGCCGGCACTCCGATCAAGGGCGTGAAAATCGACGTCGCGTTCATCGGCTCCTGCACCAACGGCCGCATCTCCGACTTCCGCGAAGTGGCGAAATACATCCAAGGCCACAAGGTCGCGCCGGGCGTACAAGCGCTAGTTGTCCCTGGCTCGCAGATCGTCGCCATCCAATGCGAACAAGAAGGCTTGCCAGAAATTTTCCGCGCCGCCGGGTTCGAATGGCGGGCCGCCGGTTGCTCAATGTGCCTCGCGATGAACCCGGACAAACTGATAGGCGACCAACTCTGCGCCTCATCCTCTAACCGGAACTTCAAAGGCCGCCAAGGCTCCTCCACCGGCCGCACCATCCTGATGTCGCCCGTGATGGTCGCCGCCGCTGCAATCCAAGGCTCCATCGCCGACGCGCGTGAGGTTTTCACGCTCGAAGCGAGAGCGGCAGTAGCTTAGAATCCATGTCATGAGCAGCGCCGCCACGAACCTACCCATCACAGCCGCCGAATATCTGGAAGGAGAGTTGCGCTCCGAAATTCGGCATGAGTTCGTGGACGGGCGGATCTACGCGATGTCTGGCGTCAGTTTCCGGCATAATGAAATTTGCTTGGATACCGCCACGTCTATCAAGAATCACCTTAGTGGCGGCCCTTGCCGGGTCTTTATCGAGGCCGTGAAAGTCCAAATCGCCGACGACGTGGGAGAATCCTATTATTACCCGGATGTCTTCGTGACCTGTGAACCCGCCGACGATAAATCGTATTTGGCCCGGTCTCCCAAGCTCATCATCGAGGTTCTCTCCGAATCGACCTCGCGCTTTGATCGAGGCGACAAGCTCACCACTTACAAGCGGATGCCGAGCGTCGAGGAAATCGTTTACATCGAGCAGGACTGGCCAGAAATCTATATCGTCCGGCGCTCGGACCATTGGAAAAAACATATCTACACTCAGTTCGATTCGTTGATTCACCTCGAGTCCATCGACCTCACGCTTCCAGTCTCCGCCTTCTATCGGTCCGCTCCGTTTCCCGACGACGTGAAACGGCCGTGGTATCTCATCAACCGCGAAGACGGCTGAATTTCTCAAATTTCAAATTTTAAATCTCCACCACCATGGCTCTCGAACCCGTTCCCACCGTCACCGGCCGCGCTGTATTTATCCCCGGCGCGGATATAGATACCGACCGCATCATTCCTGCGCGGTTCATGAAATGCGTCACCTTCGACGGTCTCGGCGAGTTCGCGTTCTATGACGTCCGCTTCGACGAGCATGGTAATAAAACTCAGCATCCGCTCAACGATCCGCGTTTCGCAAATGCCTCCATCCTTGTCGCCGGCGTGAACTTCGGCTGTGGTTCGTCCCGCGAGCACGCGCCGCAATCGCTGCGCAAATATGGTTTTAACGGCATCATCGCCGAGTCCTTCGCGGAAATCTTTTATGGGAACTCGACCACGCTCGCCATGCCTTGCGTGATGGCCAGCCCCACCGATGTCGTCGCCATCCGCGATGCCGTGGAAGCCGACCCTAACACCGAGATCACCATCGACGTGCAAGCCCTCAAGGTCCGCACTTCCGGCGGTCTCGACATCGCCGTGACCATGCCCGACTCCGCCCGCGAGGCATTGCTCTCCGGCCGCTGGGATCCGATTCAGGAGTTGCTAGATAACGAATCTTCCATTGAGGCGAAAGCCAAGGAGCTGCATTACGTCTAACCATCAAGGAGCGTGGGTGTCTCGCCCACGTTTCCCCGTGCCATGTCGGCGAGACGCCAACACTCCTTGATTGCCCCACCGTCCGGCATCGCTTTGTTCGATCTCGACGGCACCTTGATTGCGTGGGATTGCCAGCTGCTATTCCGTCACTTCGTCCTCCGCCGCGAGCCGTGGCGGGGGATTTTTTTGCCGGTGTTCTTGGCGTTCTTGCCGCTCGCTGGATTGTTAGGAGCGGGCGGGATGAAGCGCGTTTTCCTCAGTTATCTGTGGCGGATGGACCCGGAAATACTCGCGCAATACTCGCGTGAGTTCGCGGCCTCGTTGATGCCGACGATTTATCCGGAACTCCGCGAGAAACTCGAAGCCCACCGCGAGGCCGGTCATCTGTTGATCCTCGCTTCCGCCAGCCCGGAATTCTATGTCGCGGAAATCGGCCGCGAACTCGGCTCCGACCTCACGCTCGGCACGCCGGTCGAGCTGGGTCCGTTTTTCCCGGACTTGGTGAATCACAAGGGCAGCGCGAAAGTGGAACGCCTTGAGCAAATACTGCCTGCCTCTTACTTCGAAAACGGCAAGCTGAGGCACTGCCACGGCTACACCGACAGCCGCGCGGATCTGCCGATGCTCGCGCTCTGCAATTCTGCCACCGTCGTCAATCCATCGCCCAGCCTCACCGCACTGGCGGAAGAATCCGGCTGGGAAATTGTCCGTCCGGCCCGCCCGTGGGCATCGCACTGCAGGTTCCTCGCTCGGGTGGCCGCGCTCTTGTTAGGCGTCGGCCGCGATCCGGGCAAGACATCACCAAATTGCTAACAAGATCTCCCGGGGTTTTCCAAGCGCCCGACCGAGCGAACTTATTTTTTCGCAGGCTCGACGGTGATGTCATCGAGGTAAATGTCGCCGGTTCCTTCCAATGCCATGAAGACGAAATCGACCTTGTTGCTTCCCTGCACCTGGCTGAAATCCCAAGTCATTTCGTGCCACTCGCCGTCTTTAACAAGAGTGCGGTCGGTAAAAGTGGAACCGCCGTCCGTCCGCTTGCCCCGCAACATGAATCCCCGGCCAACGTAGTCCTTGGTGCGATAACGGAATTTCAGGACCAGATCCGTCACTCCTTTGGTTGCCACTTCCTGGCTGAATGAAACTTGTTCCCGCAACTTGGCGGTTAGCAATAGGCAGCGGTTCGCTTTATCCTTGTCGGCCGCCTCATCTTTCGCGGGTTTCTTGGCGGCTTTATTGTCGTCACCTTCATTGACGAATTTCTTGTCCCCTTTCCAGCCGCCGGTGGTGTCCATGGTGGTGTTGGCGAACAAGTTTTCTGCGGCGAGCGGACCCATCATGCAGAGGAAGCAGAAAGCAGTCGTTTTCATTTCCCGCGTTATGCGGCGTCTCTAGCGGATTAGCAAGGAGGGAATTTCCCACGCAAAACCACAATTCTGTCACAATTCCACCCGAAAAAAATCCCGCATGACCTCGCGGTAAACGTCGCGTTTGAAGACCGGCAGCCAGTCCAGATCGAACTCCTGCGGCAAGATCCAGCGGTAGGCGCGAAATTCCGGCTGCGGTTGGTTCACGTTCACCGGCGGCGCGTCCGACTTCAAGCGGCAGAGAAAATACGTTTGCTCCTGGCCGTGGCTGCCGTGCTTGCGGAGCTTTTTCCCGCGAGCGTGTTCGGGGTAGAGGTAGCGATAGCCGTCGCGGCGATCCATCACCTCGTAATGCCGCGCCTCTAGCCCGACTTCCTCCCGCACTTCGCGGAAAAGCGCCTTTTCCAAGGTCTCGCCCGTGTCCACTCCGCCTTGCGGAAATTGCCAGGCGCCGGGTATCGTCCAGCGTTCGCAAATCAGCAGACTCCCTCCTGAATTCACGATTAATGCAGCCACATTTGGCCGGTAACGCACCATAAACCCATGCTGCATTTCCAGCCCCGACTGACAATCCTTAACTTGTCCGAATCTTTAAGCGGAGCCTTGCGTCAACCGCAGCAGATAGGGGTACCAGCGCGCTTCCAAGGATTTCAAGGACGAGACCCGCAACAATCTGATAGGTTTTTCCATCATGACGCTGCCCAACGACCACCCTCAGGCCGCGCTCGCGTTGCTCACCGAGTCGTCCGATCTCGTCACCGACGATGCCAAGCGCGGCTTAATTTCCGGCACCGCCGTCAATGATCCCAAGCTCGCCTTCCAACTCATCGGCGAGCTCGGTCTCAAGGACACATCACAAGCGATTTCCTCGATCATGAGCGCCGCCAAGACGCCGGAAGAGAGAACCGCCACCCTCGCCGCGCTGCGTGACCACCTCGTCACTCTAACGGATGAGAAAGCCCGCAACGAAGCCACAGCCCGATCCGTGGGCGGCCTCACCCGCAGCCTCGCGCAGGAAGGATTCGCGTCCGCCACCCAATGGGTCCACGGCGCGAACCTCAGCCCGGCCGAACTTGAAAGCGTTGCCGGTGGCTTGAGCCACTCCGCCAAAAGCGGCGAAACCGGCCAGTGGATCGAATGGATCGGCGAAAAACTCCCGCCGGAAAATGGCTTGCCACCGCTCCTGACGGACCCGCCAAGAACACTTCCATCCGCACCTACGCCGAGACCGTTTCCAAGTACGAACTCGAAACCGCCGCCCGGCAAGGACCGCGACTCCACCCTCAAGAGGATCCACGACCAGTGGCCCAAGGACGACGCCGCCGCCAAGGATGCCTTCGCGAAGGAGCACGGCATCAAATGAGGTGAAAGTCCCCGGCTGAGACAGCCGGGACACTTTGTCAGACACTGCAAATCTCCACGCCCTGCCGCAAGCTGGCGAGCGGATCTTTTCCTAACGGAATAAACTCCTGGCCGACGTGACCCGTGTAGCCGGTGTCTGCAATGGCGCGCATGATGGCGGGATAGAGAAGCTCCTGCGTCACGTCGATTTCATTGCGCCCAGGGCAGCCGCCGGTGTGGTAATGGGTGAAATGGCGGTGATGATCGCGGATGGTGCGGATGATGTCGCCCTCCATGATTTGCATGTGATAGATGTCGTAGAGCAGGCCGAAATGCGGGCTGTCTAACATTTCGCAAAGCGCGATGCCCCACGCGCTGCGGTCGCACTGATAGTCGGGGTGGTCGATCTTGCTGTTCAGCAATTCCATGACGAGCGTGAGGCCAAGTTCTGCGGCCAACGGCAGCAGGCGGCGCAGCCCGGCGGCGCAGTTTTGCAAGCCGTCCGCGTCGGATAGACCGTCGCGGTTGCCGGAGAAGACGATGACATTCTTCGCCCCGGCGGCTGCGGCAGCGCGGAGGTGGGGTTGATAGATTTCTACCAGCGTGTCGTGATGCTCCAGGCGGTTGAAGGCTTTTTCGATGCCGCCGACTTCGATGCCGTCGGGAGTTTTCCCAAGTGGGAAACTGATCATCGCGCAGGTGAGGCCGTGCTTATCTAACTCGGGCATATCATCCGGCATGACCAGCTCGATCGAGGAAATGCCGATGTCTTTGGCGGCGATGCAGAGGTCTTCTAACGGGATACTGCCGTAACACCAGCGGCAGACGGAGTGATGGATGCGGCTCATTTTCGAGAAATCAAAGGATCAGGCGTTCGCGGAGTTCGGGCGTCCACAATTGGGCGACGATGGTTTCCTGAGCGGCTTCCATGGTGGCGCGTTCGGCGGGATCTTCATCCTCGTGGCCTGCTAGATGGAGCAGGCCGTGGACGAAGTAGCGCAGGATCTCGCGGGCCAGCGGCTCGCCGTATTCTGCAGCCTGCCGCTCGGCCACTTCGGCACCGATGACGATCTCGCCGTGGTGGAAGGTGATCACGTCGGTGGGGCCCTCGATGTTCATGAAATCGCGGTGGACTTGGTCGCTGGTGGCGTCATCCACGATGGCGACCTCAAGGGTGGCTAACAGCGATAACGGCGACTCGTGCTCGGCGGCATTTTCCAATGCGAGCCGGGCAGCTTCGTGGGCCACGCTCTCAAGCGCGGTGAGCCAGCTTTCGGGGATTTCCGTGGCGTGCTGGTTGTTGCCGATGATGACTTCGAGCGACATAACGGTGGGGTTTCTTGCGAGGGGAATCAGGCGCGTTTGGGCATTTGGATCACGCGGCCACCTTGGCTGGCGTCGCTGGACAGGCGCTTGGTGGCCGTGGCGGCGTCGTCCTTGGGGTAGTCGATCCGGCTGTGAAGCATGCTGCGGAGGGTGGTGGAAAAGCTGTCTTTGACGATGGCAAGCTCGCGCAAGGTGAGTGGGCAATCGTCGAGCTGGCCGTCGTTGATCTTGGTGCGGATGAGATCCTCCACCATCGCGCGAATCTTGGCGGGAGTGGGTTTTTGGAGGGATCGTGAGGCGCTCTCGACGGTGTCCGCTAGGGAGATGATGCCACTCTCGCGGGTGCTCGGTCGCGGCCCGGGGTAGCGAAAATTTTTCTCTTCGACCATCGGCAGATCCTCGGGATTTTCCAGCCGACGATCCACCTTTTCCATGTCCGCCTTCTTCTGTTCCTGAGCGCGGCGGTAGAAATAATAGACCAGCGAGTCGCCGTGATGCTCTTGGATCACATTGATGATGCGGGGGTTGAGCTTGTGTTTGACCGCTAGGTCGATGCCGTCCTTGACGTGGGCGATGATGATCATGGAACTCATCGTCGGGGTGAGCGTGTTGTGGGGATTTTCCGTGCCGTCGTGTTGATTCTCGATGAAATAGCCGGGTTTTTTAAGTTTCCCCACATCGTGGAAATAGGAACAAACGCGGCACATCGGGGCGTTGGCACCGATTTTTTCCGCAGCCGATTCTGACAATGCGGCGACGACGAGGCTGTGATGGAAAGTGCCGGGTGCCTCGAGCTGCATTTGGCGGAGAAGCTTGTGATTGAGGTCCGTGAGCTCGAGCCAACTGATGTCGGTGGTCAAGTGGAAGGTGCCTTCGAAAAGTGGCAGCAGCCCGCTGATCAGCAGCGCGGTGACCATCGCTGTGCCAATCGCAGCAGCGCTGCCCGCGCCGAGGAGCTGCAGGTGGTTCATGGCGTCCGGCCCGAAAACCGCGACGATGTCTAATGGCCCGAGGATGAGCCCGAGCACCAGCGTGACCACCCCGACGTAGATCCCGGATTGTAAAAGCCGGATGCGTTTGCGGATTTGGTAGGCGAGCAGCACGCTCGTCTGCCCGGCGACCAGACTGAGGATCATGTATTGCAGGACATCCGCCTCCGGTACTAACAGGCACCCGATCAGCGTGACATACACCCCAGAAAACGACGCAACCGCGCGGCCTAACAACACGCCGTGGAGCATCGGCGCGAGGGCGAACGGCACCGCAAAATACCGGAACACCTCGGGGATGGTGCCCACGTCCACCAAGGACATCACCACCCGGATCATCAACAAATGGCCGATCACTCCGCCGAGCACCAGCACCACCCGGCTGTTCCGGCGGCAGGTGCTTTGCAAACTGACTTGGAACATGATGATCGCCGTCAACGCGAGGATGAAACCGTAGAGTGCGCCCTTGAGCGGATCGGTGGCGAAGGCGGTTCCTTCCGATGCTTTGAGCACCAGCACCCCGCTGCCGACGGCGAAGGTGGCGTAGAGCGCGGCTTTCACCCAGAAGCTGTCTTCCAATGCCTGGATGACCGCATTTTCGCTATGCACCCGGCGTTTTTTTCCCGACGAGAGACCTTGTCGGGCCAACCGCCAGCGTTTGATGGCATCCAAAAATCCCACGGCGGTTTGTAAATCGGTTCCACGGGCAGGCGAACCAAGAATCGATTCTTCCTACCGGGCCGCGAAGCTATGGCGGCATGGCCGGGTTGGCAATCTGGAAATCGGAGGCCCTCACCGCTCCAAAATCTCCACCTCATACCCATCCGGATCGGTGACGAAAGCCATCTTGCGGCCGTCGCCGGAGAATTTTTCCCGCCAGCCGGAGGGCCAGATTTCGATGCCGGCCTTCTCGACCTTGTCGCAGTAGGCGATGATGTCATCCACCCCGAGGGCGGTGTGCATGAGGTCTTCGGGACAAGCGGTGTTGTAGTTCTCCGACCAAGTAAGTTCGAGAAAAACGTCATTTCCTGGGAGTTCGAGGAAGGCGAGCTGGTTGCCATCGGGCGACTGCTTGCGCTCCTTTTCGGAGTAGCCAAGTTTTTCGTAAAACGCGATGGAGGCATTGAGGCTCTGAACGCGGATGCGGGTGTGGAGGAAGCGGATCATGGTGCGGCGACCTTGGCCCAATTCGGCCATGCGCGTCAAGTTAGGGGCGATTGGCCCGGATTCGTAGCACAAGGAGGGGAGATGCATGATCGCCCAGCCCATGAGGTGACAATGAAACAAGCGGCTTCCTCTCCCCATTGGCAATTCATGGGCATCGGCGGACATGTTCCGCCGCTCCTTGGGCAGTCCGATGGACCGCTTTCCGCGAATATCGTGAACCAAGAGGGGGTCAGCCGGGAGATTTGATCTCATTCGTGTTCATTGGCGGCTATTCGCGGTTGGAAATCCACAATGAGGTCAGCCTGCGCATGACTTCGCGTTCTCCACGCGCCGCGTGATCGAGCTTGGCAAGCGAACGGGCGAGGTGCTAATTGCAGGAAGCCATGAAAACCATCGTCGTCGCCGTAGATTTCTCGAATGCCACCCCCGGAGTGCTGGAAATGGCCATCCGGCTGGCAAAATCCTTTGGAGCAAGCTTGCAGTTGTTCCACGTCATCGAGCCGGAGCCGAGCTACACCGCCTACGGTTTCACGCCGGATGAATTTCCCGCGATGAATGCCTTTCAGGAAGAAGCCAAGCGGCGGGCAGCCACCAAATTGGCGGAACTGTTAGCCGCCGTCCAAGCAGACGTGCCGAGCGCCACCTCGCAAATCGCCGAAGGCAGCCCGCTCCAAGCGCTGCTCGCCCACGTCAAGCAAAGCGGCGCGGACTTCGTGGTCGTCGGCTCGCATGGCCATGGCGTGATCGCCTCGTTGTTGTTAGGCAGCGTGGCGGAAGGCCTGGTCCGCAAGGCGACTGTGCCGACGCTCGTCGTGCCTGCGACTCCGGAGTGAGAGCGGGAAATGTGCTGCGATCAAATGCCTTGGCTACGGCGGGCCGCTCCGTATGTTCCCGCCGGAGAAGCTCTCCCAGTCAATTCATCGCCATTTATCTTTCGTGAAAATCGCCGCCGTCCTGCTCGTCCTCCTGAACGCCGCGTTGCTCGTCCCCGCAGCCGCAAATTACTCCCAATTCTTGGTGGTCGCCTCGATCTTGACCGCCGTGGCGCTGTTGATCGCGCTGCTCACCTCCAAGTCCACTCCCGCACCGCAGCCAGCCGTGGCCGAGGCGGTGAAACCTTTGCCCGCCGCCATTCCGCAGAATCAATCGCAGGCGGAGGTCGTCGCCCTACTCGGGATATTTCAGGAAAAAGGCCGCTTCATCGACTTTCTCATGGAGGACATCGCGCCGCACTCCGACGCCGAGGTGGGCATGGTGGCACGCACCGTGCATCAAGGTTGCAAAGCCGCCTTAAACGACCATTTCCACATCGAACCGATCAGCCCCGCAGGCGAAGGCGCGTCCGTCACCGTGCCCGTCGGCTATGCGGCTGATGAGTTCCGCCTGGTCGGAAATCTCGCGGGCGAAGCGCCGTTCACCGGCAAGCTTGTCCACCAAGGCTGGCGCACCACTTCGGTGAAACTTCCCCGCATTTTAAAAGCCGATCGCCTCCCGCCGATCGCCCCGGCTCAGGTGGAAATCCAGTGACGCCGGGCAAGGACCGGCGATCCGCCGCGCTCCTCCATTCCCCCACCCATTTTAGAAAATGAGTTTTCAATTCAGCCTCGGCATTGATCTGGGCACCAGCAACAGCGCCATCGCGGTCGCCGATTTCCAAACTGGCCGCACGTCCATCGTCGAGATCACCCAGCTCCTCGGGCCTAACCAAATCGGCGAAATGCCGACGCTCGCCTCCGCGCTCTACATCGCAAATCCGCAGGAGTTTTCCGAAGATGCCGTGAAAATCCCCTGGCCGTCCGAGCCGGGCATTATCGGCCAATTTGCCCGCGAGCATGGAGTAATGGTGCCGGACCGGCTCGTCACGTCCGCGAAATCCTGGCTTTCCCATCCCCACATCGATCCCCGCCAGCCTATCCTCCCGTGGGCCTCCACCATCGAAGGAAAACTTTCCCCTTTCGAGTGCTCGCGCCGCTATCTGGCTCACCTCAGAGCCGGGTTTCTCCACGCCGAGGCCGCCCAAGGCCGCGATTGGGATCTCTCAAAAGGCCAAATTGTCCTCACCGTCCCAGCCTCTTTTGACGAAGTCGCGCGAAATCTCACCTACGAAGCCGCCGAAGCCGCAGGTTTGCCGAACGTCGTCCTGCTCGAAGAACCCCAAGCCGCATTCTACGCTTGGACCGCCCAAGCCGGAGCGGACTGGCGCACCCAAGTCAGCGCGGGGGACATCGTGCTCGTCTGCGACATCGGCGGCGGCACGGCAGACTTCAACCTCATCGCCGTAACTTCCAGCGGGGGAATTCTCGCGCTCGAACGCATCAGCGTCGGCGAGCATCTCCTGCTCGGCGGCGACAATATGGATCTAGCCCTCGCTTACGCCCTCCGCTCCCAGCTCGAAGACGCCGGGAAATCCATCGACGAATGGCAGTTTAACTCTCTCATCCACGCCGCCAGCGTCGCCAAAGTCAGCCTGTTTTCTGATCCCGCACTCGACCAAATCCCGGTCACTATCCCAGCTCGCGGCTCCAGTCTTTTCGCGAGCACCGTCGGGACCCGCCTCGACCGCGCGACGCTTGAGCAAATCGTCCTCGACGGTTTCCTCGCAATGACCCGCGTCACCGACATCCCGCTCGAATCCGGCGGTGCCGCCCTCCAAGAACTCGGCCTGCCCTACGCCTCCGATCCCATCATCAGCAAGCAGCTCGCCCGTTTCCTCACCCGCAGCCTGCAAAACGTCAAAGCCAGCGAAGCCCTCACCGCCCTCGTCGGCGAGCAAACCGGCACTTACCTCAAGCCCAGCGCCGTCCTCTTCAACGGCGGAGTTTTCAAAGCCGAACCCGTCCGCCAGCGCGTCCTCGACCTCCTCGCCTCCTGGAACGACGGCCAGCCCGTCCGTTCCCTCGCAGGCGACGAACCCGATCTCGCCGTCGCCAAAGGTGCCGCCTTCTACGGCCAGAACCGCGCCACCGGCCACGGCATCCGGATCAAGGCGGGCACCGCGCGTTCCTACTACATCGGCCTCGAATCCTCGATGCCCGCCGTCCCAGGATTCAAGCCGCCCGTCAAAGCGCTCTGCGTCGTCCCCCAAGGCATGGAGGAAGGCAGCGAATGCCTCATCGAAGGCCGCGAATTCGGACTCGTCACCGGTAAACCCGCCAGCTTCCGCTTCTTTTCCTCAGAAATCCGCAGCGGCGACACCCCCGGCCAGATCCTCCCGAACGCCGAGCGTGAACTCGAAGAAACCAGCCGTATCGAGGTCAATCTCCCGGTCCTCGAAGGCTTCCCCGAGGGCCAAGTCATCCCCGTCAAAATCGACACCGTCGTCACCGAAATGGGCAACCTCGAACTCTGGATGAACCACACCGCTTCTGACAAACGGTGGAAAGTGGAATTCCAAGTCCGCACAGAATGAAGAGAGAAGAGAAAGGCACCGCGAATCTTGCGAATCAGGCGAATAAAGAAGGCGAAGAATCTTCATCTCTTAAAGGTTCGCCAGATTCGCGGTGCCTAAATTCTTCAATCCCTGATAGACCACCCCGTTTAGCCCAAGGTGCCAAATTCGAATTCCGAGTGAGACCCTAACAAACGGACCGCGAAATTTATGCCCACCCCCCAATTCAGCATCGGCATCGACCTCGGCACCACCAACTGCGCCCTCGCCTTCCTCCCGCTCGCCACCCCGGACGCCCTCACCCAAGTCTTTCCCATCCCCCAATGGGAGTCGCCCGACCGCCTCGCCGAGTCCACCACGCTCCCGTCCTTCCTCTATCTCCCGACCGCAGCGGAGTCCGCCCAACTCACGGGTCAAGCCACCGATGGCAGTTGGATTTGCGGCCGTTTCGCCCGCAAACGCGCGGCTGAGACTCCTGGCCGCGTCGCCCATTCCGCCAAATCTTGGCTCGGCCACCACGCCGTGGACCGCACCGCCGCCTTTCTCCCATGGGCCTCCGAGGAAATCCCGCAGGACCAAAAAATCTCGCCCATCCGCGCCTCCGCCCTCCTCCTCAACTACCTCCGCGGCGCATGGGACACCCGTTTCCCGGACTCCCCGTTCGACTCCCAGGAAATCACCATCACCGTCCCCGCCTCGTTCGACGCCGTTGCCCAAAAACTCACCCTCGACTCCGCCTCCGAAGCCGGATTCCCGAAAAACGTCCGCCTCCTTGAAGAACCCCAAGCCGCCTTCTACCGCTGGCTCGAAGCCCACGCCGACCCCGCCGCGCTCTGGAGTCAGCTCCCGGAAAACGGCGGCAACATCCTCGTCATCGACATTGGCGGCGGCACTTCCGACTTCAGCCTCTTTGAAGTTTCCCGCCAACCCGGCTCGCCACTTCCCGCCATCCGCCGCGTCGCCGTCAGCGATCACCTGCTGCTCGGTGGCGACAATATCGATCTCGCCATCGCCCACACGCTGGAGCCGCGCTTCGCCGGCAAAGGCGAAACCCTGCATGGCAGCCAATGGCAAGACCTCGTCGCCCGTTGCCGCGATTTAAAGGAACTCTGCCTCGCCACTGACGGCGATCCATCCGAAGAATTCCCCATTTCCCTCCCCGGTCGCGGCTCCAGCCTCTTCGCCGGCATCCTCTCTGCCCGCATCGCTCGCAGTGAAGTTTTGGCCATCCTGCTAGACGGCTTCTACCCGGAATGCCCCGCCGACGCCCGCCCGGTCGAGGCCGAGGCCGCGCTCAAGGAATGGGGTCTGCCCTACGCCACCGACAGCGCCGTTACCCACTATTTGGCCGATTTCCTGCGCGATCTCCCACCCGTCGCCGCCATCCTCTTCAACGGCGGCTCGCTCCACCCAGCCGCCCTCCGCAGCCGCATCCAGCGCCAAATCGGCACCTGGCAAAACACCAGCCCGCACGTCCTCGACAACCCCGAACCCGACCTAGCCGTCGCCCGCGGTGCAGCGAAATTTGGCGGCATCCTCCACCACCGCAGCGCCCGCATCCAAGCCGGAGCCGCCCGCTCCATTTACCTCGAAGTCCTGCAAAACGGTAAAGAAAAACCCACGCTCGTCTGCATCCTCCCGCGCGGAGCCGAGCCTGAGCTGGAATTCCAAATCACCCACCCCGGCCTCGAACTCCGCCTCAACCGCCCCGTCCGCTTCCAGACTTACTATTCCACCCGCCACGACAAGGACAAGCCCGGTGCCATCGTCGCCCTCAAGCCCGGCGATTTCCACAAGCTCCCGCCGCTCCAGACCACCGCCCGCCTCGCTAGCGTGGACCGGCTCCCCGTCCACCTCACCACCAAGCTCACCGAGCTTGGCCTGCTCCATCTCGAATGCGTCGGAGCCGGCCAAGTCTGGCCGCTCGCCTTCAACCTCCGCGCCGGGGAAAACACGGTCGTCGCCGAGTCCGATTCCGGCACCTCGCCCGAAGCTCTCACCGCCGCCAAGCAACGCATCGTCACCCTCTTCAGCGCCCACCTCGATCCCGCCGATCCGCTCACCGCCGCCCGCCTACTCAAGAGTCTCGAAACTCTCCTCGGCGCGCCGAAAAACGAGTGGAACCTCATGCTCATCCGCAGCCTCTGGACCGCCCTCAAGCGTTGCATTCCCTGCCGGGCAAACTCCGTCGAGCACGAGGAAGCCCTACTCATCCTCGCCGGATTTTTCCTGCGTCCCGGCTTCGGTGCCGAGCTAGATCCCGCCCGCATCGACGATCTCTGGCAAGTCCACACCAGCGGCCTCGCCCACCCCGGAAAACAAATCCAGCTCCAGCAATACATCCTCTGGCGTCGCCTCGCCGGTGGCCTTGACCGCGAGCGCCAGGATGTGCTCATCGACGCCGCACTCCCCAAACTCCAACAGGGGAAAAATACTCCCGCCGAACTCATCCGCCTCGTCGGTGCCCTCGAACGCATCGACCCCGCCATCAAGTCCGAGCTCATCGACCTCTTCCTCGACCGAGCCATTTCCGCCAGCTACCCCGCGCCGTATTTCGTCGCCCTCGGTCAGCTCCTCAACCGCACCCCGCTCTACTCCGGTCCCGAAGCCGTCGTCCCGCCCGCACTCGTAGCCCGCGCCTTTGATGCACTCGAAGACCTCGATTGGGAATCCTCCCCCGAACTCCCCGAACTTTTCCTCCGCGCCGCCCGTGTGACCGACCACCGCACCCACGACCTCCCGCGCCCGTTACGCCAGCAAATCGCCCGCATGTTAGAGCAAGCCGGCGTCCCCGCCTTCAAGGTCACCCGCATCGAGCAATTCATCCCCCTCGAGCGAGCCGAGCAAGTCAGCCTCTACGGCGAGTCCCTGCCACCGGGGTTGGTGCTTGTGTGATTTGGAAAATTCCACATCTCCCAAACGTGCCAACGATGAGATTGTTGCACCGAGCTTGTCATCCCGGATTCCGTCCGCCACCGTCCCATCATGATCACCCGCCTGAAGGTGTCCGGTTTCAAGAACCTAGTGGATGTGGACATACACTTGGGTCCATTCACTTGTATTGCCGGATTAAATGGAGTCGGCAAATCCAATTTGTTCGATGCGATTCGCTTTCTCAGTTCCTCGGCAAGCATGACACTTGTAGACGCGGCCTCCCGGATTCGAGATGAAGGTGGTCGCCCCACTGATATTCGAAGCCTCTTTACACAATCTGGCGATGACCGCGCAGGATTGATGACATTCGAGATCGAGATGCTCACCGCCAAGGAAGCGGTGGATGATCTCGGAACTCCCGCTGAGGCCAAGGCGAACTTTCTAAAATACAAACTTGAGCTGAAGTATAGAAATCAAGATGGCAATGGCCAGCGCACGGAGGCGTTTGAAATTGTTCATGAAGCACTCACCCATATTCCAAAAGCGGGTGTTTCCCGCAACCTGCCCTTCGCAACCCAAGCTAAAGCATGGAAAAAAAGTTTGGTACATGTGGAACACCGCAGCGCCCCTTTTATATCAACCGAGTTTGAAGAAGGTAAAACCGTCATCAAAATTCATCAGGACGGGGGAAGTAGCGGTCGGCCCAAGACCCTTGCATCGAATCTTCCTAGAACCGTTCTTTCTATAGCAAACGCGGCCGAAAGCCCCACAGCCTTGTGTGCCCGCCGGGAAATGGAATCCTGGATGTTTTTACAGTTAGAGCCGTCTTCACTCAGAAAGGCAGATATCCTAACCTCTCCCAAGGCTTTAACCCATGAAGGAGCTCATTTACCTGCGTCATTGTATGCCTTAGTCAGTGAGGCTCGGGCTGCAGCATCCGATCCAGAAGAAGCGGCGGCCGAAGAGGCACGCGTCTATGCAACCGTTGCCAATCGGCTTCGAGAACTGATCGATGGCATCAGAGATATAAGGGTGGATCGTGATGAAAAGCGGGATATTCTAACATTAGAGGCGATTGATGAGAGCGGAACCGCCTATCCGGCCAAGGCACTATCAGACGGGACACTTCGCTTCTTGGCGTTAGCAATCTTGGAATATGATAGTTCAGGACGTAATGTAATTTGCCTCGAGGAGCCGGAGAACGGAATTCACCCCACCAGAATTCCAGCAATGCTCAGGCTGCTTCAAGACATCGCCACAGACCTTGATGAGAATGTTGATAAGACGAATCCTCCACGCCAGGTCATCATTAATACCCATTCTCCTGTCGTCGTGCGGTGCATTCCAGAAGACTCGCTCATTCTTGCTAAATCTGGCCAATATTTGGATGGAGAACGTCGCCTTAGGTTGCGGCTACAGTTCAAACAACTGCCAGGAACTTGGCGGACGATGGGTCTTTCACCCTCTCCCGAAACTCTAGTCACCAAAGGCGAGTTGCTGAGTTATCTCGGAGGAGGAGTTCCAGAAGATGCTGGAAATTCTCTTTCTAGTGGAAAGAGCAACCTCAGATCCAAACTGGTTGCGGAGCGAGATGATATGCAATTACCACTCGGACTTCAATTTTGATGAAAACTGGCGAATTGTTAAGATTCACACTTTTGGGAGACGGTTCATCCGACCGGGCTCTGATCCCCGTGCTGAGTTGGCTAATTCGTGATATTGCAGGGAGTATTCCTCTGGAGCCACAGTGGGCTGATCTGGGACCGTTGCTTCCATCCGAAAAGCCATTGCAGCAAAGGGTGCGAAAAGCAATGGACTATTATCCTTGTGATCTATTGTTCGTTCATCGAGACGCCGAGCTGCCCGACGCATATATGAATAGAGCTGAAGAAATCAATCGAGCCTGCACCGGACTTGCCGAGCAGCACCGAGGATTGAAATCTGTTTGTGTGATTCCAGTCCGGATGACAGAGGCTTGGCTTCTCTTTGATGAGCCCGCTATCAGGCGCGCTGCGGGAAATCCAAGGGGGCGTAATGCATTGAACCTCCCACCTCGTAGGCAAATGGAAACTGTTCATGCCAAAGATATACTTCACCAAGCGATCAGAGATGCCAGTGCACTAACCGGTCGAAAAGCGAAGAAGCTCGAAGTCTCACGCGCAATTCATGTAGTCGCAGATTTTATAGTCGATTTCAGCCCATTAAACCAACTTCCAAGCTTTTCCCGATTGAGAGCAGAATTGAAAGCAGCTCTCGACTCAATGGGCTTGCTCCGGCCGGACTGAGAATCTCCTGCATCACCAACCAGCACAGCCAGGGGAATAGTGCCGGAGATTCTTCCTAGAAATGAACCGTATTTTCGCCAATCAATGAAACTCATCAAACAAGTTCAGGTTCCACTGCCAGCAGGTTCTTCGAGCACATGCCGCCTGATTGCGTGGCATATTCGGAAAGTCCAATAAGAAAGCTGATTCGCGGCGAAGCGACGTGAGACGGAATCGAATCACTGTCCGCTATCCGCGCGATTATCCGTCGCATCTGGTTTGTGTCATTCAATGATGGTGGCGAGCGGGTCGGGGCGGGGAGAATTTCTTCGGTCGGTCCGCAAAGCCGCAAGAGGGAATCTCTGCGTACTGTCATTTCGTCGCCAGATTCGCGGTGCCTTGTTTCTTCTTTTTGATCGGCCGTGCCAGCAGGCTGGCTACGGAAAGCGGCAGCAGGCTGCACGCAGTCCAAGGGGGTTGGGCTAACAGTGTTTCAGGGTCGCGAAAAAAAGTTTTGCGAGGTGTGTTACCTCCGGCGGCGGATGGACCAAGAAAGGGATGTAACTGCCAAACATCGCGGCAGCCCAATCCAACCAAAAACAAAAAACAGAAAACCATCCGCCATGAAAACAAACACCATCACTCGCATCGCCACCGCAGCCGTCGCCCTACTTGCCAGCGCTGTCACCACCCACGCCGCTAACCGCACGCTCATTCTCCTTCAGGAAAACAGCACCGGGGGTTCTTATCTCGAGGGCTTCCTCAGCGGCCCTGCCCAAGCAGCCGCAGATGCCATCATCGACGGAGCCGCAGAAAACGGTGAGGCCGCGAAATTTCAAGCACTCGCCGCCGGTCGCTACCAGCGCTTCATCAATCTATCAGATGCGGATTGCACAAGGGCGAATCTCCTCACCCGCCTCATCCAACAATCCAAGGAGGGCTTTGTGACCGACCTCGCCATCCTCGGCCACGGCAATACGGACACGCTCTCCTTGCATAACGAATCTCTAACCGGCTCACCTACATTCGCCACCAACCGGCAAGACCACATCAGCGGCTTGCTCACGGAAGCCAGGCAACGTGAAAACAACCCGAACTTCCAGTTCAAGCTGCGCCTCGTCCATATGTGCAACTGCTTCGGCGGCACCTTGAACGATGACTGGATCGCCATCGGCGCGAAGGTCTCCGTGGGTGCCCCGCTCATGGACTGGATGCCTGAGCCGATGAATACCATTTTCTGGGATGACTTCGTTAAAAACGACAAGCGAGTTTCCCAAGCCGCTGCGGATTCCCTCGCTGCCACCCGCCTCATCTGGCAGTTCGTCCCCGGCTATAACACGGTGAATCCAGACAACGGCCTGACCAGAATTCAAGAAACCCAACAACGCGTCACTGGCAATGGAAACCTCATCTTCAAGGACGAGTTCCAACTGGCCCTGAATGAACAACGCACCATCACCGTGCGGGCCAATCAAACCCATAACTTCCCCATCTATATGGTCGCTGGCCAACGTTATACATTCTCCGCCGGTTCCACGGATACTTGGGCTAGCGGCTTCGCCCCATTCACCCGGACGACGAATGCCGCCGGATTCGCTCCAGGACCGCTCGATGGTGGCCGCCGTCTATCATCTGCTAACATGCTGACCCTCGTCGGTGAGCGCTTCATTCATCGCAATGGCAACCCGCTCAACTTCATCAGTGGCAGCGGCTTCAGAATCGGCACTTCCCGCACCCTCACCGCCAGCGGCCACGGCTTCCTTAACCTTTACGCCAACGACAACATGCTCGCTTACGGTGATAACTCAGGCACCATCGCCGTCACCGTCCGCCGCATTCCATAACTCTTTAAAGCAATCGTTAGTTAAATAAAAAGGGCACCTCCTAACCGGGGTGCCCTTTTTTTCTTAGTCTCCAGAAATTGTTATGCAAGACATCAAGTGGACGCCACTAACAGCGTGCGAAGATAGAGCATTTCCGCCTCCAAATCCTCGCCCGGTCCCAAGGTTTCGGCGACGGCCTCACGCAGGCGGTCGCGCAACCGTTGTCGCAACCGACTGATCGCCATTTTCACTGCCGCTTCATTCATGCCGAGCTTTTCCGCAGCTTCGGCGATGGAAGTGGGCGCGGCTTCCAAGTGAGTGAATGGCAACAATCCATCGTAAAGGGCGCGCTTGCCTTCCTTCTCCATTTGTTCAGCCAGACTTTCCATCACTTGGTTCATCAGGCTCATCGCCCAGCGGCGTTCGAAAAGAGTATCGGGTGTTAGATCGTCCACTGGATCCACCGCGTAGCCGTGTTCCGCCACCGCCTGATCGATGGAAATAGGGAGCTGGCCACCACCGCGCTTGAGCCGGTTGTTAGTCCGGCGCTGGTCGGATAGAAAATGTTTCACGCACGCGAGCAGAAACGTCCGCAGCTTGCCGCGTTCGCGCTCGGCCTTGGAAAGATACTCGCCCTCCACCATCCGCATCAGGAATTCCTGAGTCAGCTCCTCAGCCTCAGCGGGACGCACGCCGGTGCGGCGGATGAAGGCATAGATCGGCAACCAGTAACCTTTGCAGATATCCTCAAGTGCGCGGCTGGTTTCCACGTCTGGCTCGCTGCTCCGCGCCCGCTGCACGATGCTCCAGCGAGTGTTAGGAAATTGTCCAGCAGCCGTGCGATCCTCACCTTTCATTTCCCACGCTGGCAAACTCCGCCCGGTCGTGCAAACAGGAACTCACAGCCCGGAAGCCTCCAGAGCATCGGCCAGCTCGTCGAGATCCCAAGAGAACACGCGGTGCATCCTTGTTAGAACCAGCAGCCGCCGACCATCTTGGGAACACCGCAGCGCCCTCACTCCGGGATCGCGCGGCGGAGTGAGTCGTCGCTCGCTTCCATCCCGCTGCCGGATCACCACCGTATCGCCGTTAGATAGCATTGCGGATAGACCGCTGGGCGGGTGACTCGCGGTGATTTCTGGCTGCGGCTCAGGTGGCATCTCGATCTGGCGAGCGTTCTTCGCATTTCCGCCCGGCCAGAGTTCGCAGCTCGTCGTGCCGTCCTCGTCTTCCATGGAAACGATCCAGCTTCCATCCGTCCGTACATCCAGGACGGTGCTTCCCGGCACTTTCGACACCCGCAAAAATCCGCCGGGTTTTCCCTCGGAATCGATCGTCATTCGCTCCAGTCCACCCGGGATCTGGATCAGGATTTCCGCGTCATTCAGCCACCAGGCGGAGGCCCGCACGTCGATGCGTTGGTTCTCCAACAGGTGATAGCCGGTCTGGCGCGCACCCGCCACTGACCAGATTCCGATGCAGTCGGTCGCCACCGTTAGAAGGTGCGAGCCGCCCGGAGAAAGCACCATTCCTAGCACCGCTCCGTCTGCCTTGTCGCGCGGTGGCTCGCGCCATTCGTGAAATGCGGCGGGCATCGCCACCTGCCACGCGCGACTCACTCCGTCGTTGCCGGTCGCTAACAGCTCCTTGCCATCGGCGGAGAACGTCAGGCTGTTAGTGGGGAAATGAAATTTACTCCAAGTCGCGCCGGTGGCCGTTTCACAAATCGCGAGGTTGCCATCGTCCGTGGCCACCGCGAGCAGCGTGCCGTCCGGGTGAAACGCGAGATGCTGGGGCACGCCCGTCACCGCCACCGTGGTGCTAACAGCTCCGGTCTGCGCCGCGAGGATGACCGCCTCGCGGCGATCCCCGACGGCTGCTGCTAGACGCGCCCCATCAGCCGACCACACAGCGGCACAGCGGGCCTGCGCCTCGCCGTAATGCCAGCTCGTGCCGGATGGAGTGAGAGCCAGAATTTCCAGCCCGTCCACCCGCGCCAGCGCCACTTGGGTTCCCGCTGGATTGAGTGTTAGAAACCGCACCAGCGGCCCTGGCGGTGCCAAGACTCTGGATTGCGAGTCCGCTAAATTCTCGGCGATGATTCCCTGGTCCGTGCCAGCGAGAACCAGCGTTTTTCCATCCGCCGTGAAGCCGCCGATGATCTCACTTCCTGGCTGCGGCATCCATCGCTTGGACGGCCCTTTCGCAGAGATCTGCGAAAGACTCACAACTCCCGCGTCATCCGTCACCAGACGGGGCAAGTCCCGCGACTCCGCTTCCTTCACATTTGCCTCTGGCGAGAAATCCGGGCGGGCGAGCAACGCGGCAGCTTCATCGCGGATTTTCGGCGACGGCGCTAAGGCCGATGCTTGGCGCAACCGGTCAAGCGCCCGCTCGCGGTGGCCAGGCGCTCCTAACAATCGCTCCGAACGAGCTTGGTCGATGAGCGACCGGTGCAGCTTTTGGCGGGCATCTAGCAGCGCAGCGCCGCGTTCGCGATGACTGATCGCCAGCAGCGCCGTGCCCACCAACATCACTCCTAACAACGCGCCAGTTAGACTCGCAGACAGCGGATGCCGCCTCGTCCAGCGACCGGTGATTTCCAGCGCACTGGCCGGTCGCGCCTTGATCAGACGACCGTCCATCCAGCGCTCAATGTCGTCGGCGAAGTCCGCCACCGTGGCATAGCGGTCCTTGGGATTTCGCTCCAGCGCTTTCATGCAAATGATCGCAAGATCACGCGGCAGCGCGGGGTCGATCTCCCTCGGCGACTTCACCGGATCATCGGCAATTGAGCGTAGCAGCGCCGCGACGTTTTCCTTTTCCTCGTGCGGTCGCTTGCCGGTTAGACATTCGTAAAACACCGCGCCCATGCTGTAGAGATCGCCCGCCACTGTGGCATCGCCCACCGAGCCGGCGGCCACTTCCGGCGGCATGTAGTGCGGCGTGCCGAAGAACGATTCCGTGCGCGTGAGCGGTCCGTGATCGGGGACTGTTAGTTTCGCCAATCCAAAGTCGCTAACACAAGCGCGGCCATCATCGAGGATCAGGAAATTGCCCGGCTTCAAGTCCCGGTGCAGCACTCCGTGCTGATGCGCGTGATGTAGGGCGCGCGTCAGTTGGATCATCACCACCGCAGTCTCCCGTGGTGCCAGACGGCCCATCAGCAGCCGCTCGGAGAGCGAGCCGCCGGTCGCCAATTTCATCGAGAAAAACGGCACGCCATCCGCCTCGCCCACTTCGTAAACCGGGAGAATGCCCGGGTGATCCAGCGCCGCCATCGCCCGCGCTTCTAACTGGAACCGCGCTAACATTTCCGGCTCCTCCGCGAGATGCGGCAGCAGCAATTTAAGCGCCACCTCCCGCTTCGGCCGCAGCTGCTCCGCATGATAGACCACGCCCATCCCGCCGCGCGAAATCTCGTCAAGAATCGTGTAGCCCGGCACCGCGACGACCGCTGGCCGCGCCGCATCCCACAGCGCCGCCATGAAGAAATCCGCGACCGGTGGCTCGTTGGGGGAAGGTTCGACCATGATGGCGACTTGCAAATCGCGGTCGCCATTCCAGCCGCCCGGCGTCGTGGCGCAAAGCAATTTCGCTTTTCCACGCGCCGCTATTTCCGCTAGTCAACGGCAGTCCTCATGCGCTTCACCACGCCAGCCATCCTCGCCGCCTTGGTCATTCCCATTGCCATGGCGGGCACCGTCACCGGCATCATCCCGCTGCCGCCGCGCCCGCCCGGACGGATCGCCGTGGAGAAATACACCGGCACCATTTCCGGCAAAGTCGCCGCCCCGCCGCCGCCGTGCGCCGGGGTCTGGCTCGAAGCACCTGGTCTATCCGCTGGCCCCGCCCCGGCGCGGGTCGTCCTGCCGCAGTTAGGTTATCAGTTCGCCCGCAGCTTGATCGTCGTGCCGCGCGGCTCCGCAATCGAATTTCCTAACAACGACCCGGACTACCACAACGTCTTCTCGCTTTCCCGCGCCAAGAAGTTCGACGCCGGACGCTACAAGAAAAACGAGGCACCCGCGCCGGTGATCACCTTCGACAAGGTCGGCCTGGTGCGCGTGCAATGCGAGATTCACGACCACATGAAGGCGGTGGTGTTAGTCGTCGATAGCCCGTGGTCCACCGTCACGGATGCCGCCGGGAAATTCACTCTAACTGGCGTCTCGCCCGGCAACTACACCCTCCGCGCCCAGCTCGACGAGAAGACCCAATGGTCCGCCCCCGTCACCGTCACCTCCGGCGGACCCGCCACGGTGGATTTCTCCAAACCCGTCCTCGCCCCTTGAAAGCCTCCACCATTCTGCTGCTTTCCGCCGCTGCCGCGTGTGCCCAGGACGGGTTCCGCCTTGATTTGCGGCCCTCGCTCGAAGCGGTCGTCTGGGCCGGGGACACGGCGTCACCCGCGCTGCTAGATCTAACCAGCGAGCCGTTCTTCGCCCCACGCTTCACGCTGGATCTGGATGCCGCCGCCGGTGAGCACTGGTTTCTGCTAGCCACCGCCCGCTGGGACCGCGGATTCGATGCCGGGGCACGCCCGGACGGAGAAGTTAGACTCGATGAAATTATGCTGCGCTGGCGGGTGTACGACGACCCACGCCTGAATTTCCAAATCGGAAAATTTCCCACCGTCTTCGGCGCGTGGCCGGCGGGGCAGGATTTCTTCGACGATCCATTCCTGCTCGCTCCCCTGCCCTACAGCCAGATCATCGGCATCAACACGCGCAACCTTGCCGCGAATTCCCCCGCCGCCATCGCCGCCCGAGACAACGGCAGCGCCCCGGCATTTTCGACCCTCGCGAAAAACCAATGGGCGTCCATCATCTGGGGGCCATCCGAGGCCACCGGTGCCAGCGTCTTCGGCGCCACTGAGCACCTCGACTACGCGCTGGAGATCAAGAGCACCGCGCTCTCCGCGCACCCTGGAGCGTGGTCGGAGATCGACTTCAGCCACCCGACTGTTAGTGCCCGCTGCGGTTACCGTCCCGACGCGGCTTGGGCGTTTGGCGTGTCCGCAAGCCGCGGCACTTGGTTAGAAGAAAACGTCTCCGGTGTGGACCGCAGCGATTTCATCCAGAACACCCTCGGCCTCGACCTGCGCTGGGCACATCACAATCTAATCGTTTCTAGCGAAGTCATTTTCAGCGAATTCGAAACACCCGCCGCCGGTGATTTGCGCACCGCCTCGTGGTTTCTCCAAGCCCGCTGGAAAGTTTCTCCCGGCTTCTGGCTCGCGTCACGCATCGGCAGGATCGTGGCTAACGAAACCAACGACCACCTCCCATGGCAGCCCGATGTCTGGCGCGCGGAACTCGGCTCCGGCTGGCGGCTCAGCGGAAATCTACTCCTCAAAGCCGGCTACAGCTACACGCACGCCGATGACGACGGCGATGCGGGCAACCATTTGGTAGGCACCGGTCTCGGCTGGCGGTTTTGAAATCGCGGAGGTCCGCTTCACTTCAGCACTCCGAACTCGAAGGCACCGAGATCCGGGGCTTTGCCTTTGTAGGCCAAGCCGCCGTCCACGCCTTTGTCGATGGCGTCATTGCCTGACTTCAGTTTCATGAACGGAATGATCGGCAGCTCGCCATTAGGTTGGCGGGGTTGCACGAGGTCGGCCTCGTTGAGACTGTGGAAATCTTTGTCTGATAGACGTAACTTGAGATTGAAGGAATTCGCAGTGAGATCGCAGGCGTCGTGGTTGATGTTAGTGACCTCACTGCGGCCTTTGTAGCCGAGGTTGTTGGTTAACTTGTGGCCGTAGCCTGGGACATCTTTCGAGTTGTTAGCATCGCGGCAGAGTAAGTTGAAATTCACACTATTGAGGTAGGCGGAGTTATGGATCATGTCGATGCCACCGGGTTGGTGGTTGGCATAGAAGCCGGCCGAGCGGTTCCGCACTGCCAGCGATTGGCGGATGACATGGCGCGGAATCGGCGACGGCAATTGGGCCGCCGACCAGGTGCCGTAACCCCCGAGTTTGAAACCAAGGCGGCAAAAATTTAGACTATTGCATAACTGGGTTAATGGCTGCGTTGCTGCCCTCCTTGCTTCAGGCGAGATGAATCTCGCGGTCCAGGATGCTGACCCAAGATTCTAGCAGTGAGTGGCGGCTTGGTCCTTCCACTTCTAGCCGCAAGTCTGGAAAAAGATACGCGGTGGCCATCAGACTTGTGCCCTTCGCCTCGTGGAGCATCAGCGACTCGACGATTTCGCCGCCCGCGAGATGCTGGAGCGTGCCGCGCTCGACCATGATCACGCTCGACCCCGGCGCGTCCATGTTAGGAAATACACCGGGCGGGAAATCGTCTGGCGAGACCGCCTCGATTTCGCGCAGCGCCCGCAGCCGCGTATGCAATTCCCGGACGCTTTTCTCGGCGCCCCCCGCAGCGGCGCGGTGAATGACGACGGGCAGGGTGTTCATCGTGAAGCCCGCCGTCCCGAGCTGCGGTGGGCCAGCCCGGAGTTGCTCCACGAGCACGCTGGCGGTGCCGTTAGTTTCTGCTAGAGCCTGTCCCCACGCCCATGTTAGAAAAGTCGCAGGCGTCACCTCCAGCTCCGCCGCCCGCGAGTCCAAGCGGCTCGCGAACGCATTTCCCAAGCAACGAATGGCCATTCCGTCCTGCTCACAATGAGATGCCACTTCGGCATTCACTGGCATTTCACGGAACATTCTTCCCGCCGCTGCCACCATCTCCACGGAAGGCCCGCTCCAGCGGGAAAGAGTCAGCTCATCCGCTGCCTCGCCGCCCAGCCGTGCGAGGAATCCCCGTAAAATTCGCGCGATGGAGCGCCCGTCTAACAGCGCGTGATGGAAGGTCCAAATGAAGCGCCGCGCACCTTGCCAATACACCGCCCGCCACGGCACCTCGTGGGGAGCGAGTAATGGGCGGAGGCGATCCGCCGCGAGCCATGGTGTCCATGATGGCGGCACCGCGTGGTCCAGTTCCAAAAGTTTCTTGGAGTTCACCCATTCCAATCCCACGGGCATCCCGCTCACCGTTAGAAATGCGATCCTCAGCGCCTCCGTCCGCGCGACGGTTTCATCCCACGCCGACGCCATGCGTTCGCGGGTGAAATCGCGGTTGAGGACTATTTCCACCTGCTCCACATGATGCCCGGCCCCACTGGCAGCGAGCGAATCCCACAACATCACCCGCTGCAAAGGCGCGAGGCCGGGTAGTGAAGCGGATTTGTCGGTCATGGCGATGCAAGTGGCCCAACAACATCGGCCGCGCCGACCTGCACCACCAGCGAAACCTCTACAAGCCCTTGCCGAAACTGGATTTGCGGGCGCAACACTCATGCAAAAAAATGAACTTGTCTTCCGACGCTGATCTTGCACCCTGCGCCACGTCAGCCGAAAAACTGGCATCAAACTCCGAACATCCCCCCAAAGCATTTGTGGCGAAAACTCCCCGCAAATCGCAAACTCTCCCCAAACAAAATTTATGAAATTCCATCTAGCAAAATTCAATAACTGCACGATAGATGGGTTATGGTCGTGCCTTAGGGTTGTCTAAAAAGCTTTGCCCGAGTGTCGCAAGTGCGGGTTGCGATCGGGTGAAAAATGGAACGCCGTCTTTCCGGGGGGGAGGGCGGCGTTCTCGTGTACGCCACTAAGGACTTCGGGTATCTTCCTCCCTTTCGCCGTGATTTCCTGTGGCGCTACGCGACGCGGATTTCGCTCACCGAACTGATCCTCCGTGGACATGGCGAGGGCGGAGGTGGCTTGATCATTTTGTAGCCGAATCAGTTGGACCCTACATGGAATGAAATTGTGAGAATGAACAATTCTCCATTTCTCCACAATCTGGCTGACGCAATCGAACAACGCGCTTGTAACGGAGCTCGAAAAACTCCTCGCCATTCTTCGTCCACGAAGCGAATCTCCCGCCAGTCCACAACGCCATGAACCCCGACTCCAAACCATTCACTCCGCTACCTTCCTTGGCGGAAGAATGGGACAATCCAGAGATGGCCGAGTTCAAGCGCCAAGAGGCGGAAGAGAGGGTAGCGTTCGGATGTTCTTTTGAAGCGCAGCAATGGCTCTACCACTTGCGCAGCAATCCACCGCAAGACGTTACAATCCGGCTTGCACCCACACGGACCAAACGATTTCCCTTCAAGCTAGTGCGACTCCCTTGGTGATATGCAGCCCACCGCAGAACGTCCCTTTTGCCTAGCCGACTTCAGACCCTTTCTGAAGTCTTTAACTGAGAGTGAAGACGACAGCGTTTTGGTTGGTGGACTAGCCGTGTCAGCCTGGGCAGAATTGTTTCTCGATGGATCCGAGCGCCTGCTCTTCGATCTTCCCATCTTCAGCAAAGACATCGATCTGCGTGGCCAAAAGGCCACCTGCATGGCGCTAACAAGAATCATGCAACTGGACGGCGCAAAGCTTGGCGGAGTGGTCGCAGCCACCCGTAAGAATGCGGTACACATGGGGCGGGTGTTTGCCGCATCCATCGCTTGGCGGGATTTCAAAACCTCTGTCGAAGTTTTGGAGCGTTTGCCTGGCTTGGACACCGGAATCGACAACGCTCCGGTAGGCACAGCGCTAAGTCCGTTAGAGGGCTTATCCCTCCTCGACCCTTGCTCGCTCTTCATCTGTAAGCTCCATGCCGCTAACACGCGCCCAGCCGGGCAAGCGGGAAATGATGTGAAGCATCTCGCCATCCTCGCGCGCGTCATTCCGCGGTTCTTGGGAAAACTTCGCTCCACCCCAGTCCCAGAGTACGACGCGAAGGAAGACGCCAGTCGGCTCCTCCGGCAAATCGAGGATTGCGAGGTCGGTCGTCATCCGTTCCAAGTGCCGTTGCCAGCCGACGAGGTTGCATCGCTGATTGAAGCACTGCGCCGACATCTCGATTGAGCCAGGAAAGCAATCCGCCTCGACCGGCAATGTTCTTTTTTTCCACCCCCCGAAAGTGGGAGAATCTGCCCGGTTGATCCCATTTCAGCGTTCATTCAGCAAAGCTCCCGCGCGGAGTTCGGCAGTGAGTTCTGCCGCAGTCCAGGTGTTTTCGGAAAACACTTTTTTCATGCGGCCTTGGGCGTCGAAGACCACGGTGCGAAGGTTGTGGGTGATCTCGCTGCCGCCCTCCCAGAACTCGAGGCCCGAACGCAGGCCGAGCACGGTGATGTCGCGGAGCTCTCCGGTGGCGAAGCGCCAGTGCGCCGCGTCCGCCCGTTGTGACTTGGCGTAGCGTTGGAGCACTTCGGCAGTGTCGTGTTCCGGGTCGATGGTCACAGACAGGAGCTGCCAGTTTTTCGGCGCTGCGGGGTCGGCGAGCAGGGACTCTTGGACGGTGCGGAATTTTTCGGAAAGGAGCGGGCAGAAGTTGGGCAAGGGGCAGCGGGTGTAAATGAAGGTCAGCGCGAGTGCCTTTCCGCGGTAGTCCTCAAGTCGAAGAGGCTTGCCGAGTTCGTCGGAAAAGGTGAGGGCGGGGAGGGGATCGCCCGGCTTGAAAGGAGCGACGTCCGTGACCTTCTTCGGAAGCGGCGGTTCCTTGTCGCCGACACCGACAATTTTCAACCCGTCGATCCAGTGATTTTTGTCGGTGACGTGGAGTTGGAAGGTGATGTCGTCCCCGGGCTTGACGCTCTCGAGAATTTTCGGATCGCGGACTTGAAACGGCATCGTCATCGCGTCCATGTAGCCTGGGATTTCCTGATGCTTCACGACGAGCTGGGATTTGGCTGGCCTCGCTTCCCGCACCACCCCGCGGACGGTGAAGTCACGCGTTTCCTCGGCCCAGGCCGCACCGTTAGAAAAGAGAACCGCGGCGACGAGGAGGTTTTTCATGAGAAATGCACTACACCACGGTTGAATGCCGCCGCAAGCACGGGTTTGCTGGCCCATGCATCTTTCCCCGCCTTGGCTCGCCGGTGTCTTCGCGCTCCGGTTTGCGTTTTCCGCCAGCGCACAAACCGCGCCCGAGCAGCTTTGCGGGCGCGACATTCTGACGAAGGGGGACGCTTGGGAAAATGTGCAGGTCGAGCGTTACGAGTTTGAGCGCATGCTCGCCAGCGGGTCGCTGGTCCGCTGGCCGCAACGCATGGCCGCGCTGGTTTCTCATCTGCGGTTCATGGAAAGGCGGGCGCAATTGCCGCAGGCGCAACGCGATCGGATCGCGATCGGCGTGCAACTTGTCGCCGGACGGACCTTGCCATCCAACCAGTCCGCGCTCAACGGCGATGCCTTAGGCCTGCGGGCTGAATTGTCCCAGATCGAGGCAGGCACTTCGTTGGTGGGGCAACAATTTCCAGCCGCTCAGCTCAAGCCGAAGATCCCGCTGACTCATCTGCTCGCGCCTATCCCGCCGCAGCTTCGCGCCACGCTTGGCAATGCTCCGGCGGCAGTCGCTGGTGAGCCGCTGAGCGTGACCTACACGCTCGCAAAGGACGGCGGCGGGACGGCGAAAATTGCAGGATGCCACGCCTTTCTAGTGGCCGCAGACGGCGCCGATTTTCAGCATGTCACCGCGCAAGCGACTCCCCAGCCGGGAGAATTCACCGCCGCATTCACGCCTCGGCAAGGAGGTCCGCATCGACTCTGGATCGCGGCGACTCTGGAGCAAACAGGGCGTGAAGAACTTTTGGGCATGGATTTGGCAGCGAACGCCGCCGCTCCGCCGGACATTGCGAAAGAGACGCTGGTCATCACGCGCGCAGGCTTCAAGGCCGAGCTGCGGTTCGTGGGCGGGCCATCGCGTGCCGGAGAAATCGCCGTGGCGCGTCTGATTTTTACGCGCCCCGATGGCCAGCCGATGCAGCCGCTGGTACCGGTTTTCGGTGGGTCCGCTTACCTCATCGCCTTTTCAAATGCCGGGAAGGAAGCCATCCCGATCCGCCCCACCGGCCCCGCCGCCCGGCCCGAGCTGCCTGGGAGTGTCGAGATCGACTTCCGCTTTCGGCCCGTTGCTGCGGGCAATTGCCATTTGTTTGCGGAGGTGCGGATGAAGGGAACCGATGAGACGCTGGCCTTCACGTTTCCGGTGCGACCGGTGCTCTAGCCCGGTTTCCGCTGTTAGGGCGTTTTGTGGGTCTGAATCGTTGAAATATGCAGCGCCAGCGATTGCGTGACTCACTTAGTTCCTTCAACGCCCGGTCGTTGAAACTAGAGGCCCGCTGCCGGGATGGTGATCTGATTTTTTCCCGTGACTGTCGTAATCATGGGATAAATTTTTTTTATGTGGAGCTACCAATCAAGGAGAATTTAGATCTCAAGGATGTTTTGCTGAGGCAATTGCGACTGAGTGATCACATGCGAAATAAATTTCGCGGTCCGTGGGTGGGTATTCACCGGAGGCCTAGGGGAGGATCGAGAATCTCTCGCATGACGAAGGCGCGCCGGACTTCGGCGGGATCTTGCAGGCGACGGCGGAGGGTGAGGGGGGCTGGAATCAAGGGCTTTGCGATTCCTTTCCCGGCAATGCGGGCGCGGGTGGCAGAAGCACCGCCGGTGGTGGTCGCCTTGGTTTCGCGGATTTGGCGCATGCGCTCGGCAAGGTCGCGTTGGTGTTTGAGGACTTTCGCGGCTTCGTTGGCGGCCTCGGCATCGTAGCCCACCAGCCGGATGGGCGGCGGGGTAAGAGGTGGAGGAAGAGTGGGCGAATTTTTGCGATAGCTGGTGTCATCGTCGAGGGGAACCTCGGGGGTGGGATCATAGTCGGCTTCGCGCTCGGCGGCTTGTTTCGATTTCGCGTCGAACATGGATTTCACCAATGAGCCGATGCCTAACAAGACGAGAACGACGATTTGAAAGTGGTCGAAGATCCAGTTCATGAGATTGGGTTGCTAGAAGAAGAGACTGGAGCAGGATGCTCCAGCCACTCGCATCAGGTGCCTTCGGGTTTCGAGATGCTGGAGCGCATCTGGGTGTCGGCTTTGACGTTTTCCATTTTATAATAATCCATGACGCCGAGGCGGCCGCTGCGGAAGGCTTCGGCGAGGGCGAGCGGAACTTGGGCTTCGGCCTCGACGACTTTGGCTTTCATTTCCGCAACGCGGGCGATCATTTCCTGTTCGAGGGCGACGGCGGCAGCGCGACGGATTTCGGCCTGGGCTTGGGCCATGTTCTTGTTTGCCTCAGCTTGGGCTTCCTGAAGTTGCGCACCGATGTTTTCGCCGACATCGACGTCGGCGATGTCGATGGAGAGGATTTCGAAAGCGGTGCCGACATCGAGGCCGCGGTGGAGGACGGTTTTTGAAATGCTATCGGGCGATTCTAACACGGTCTTATAACTCTCGGCCATGCCGATGGTGGTGACGATGCCCTCGCCAACGCGGGCGATGATGGTTTCCTCCTTCGCGCCGCCGACGAAGCGGTCCAGATTGGTGCGGACGGTGACGCGGGCGCGGACTTTGACTTGGATGCCATCCTTGGCGACGCCGTCGATGGTGGTGCGACCGGAGGCGGGGTTCGGGCAGTCGATGACCTTGGGATCGACGGAGGTGCGGACGGCTTCGACGACGCTTTTCCCTGAACCCTTGGTGGCGAGATCGATGGCGCAGGTGCGGTTCCAGTCCAGAGTGATGCCGGCCTTCTGGGCGGCGATGAGGGCTTGGATGGATGGGACGACATTTCCACCTGCTAGAAAGTGGGCTTCGATGTCATTGATGGGGATTTCAATGCCGGCCTTCTTGGCGGTGATCCGGGCATCGACCACCATGCCGTATGGGACTTGACGGAGGCGCATGGCGACGAGATCGGTGAAACCGACGTAAGCTCCGGCAAGCCAAGCCCGGAGCCAGACGCTGAAAAACGAGAGCATGATGCCGAAGATTAGCAATCCGAGGATCGCGACGACTACGAGGATGATGGTGGAGATGTCGAACATGGGCGTGGTGGTCAGTTAGTTTTTAGTGAGAGAGACGATGAGGCGGAAACTATCAGCGCCGATGATATCGAGCGCGGAGCCAGCAGGTGCTTGGCCGGATTGGCAAAAAGCTTCGTAGCGGTGACCATCTACAAGGACATAACCACTCGGTGAAAGCATAGTGATTGCCTCTGCGGATTTCCCGATCAGCTCGCGCGCTTCGCTGCTAACAGCGGCGGAAACGGCGGTGATTTCCTTGGTGAGGAAAGCCCGTTTGCCGAATTCGGTTCTCGGCAGGTAGTGGAACTCGATGAAGAAAGCCACGCCTGCTACAGCGAATGCTGTTAGCACGGCGATGATACCGCCGGTGGTGCCGTAGTCGATGAAGGCCATGATGCAACCGCCGAACATGAGCAATGCGCCAATGGAGCCGAGAATCGCGCCAGGGATGATGACCTCCACGGCGATGAACAAGATGCCGATAGAAAATAACAGAATGATAAGCGTCATGACACCACCTCCACTGCGAGTCCGAATTCCGCGAGGCCGGTGACTTTCACCGGCGTGCCCGCATCGGCATGACCGACGGCGAGTCGTGCCTCGTAGCGCCTGCCGAGGATGTCCACTTGGCCGCTTGGAAATAGACCAGTGGCGGCTGTGCCGATTTCACCGATCAGGGCAGATGCGCTTGGTTCGTTGGTTCCGCCACCGGCGAGGGCACGGGCGGCGAGAGGCTCACCCCCGACAACGGCATCAAGGACCATGCTGCCCCATAGTCCGCCTTTGGGGAGAAATTTTAAGAGCGCGAGAAATAGCACCACAGCGAGGGCCACTCCGGCCATCATGTTCAGCAAGGGGCGGACGAAAACACCACCCGATAGAGGGATCGGCTCGCCGGGCCAGAAATCGGTCATCGCCCAGACCAAGGAACCTAACATGAGCGCGACGCCACTCACAACGAAGACCATCATGCCCGGGAGGACAAACAACTCGATCACCACCAACGCGACGCCTAGTAGGAAAAATAACACTGGCTCGTGGCCGGAAAGTCCCGCCACGAATTGGCTGAAGAAGACGATTCCTAACAGCGTGAGGCCGGTGATTCCAAAGGTGCCGAAGCCGGGAGTTTTGAATTCGATGAACATGCAGGCCAACCCGAGTCCCATTAGAATCGGCGTCAGGCCGGTGAGATATTGCGCGAGTCTTTCCGACCAAGTGACTTCGAGTCGCGTGACGGTGTAATTTCCCGCGCCATGGATTTTGTCCAACAGGGTATCAATATTGTCGGCGATGCCATTGCCTAACAATGGCTGTGGCGGATCGCCATAAACTTTCATCGCTTCTTGTGCGGTTAGAGACAGAAGCTCGCCTTTGGGTTTGATCAGTTGATCGCCGATTTTAAACTCGGAATCCATGTCGATCATCGCGGAGATCACTTCGCCACGGTAGCCTTTGCCCTCGGAGATTGAGCGCATCCGCGCTTTAAGATAACTGACGAGCTTGCCACGCATGGTCTCGCCGATGTCACTGCCGTCTGATAGAACGGGGGCCGCCGCGCCGATGACGGCACCTGGGGCAAAGTAAATTTCGCTGGTGCCAGCGGCGATGAATGCGCCGGCGGATATCGCCTCACGGTTGACGTAAGTGACTGTCTTGCCGGGAAATTTTTCGAGCGCCTTGAGGATATCGAAGGTGACGTCGAGCTGGCCACCGGGTGTTTCCAAGTCGAGGACGATGGTATCCACGTTTTGCTCGATGGCTTCTTTCAGGCCGCGGCGCAGGATGTAGAGTTCCGGCTTGGCGATTTGATCGCGGATGGGAATGACCACCACTTTTGCGGGCGCGGCTTTGATGGCCGGCATTTCAGCCTGCGCGAAGCCCCCGGACGTAAGCCCGAGAGACATCGCGAAAAGGCTGATTAGTATGCGTCTCACGAAGGCAACATGTCGGGATGCGTGACCCCGCGCAAGCTCGCCTTCGTTGGAAGACTGGACAATTTTTCCAAAGGTCCGGCCTTCCGCAGCTGTTAGGCTGGCTTGTTAGCACCCGCGTTGCGGATCTGTTCGAAGGTGCCTTCGATGAGTTGTTTGCCTTGCTCGCCGATGTTGTGATAGATGGTGCTCATCGTCTGGATGGTGCTGGCGGCTGGGCCGGCGAAGGTGAATTCGCAATTGATCACTTCGCACTGATTGAGCGCGAATGCCCCGTAGCCTAGAACCACAAAGCGGCAGTTGGTGAATTGGCAGGACTCATATTCGTGGAAATCGAGGACGACTTCTTCATTGGCAAAATTGTTTTTGGAGATCTTCATCGTAGGTGGTGGGTTGTAGTTTTTAGGTTGTGGGAGCGCGGAGTTAATGCGCTCTGCTGGTACAGTGCAACCCTGATCCAGTCACGAAATCCGGCTGTCCAACTGGAAAACTTGGCCGGAAGTGTGAGTGAGTTCCTCGGCAAGATGGCGGATAAATTTAGCAACTGTGGCCGGGGTGTTGAAACGACTCAGAGCGTGGTCGCTTAGAATCTCCGCGCGGCGTTTGTCGGAAACGGATTCAGTCATGGCTGTTTCAAGGAACCCGGGAAGAATGGCATTTACCCGCACGCCGTGGCGACCATTTCGCTCAGCCAGAGATGCCGTTAGACCGAGCAACGCGGCCTTGGCAGTGGCATACGCGATTTGCCCGCACGGTGGATGGATGGCTGAGTGACTTGAAATAAAAATGACGTGGCCGGACCGCCTCTCGATCATTTGTGGCAATACTGCCGCTGCGCACGCTGCTGCGCCCTGATAGTTGACGGCAAGCACCTCGTCCCAAGTGGCTTCATCGTGGCGCAACAGCGGTGCGTCGCGAATGATACCTGCGGCGCAGATTAGTAGATCCACCGGTCGCGAGTCGAAGTAGCCTTGGATCGCGGCTGGATCAGCAACGTCTAGCTCGCCATGAGTCGGTGCGGCGATCTCCCAAGAGGCGGCTGCAAAGACCTCCACTATTGCTTTTCCCAAGCCTCCGCTCGCCCCTGTGATGACCAAATGTTTCACGGCGGCAAGGGTGGGCTGATGCGCCGGATGCTAGCAAGTGCGACCGATCCAAGAACTCGGCAAGAGGCTGGGAATAACCTCGGAATGACTGGGTGGAACGTCGCTTGATCTCTGGAAAAGGGGTTTCATTCAGAGGTCATGCAGTGTGTTGCCCAACTTGTTGTTGCCGTGGAACGTGCTTGGTGAAGCTGGGGAACAGGCGAGTTAGAGGGTTGTTCACACTATTAAGAAGATGATCTTATAGCTTCAAAAAGGAAGAAATCATCATAAGAAGGGGGGAATTTTTAGGCATCGGGGACAAAAGAAATCCGCCAGATCAGATTGATCCGGCGGATGTAGGAGTCGGTAGAATTTAGAACAACATCAAGGCGGGTTGCTCGATGAGCTTTTTTATTTCTGCTAGGAACTGAGCACCCACGGCACCATCGACGACGCGGTGGTCGCAGGAGATGCCGAGATTCATCCGCAAACCGGGGACGATCTGGCCGTCTTTGACGACGGGTTTCTCGATGGCGGCTCCCACGGAGAGGATGACGGCTTGTGGTGGATTGACGATGGCGTCGAAGGATTCGATTCCCCAAGCACCAAGGTTTGAGACGGTGATGGTGCCGCCGTCGAATTCATCGGGTTTGAGCTTTTTGTCTTTGGCGCGGATGGCGAAATCTTTGACCGCTTTTGAAATGGCTAGCAACGACTTTGTTTCGGCCTGCTTGATGACCGGGGTTACTAAGCCGTCTTCCACTGCGATAGCGACTGAGAGGCCGACGTGCTGGAATTTGACGATGTGGTCACCGGCGAATGAGGCGTTCACCGCAGGGACGGCGACAGTGGCGTTGATGACGGCCTTGAGGATGAAATCGTTGACCGAGTATTTGTTGCCGTGGGTTTTCTCGGCTTGGGCGTTGATTTGCTGGCGCATGGCCATGAGAGGCGCGGCGTCCACTTCCAGGTGCAGATAGAAGTGTGGGATGGTGGTCTTGGAAGTGAGCAGTCGTGAAGCGATGATTTTCCGCATCGAGCTGAGTTCGATTCTTTCATCGCCCTCCTTGGCGACAGGCACGATGGCTGGGGCAGCAGGAGCAGGTGTGGCCGCCTTGGATCTGATAGAGGCTGCAAGTCCGGCTGCGGCGGAAGCATCGGGAGATGGAGTTGCCGGAGTTTTCACCGGGGCATTGGATGCCGCTTCCACGTCGTTTTTGACAATGCGACCTGCAGGGCCGGAGCCGGTTACGGTGGATAAATTAACACCGAGCTCGGTTGCGATCTTGCGGGCAAGGGGAGATGCCTTGAGGCGCTCGCCATTGACTGGAGCAGGTGAGGGGACGGTGGCTGGCGTTTGAACTGGGGCGGGAGTGGCTGGGGCTGCGGCGACCGGTGTAGATGCGGGTTCAGGGGCTGCGGCAGAATCCCCGTCTAGGATTGCTAGAACTCCACCGATGGGTGCTTTTTCGCCTTCTTGGATCAAGATTTCCGTGATCACTCCATCGTCGAAGGCTTCCATCTCCATCGTCGCCTTGTCGGTTTCAATTTCGGCGAGGATGTCACCAATCTCGACGGTGTCGCCGATTTGTTTGTGCCATTTGATGAGGGTGCCTTCGGTCATTGTATCCGAGAGCTTGGGCATTTCGATGTTCACAGACATGTTTTTGATAGGAGTAGGAGTCGCGGGGAGAATGGGAAAAAGTCGGGGCATTTCCAGCCTTTTTACCGAGAGAGGTGGAAACAAAAAAGCGCGGGGAGTTTAAGTCTCCGCCGCGCTTGGTTTGAGGATGGAAAATTAGCTCAAGGAGCGGTCACGCTTTGGGTGAGAGGAAGCACTCTCATTGTCGGAATCAGGCCCAGATTCGGGCTGCCGACGGAGCCTTGGACGCTTGCCATCCGCATGGTGGATTCCGAAGTGGTGCCGCAGCAATCTTTCTTCGGGCAGTAGTAGCGGGTGCAGATGCCGCAAGGAATGCGGACCTTCTTGGTGATGGTCTTGTACCGTGGAACCCGCTCTTCAACGGTTTGGACCATGCCGTCCTTCGAGCCATCGTTCGTCCTCACTTCCTTGGTGACGATGTCGTAGTGGCAAGTTTTCACTTGGCGGGTCTCGGTGCGGTAACCGGCGCCCTGACTGGCGACGCCGAACATCGAGCAGCACGAGGAAAAGCCGAGGGATACGGCGATGAGGGAGGCGAGAAGAACTAGGTTTTTCATGTTGGGTAATGGTTTAGAGGTAGAGTGAGAGAAGATTCACATGCAGCAGCATGATGACAGGCTAAGGGCCAAGGCTGCGGCGGAAATGAGGGTGGTTAGACGCAAGAACATATTGAAGATGCTAGGAACGAGAGCGAGCTTGGCAATAAAAAAGACGGTGTTCGTTTGGAAGTTAGTCGACTACAAGTTTCGTTAGATTGCTGGAGTGTGCGACTTCTTTTGTGTTTGATAAGCCTGGCTAACATTCCTGAAGTCTGTGGAAAAGATAAGCAAAGAGTCAGACAATTTTTTCGGCACCTAATTCGACAAGGCGATTGCCTTGAGGATTTCCGGCATCCGTGGATTCCTCGTCACTTCGATAAAGGTCTCGGAGCTCTGCTTGAACAAGGGCGAGATGCTGCTGGTAATCTGGTGGTTCTGGAATTACAGGGTTTTCTCTGGGTACGAAAGGTTTGATCAATAAATGTTGATGGCGCTCAAACCAAGTTTCTAGGAAAGTTTTGAGTGCATCTTTGCTGCATTGCGGGGAAAGAGCTTCCTGACCTCTATAGGTCAGTTCAAGACGCTCTGTTTCGCATTCTCCCTTGATTGTGCTTTTCCACATTTCTCGTTTTACGTCGCGAAAGCAGTCGATCCAGAAAACTGGATACTCGTCGCCACCGAGAACACCCTTAAATTCTGTGGGTCGATCAGGATGCAGGAAATGAACCATTTCACTTCCAGTTATTGCGAGAAGGTAGGCGATTTCTGCAGTAACGACTAAGCGATGTGGTGAGGCGAGTTTCGAAATTCGAAATCCGATGTCGATGCATGGCCCGGCGTAATCGTATCCAATGACTGGAGTTTTTCCATCCGGTTGTGGAATATCAGACTTGATCGGGATTTCCGCGTTGCAGACTGGAAAGCCAGCAATCCAAGCAGCGCCTTTGAAACTGATCGGGAGAGGGTGATCTCCCGCACGTGCTCGGTCGATTTCCTCGTTAATTGCGTGACGGAACGCATCTAAAATCACCGAGAGGTGCTTCTCGTGTTTTAGTTCGATTACGAAAACCAGCTCATCTCCAAGAGCCTTCCACAAAGATGGGTAGCCAACATGCTTGTCGGTATCCCCATCGGTCAGGCCGGTGGACAATAAACATCGGCCAAGATGAAGCTTCAACCGGCTGCCGAAATCCCGGTAGAAAGAACTCAAAAATGTAAGCCAATTTGCAGGACCCGTGTCTTCGCATCTGTTGCGGTGATGGGATCTGGGTTGGCTTTGTTTAAACGCTGTCGAACCTACTACATCAACGCTGAGGAAGAGTTTCAGCTTTGATCTAGTTAGTTCCGTAAGCTCTTCAATCTCAATCCTGGTCGCAAAGGCCATCTGGTTCCGTGATATTCTTGAGTTGATCGAGGACGCGACGTCTGTGTGCGATCAAATCGGATGCGACACGGAAGCGATAAATCATTTCAGGTAGGTATCCCTCGCATTCTTTCCAAGCCTTTTCAAAGGCGTCGGCCGGCATCAGTAACGCCTCTGCAAACCAGTTAGCTTCTGATTCAGCGCGATCAGTGCCTTCGCGATTGATGATCAACTCGTCGACACGTTCCTGAAATACATAATGGAGAAAGTAGTGGCCTAATTCGTGGGCCATGGTGAATCGGTCATGGAAATCCCCAGTGTATGGAGATAGCACGATATCAAATTTGTGGTTCTCTGTTCCGGGAACACGCAGATACCCATATTGAAGGCGTTCTTCGGGAGGTGCAATTTTTACTGAGCCTTGTAATCGGGTTTCAATAAGTTCGCGCAAATCACCGCCAGTCTGGAACTCTAATTTTTTTCCGATGAGCGATGCGGCATCGTCAATAACTTTTCTAGATGCTCCTGTGGGGCTAATCGGTGGGTTTTCTTTGAGAGATCCAATAACGCTCATATTTTATGGGGATCTATTAGGACGAAGGGACGGATAGCAAATAGTTCATCTTTGCAAAGTAAATTTTTATCGAGGTGGGCTGAGAACGTTCAGTCGGGAACGCTGTTTCACAAGAATAATCCGCTAATAAATTAGCGAAGTCGGTTTTTGTGAGGGGCGATCGGATATTATTCTAAATATCCATCCCATTTGTTTTGATTAGGCAATGGTTAGAACTTTTTCCACAATCCGGCGGGGATTTGGAAGCTGCTCGTGCTCAATGTGTGGTGAGTAGATTGATGGGGCGTCAATGGAGCAGACTCGCTTGATCGGCGCATCAAGGTAGTCGAACGCGTGATCTTGGATGAGCATGGCTACCATCGCGGAAACTCCACCAAAAGGCTTGGATTCATCCACGAGGACGACGCGGTTGGTTTTCATCACCGTTTTGAGGATCGCATCCTGATCCAGCGGGCGAATAGATCGTAGATCGAGAACTTCGGCGCTGATGCCGTGCTCGCTCTGAAGGATTTCCGCTGCGGCCAAGGCATGAATCACGGAACGACCGTGTGCGATGAGGGAAACGTCGGAACCCTCGCGCTTGAGATCTGCCAGTCCGAGCGGGACGATGTGGTCGCCGTCTGCCGGATCTGGGACTTCGCCGGTGGTGCCGTAGAGCAAGGTGTTTTCCATGACATAGACTGGGTCGTTGTCGCGGATGGCGGCTTTGATCAGGCCCTTGGCGTCGGCAGGAGTCGCCGGAGCGCATACTTTCAAGCCAGGAAACGCGGCGAACAAGCCTTCCGGAATGTGTGAGTGAGTCGCGCCGACACCGGTGCCGCCGTTGGCCGGGCCGCGAACGACGATCGGGCAATTGCAAAGTCCACCGGACATGTAGCGGACGCATGCGGCGTTGCTCACAAGTTGGTCGAAGGCGACGGAATGGAAGGACCAGAACATCAGCTCCATCACCGGGCGCACGCCGAGCATGGAGGCACCGATGCCCATGCCGATGAATCCTGCTTCGGAGATCGGTGTATCGACGATGCGCTTGTCGCCCCATTTTTTCCAGAGACCTTCGGTGACTTTATAGGCGCCGTTGTATTGGGCGACTTCTTCGCCCATCAGGACGACGTTTGGGTCGCGGGCGAGTTCCTCGTCGAGTCCTTCACGGAGGGCTTCGCGGTAAGTGAGAATGCGGGACATGGAAAATTGCTAAGTGATGATGGAAGAAGTTAGAACGGGATCAGTCGTTGAAGAAATGGCGACCAATCTTGGAGGCAGGCGTGTTGTTGTCAGATTCCCAATAAACATCGGTGCTGATATCGGCAATGGTCGGGGCGGGGGATTCGTCGGCAAATTTAGCTGAAGCGGTTGCTTCGGCTTTTGCGAGATCGTTGATGTTTTTGGCCGCTTCGGCAGTCAAGACACCTTCTGCCAAGAGCTTCCGCTCGAAAACCATGATCGGGTCGTGATTGGTTTTGTAATCCTCGATCTCTTCCGGCGTGCGATACTTCTTATGATTCGCATCGGCGACGCTATGCCCGTAGTAACGGTAGGTGTCGATTTCCAGGACGGTTGGCTTGTGTTCCTTGCGAGCACGCTCCATGGCGATGTGGGCCTTGGCTCTAACTTCGTAAAGATCTGAGCCGTCCACGACATCCCATTCGATGGCATACGCCTCGGCGCGCTGGGCAAGGCAACCGCTGTAGGCAGAAGAGCGCAGCTGGGAAGTGCCCATGGAGTAGCCGTTGTTTTCGATCACGTAAACGACGGGGATTCCGAAAAGAGAGGCGATGTTGAGTGACTCGTGGAAGGCACCTTGATTGACGGCGCCGTCGCCGAGATAGCAGAAGCAGCAACCTTCCCGGCCGAGGTATTTCAAACCGTAAGCAAGGCCGAGGCCTAGTGGAGTTTGGCCGGCGACGATGCCGTGGCCACCCCAGAAATTCTTGTCGGGGGCGAAGAAATGCATCGAGCCGCCTTTGCCCTTGGAGCAGCCGGTTTGTTTGCCAAACATTTCCGCCATGCACTCGTTCATGCCCATGCCGACGGCCAGTGCGTGACCGTGGTCGCGGTAGGCGGTGATGAAATGATCATCGGCTCCGCCTAGTGAAATGGTCCCAACGGCGACTGATTCCTGACCAATGTAGAGGTGCAAGAAGCCGGACATTTTGCCAGCAGAGTAGAATTTCGCAGCGGCGCTCTCGAAGCGGCGAATCCGCACCATTTGAGTGTAGAGTTCGATTTTTCGTTCAGGCGTGAGCGACCGATTGATGGGCGAGCTGGCGAAATCGAGTTTGGTGGGACTGGCGCTGGTCATGATGGGCGTAGGAGAAAGAGGTCGGCAAGTTGCGACGATTACTTGGCAAGAATGGGGTCAGCCACGGCGAGGGTCGGTTTTGGGAGGCGGAGTTGGGCACCGGCGAAGATGCCGGTGAAGAGCAGGTTAGCTGCAGCGAGATTCCGCAGGAAAACCCAAGAAGGCAGACTGGATCCCAGAGGACCGGCCCAGAGCGACTGCCACAGCCCGGTGAGGGATTTTTCATACATTGGGTCACCTAACCAAGCGGCACCGTTGGTGATGAGGTGAAATCCTCCGGCGGCCAGCAGTGAGCCGAGGAGTAAGACGGGCAGGCCTTGTTTAGAAAGGGCTTTCCCCAGGAAAAAGGTGGCAACGAGTGCGAGCAGCGTCGTTGCAAAGATCGAGAGTTCAGAAACCGGCCCGATTCCTAATGGGTAGGTGATCGCCCAGATGCCGAAGGGAATCGCAAAGCCGCGCCAGCCCGGTGCGAGCAAGGCACCGCAGAAAAACAAGGCTGCCAACGGTTGGAAATTGGGTTGAGACTCGGGCAAGACGCTCCCCAAAACGCGGAATGCGATGAGGAGTCCGATAATGAGACCGAGAGGGAGGTAGCGGTGCATGGCGCGAGAGAGTTGTTGATTTTCGGTAGCCCGGCTAGACCAAAATCTCGCTTGGGGAAAGGTTTTTTTCATTTCTGTGAGTGGGCGGATCGCGATGGGAAATGAATTGGAACTTGTCGGACTCGCCGGAGCGGGGCATCCCGGTGGCATGAGTTTTGCGGCGGTGTTGTTTGATTTCGACGGGGTGCTGGTGGACACGGAAGAGGCGATCTATCAGGCGTGGCTGCGGACCTTCCAAGCTCACGGGCATGATTTGCCGCTTGAGGTTTACACGCGCTGCATCGGCTCGGATTTCGCCACCTGGTCGCCGAAAACCCACTTGGAAGAACTCTCGGGGCTCGCCTTCGACTGGCACGATCTGGACGCCCGCCGCCAGGAGGAAATCCTGCATGATTTATCCGGCGAAGGGACCATGCCCGGAGTGATCGATCTATTAGAACAACTCACCCGCATGGGAATCCGCCGGGCCGTGGTTTCTAGCTCGTCGCACCATTGGGTGGATGGATGGTTGGAGAAATTGGCGTTTGCCGACCACTTCGAAACCGTGGTTTGCCGGGGAGATGCGCCGCAGATCAAGCCAGCTCCGGATCTGTATCTGGAAGCGGCGAAACGACTGGGACTGCTGCCTGCGGATTGCCTGGTGATCGAGGATTCTCTCAACGGCATGAAAGCCGCCAAGGCTGCGGGGATGAAGGCTTGGATCGTGCCTAACCGGGTGACGGCTGGGCTGGATTTCTCCGCAGCGGACCGCACATTTTCTTCGCTGACGGAGCTTGCGACCGCGCTTCAGTAACCGGACGGGTGGCGGACGAAATGGCCTCGTCCTTGCCGCGTTTGCGGTTTCCAGCGGGGACCGGTTTCGCCGCCAGGTCCACCGGTGTCGAGCCGCAGACCGGCGACTGTCATGAAAACGTGGCCGTCGCGCACGTAGAGATTGATCCATTTGCCCTCACCTTTTTTGCCGTAGTTGAAATATTCCTGCGAGGCGATGCAGCCGCGCATGAGACCCGCCTCGCGCAGGACATAGGAAACCGTGCCAGAGCAATCGTAGCCGGAATCATCCAGTCTGCCATGGCCGCCGCCCCATTTGTAGGGCATTCCTTGCAGGCGGTTACCAGCCGCGATTGCCCGTTTCACAGCGGCGGGTGCATTCCGGGGCGCATAGGCAATACCGTTTTTTAGCATGGCCGTGCGGCCACTTTGAAAACGATAGGAGACGGGATGCTTGGCTTTGACTTGGCTAGAGCAGGAGACCAAGCCGCCGAAGAGCGATAGCAACAGGGCCAGAGCGAGGCGAAAACTTTTCATGACGAGAAGTTTTTCAAAAACAGTTAAGAAACACAAACTATTTTATCCCAGTCCGTCGAGGAATGCGACGACTTGGACCAAGGCCCGCGAGCGGTGGCTTAGGGTATTTTTGATTTCATCGCCCAGCTCGGCAAACGTGCGATCGTAGCCCGCCGGGACAAACAGTGGATCGTAGCCAAATCCGCGTGCGCCGTGGAGAGATTCCACGAGATGGCCTTCCACCGTGCCGCTGAAATTCGCCTGCTCTACGCCGCTGCGGGCCAGCACCATGGTGCAACGGAAGCGCGCGGCGCGATCCGTCTTGCCCGCCATTTCCGCAAGCAAGTGCGCGTTGTTTTTCGCGTGGTTGCCTTCCTCGCCGCCGAAACTCGATGACCAAACACCCGGTGCGCCGCCGAGCGCATCCACCTCCAAGCCGGAATCGTCCGACAACACCCAGCCCTCCACTCGACGGCTGATTCCCTCCGCTTTCAGCCGCGCGTTTTCTAAAAAGGTCGTTCCCGTTTCCTCGATCTCCGGGAAATCCGGAAACTCCGTCGCGTCCACGACCTCGAAACGCTCACCGATCATTGCGCGGATTTCCGCAGTCTTGTGGGCATTGCGGGTGGCAAGAATCAAGCGCGGCAAGGGTTGCATGGCCATTCGCTAACTCGGTTGGAGAAAGGGCGCGAAGTTTTTCGAATAATTTACGAGCTGGCGACGGTTATTAGCATGATGAAAGCAATCACTTGGCTCGCTTCCGTAACCGTAGGCGTCGCCGCCCTCACCGCCTCCGCCTTCGCGTCCACTCCAGAAGGCTGGTCCACCGATCTCGAAAAAGCCTTCGTACAAGCCAAGGCCGAAAAGAAGTCCGTGCTCGTCGAATTCACCGGCTCCGACTGGTGCCCGCCGTGCATCGCCATGCGCAAGAACGTTTTCTCGACCAAGGAATTCGTCTCCGCCGCCTCCAAGAAATACATTCTCGTCGAGCTGGATTTCCCGAATGGTGACAAAGCCGTAAAGGAGAAAAACCAACCTTACGCCGAGAAATATAAGATCGAAGGCTTCCCCACGGTGATCCTTTTCAACCCAGAGGGCAAGGAGTTCACCCGCTTCTTCGCCTCGGAATATCCGAAGACTGCGGATTTCCTGAAGCACATTGATGCCGCGCTTGCGAAGAAAGATCTCGATTGATTGTTCCCGCCCACTTCTCAACCACCCCGCTCCGACTCCACGTCGCAGCGGGGTTTTTCGTTTGGCGGCTAACAAATTACGCTGTGTGAAATTTCCAGTTAGTTTCGGACGAATACCACCCAAGACACCCACATGAAATTCCTCAAAACTCTGCTCCTCGCCCATGCCTTCCTTCTCGGCTTGGTGAATCTATCAGCTGCGGAAAACGGCATCCGCAGCGTCCAGGGAATTTCTTATTATCCGGTGGAAAACCCCGTCGAGGATCCCGAGAAACGCTGTGTGGTGGATCTTAGAATTCCGACCGCGCAAGAAGGCTTCGCCACACTCGTGTGGTTCCACGGGGGTGGCCTGACGGGAGGAAACAGGGAATTCCCGCAGCTCGAAGGTAGTGGGATTGCCGTCATTTCAGCGGGCTATCGTCTGTCGCCGCAAGTTTCATGTCCGGTATTCATTGAGGACGCGGCGGCCGCCGTGGCATGGGCGGTCAAGAACATCGCCAGCTACGGCGGCGATCCGAAGAAGGTCTTCGTCGGCGGGCATTCGGCAGGCGGCTATCTAGCCTTGATGGTCGGGATGGACCCGCGCTGGCTGCAACCGCACGGACTTTCACCCGCAGCACTTGGCGGGCTTCTGCCTGTTAGCGCGCAGGTCACCACCCATTTTCACGTCAAGGAGCTATTGAAAATCCCCGGTCCGTCGCTGCTGCCGGTGATCGATGATTTCGCGCCGCTGCACTACGCGTCTAAGGCTTTGCCGCCGATCTGCCTAATCACCGGAGACCGGCGGATCGAGTTCAAATCCCGCGTCGAGGAGAACGAGCTCTTTCACATCACGCTCAAGAATCTGGAGCACCCAGACGCCGAGTTTCACGAGCTGAAGGATCTCGATCACGCCACCGTGACCCAAGGTGCGGCCAAGATCATGCCTGTTTTCATCTCGCGGATCGTTGCGGGCGGGCCACCACAGGCCGCTGAAACGGTGCAGGTCGTGGTAGATGACATGCAACCAGGTTTTAGGGATCTAAGCGCTGCGGATTTTGCCAAGGTCAACAGCGCGGACGACACCTGGACTTGGAAAGACGGCGTGCTTCAATGCACTGGTGCGCCGGTAAGCGTGATGCGCACCGCGAAAAAATACCGGAATTTCGAGATGGTGGTGGAATCGAGCCACCAGAAGCCGGCCGGCAACTCCGGTGTTTTCGTTTGGACCACGCCCGAATCCATCGAAGCCCTCACCACTGCGGGAAAACCCGGCCTGCCATCGGGCATCGAAGTGCAGATCCTCGATCACGCTTTCACCGCCGAAATGAAAGCCGCAGGCAAGGCCACCGACTGGTTTGGCACGAATGGCGACGTTTTCGCCGCAGGCACCCGAATGACGCCGTTTCCACCGCTTTCACCCAATGGCAGCCGCAGCTTCCCCCGCAAGCACCTCGCGAAAGGGCACGGCGAGTGGAATCACTACTACATCCGCGGCATCAATGGCGAGATCCGCCTGTGGGTGAACGGCGAGGAAGTCTCCGGCGGCAACGGTTGCGAACCGGATCAGGGCTACCTCTGTCTGGAAAGCGAGGGCTCACCCATCCACTTCCGCAAGTTGCGCATCCGCGAGTTCCCTTGAAGCCGCCGCCAAGGTCCGTGGGAGGGGTTTTTCTTTTCAAACCAGATACGCGTCGCCACAGTCCGCGCCCTTTCCCGACCATGTCAGACGCCCGTAAACCATTCCCGTTCCGCGATTTCGAGCCCCAATGGCAAGCCCGCTGGGAGTCCGAAAAAACTTTCCGCACCCCCGGCCCGGGCGATGCGGATTTCGACGCCTCGAAGCCGAAATTCTACGTGCTCGACATGTTTCCCTATCCCAGCGGCTCGGGCCTCCACGTCGGTCATCCGGAAGGCTACACCGCCACCGACATCGTCGGCCGCTACAAGCGGATGAGCGGCTTCAACGTCTTGCATCCCATGGGCTACGACTCGTTTGGCCTGCCTGCTGAGCAATACGCGATCAAGACCGGCCAGCACCCGGCGATCACCACCGCGGCGAATATCGAGACGTTTCGCAGGCAGTTGAAATCGCTCGGTTTCGGCTACGATTGGGACCGCGAAATCGCCACCACCGATCCCGAATACGTCCGCTGGACGCAGTGGATTTTTCTTCAACTCTACGGCTCGTATTTCTGCGAGGTGGAGAACAAAGCCAAGCCGGTTAGCGAACTCGAAGCGCAAGGCTGGACCCGCGATCAGATCGACGACGTCCGCCTGGCCTTCGTTGCTAACACCCCCGTCTGGTGGTCGCCCGACCTCGGCACCGTGCTTGCGAACGAGGAAGTCGAGGAGTGGAAATCCAAAGGCCACACCGTCGAACGCCGCCCGCTGCGCCAATGGATGCTGCGGATCACGAAATACTCACAACGCCTGATCGACGAACTCGACACGCTCGATTGGCCGGAAGGCATCAAGCTGCTGCAGAAGAACTGGATCGGCCGAAGCGAGGGCGCGTCTGTTAAATTTGAAATCTCAGATTTCAAATTGGAAATCGAAGTTTTCACCACCCGCCCGGATACGCTCTTCGGTGCGACTTACATGGTGTTAGCACCCGAGCATCCGTTCGTTCCGCAAATCACCACCGCCGATCAAAAGGCCGCCGTTGAAGCCTATCAGAAAGCTTGTTCCTCCAAGTCCGATATGGACCGCGGCGATTTGAACAAAGACAAATCCGGCGTCTTCACCGGCGCGTTCGCGGTCAACCCCGTCAACAACGAGCAGATCCCCGTGTGGATCGCCGACTATGTGATGATGGGCTACGGCACCGGCGCAATCATGGCCGTGCCAGCGCATGACGAGCGGGATTGGGAGTTTGCGAAACGCTTCGACTTGCCAATCCGACAGGTCGTTTCAAGGAGCGTGGGCGTCTCGCCCACGAGTTCGCTGTATTTAAATTCCGAACAGGAAATTCAAAAACACAAACCCAACCTTCTCCCTCACT
>JAYTLO010000208.1:0-1210 GCA_043729385.1 Akkermansiaceae bacterium
GTGGCCTGAAACTCAACTACCCTGAAACCATCGCCCTCATCACCTACGAAATCATGGAAGGAGCCCGCGACGGCCGCAGTGTGAGCGATCTGATGAGCTTTGGCACCACCATCGTGAAAAAAAGCGAAGTCATGGAAGGCGTCGCTGAAATGATCCACGAGGTGCAGGCCGAAGCCACCTTCCCTGACGGCACCAAGCTCGTCACCGTCCACAACCCCGTTAGAGATTGGCCCGCATGATCCCCGGCGAAATCATCCACCCGGCCGGGGCTCCCTACCTTGAGGCCAATACCGGCCTGGATAGCCTGACGCTGATTGTGGCCAACAAGGGCGACCGGCCGATCCAAGTCGGCAGCCACTTCCATTTTTATGAAGTGAATACCTCGCTCGACTTCCCCCGCGAATCCGCCCGCGGCTTCCGGCTGAACATCCCCGCCGGCACGGCGGTGCGTTTCGAACCCGGTGATACCCGGGAAGTCGAACTGGTCGCCTTCGCCGGAGAACGCCGCATGTATGGCCTGAACAATCTCGTCAACGGCCCGCTCGACTAGCCAAAAACAATCTGAACAGAAGATCGCAAAGGACAGGAAGAGCCATAAAATCACACGGGCCACGGATTTAACGGATAACGCAGATTTTTAAAGAAACCAACGGCCCCAAGCTTCTCCGCACACTTCTTCCGAACACCATTCCTCCCCTTTCATAACATCTGTGCCATCCGTTAAATCCGTGTCATCCGTGGCCCGCCCCAGTGCCTTCTTCCTGTCCTTAGTGACCTTCTGTTCAAATCCCAATCCATGAACCTGACCCGCAAGCAACACGCCTCCATGTTCGGCCCCACCACGGGCGATCAGATCCGGCTCGCCGATACCGACCTCTTCGTGGAAGTGGAGCGCGACCTGATCGCGGAGAGCGGCGGCTATGGGAATGAAGTGAAATTCGGGGGCGGCAAAGTCATCCGCGATGGCATGGCGCAGTCACCGCTCGCCCTCGACGCGGAATCCCTCGATCTCGTCATCACCAACGCCCTGATCATCGACGGCGTGCAGGGGATCATCAAAGCGGACATCGGCATCAAACATGGGCGCATCGCTGGCATTGGCCATGCGGGAAATCCGCTGCTGCAAAACGGCATCACCATGGTCATCGGCGCCGGCACCGAAGTCATCGCCGGCGAAGGCTGCATCGTCACCGCCGGCGGAATCGATACC
>JAYTLO010000209.1:0-29609 GCA_043729385.1 Akkermansiaceae bacterium
GCCGCATTTGATCCCGACCCGAGGCACGTTGAACGGGACAAGAGAACCCGAAAATCTCCTGTAGAATCAGGCATCCTAGCCTTAACCTGACGCAAATGACGCCGAAGTCTAAATCCCCATTTCATGATAAAACTCGTCACCGTCCTCCTTGGACTACTCGCGCTCCCCTGCATCTCCCAAGAGGTAACGGGCAACACCGAGATCGTCACCATCGCATTAGATGAATCGGTGAGTGGTTTGTTTTTTAACAACGGTAAGGACATCGCCGTCTTCCAAGCGAACAGCACCGGACTCGGTGAAACGCTGAAATACAAGGGGCCTCAGAAATTCATCGTTAGAGCGTCCGAGGCGGAGTTCGCCGCCAAGCCGCCGCTGCCCACTCCCTATGCATCAGTCGATCTCCCGCTTAACTCAAATCGCATCTTGCTGGCCTGTCTAAAAAGCGACGGCGTACCCATGAAGATCATCGCCTATGACATCGGTAAAGCCCGCATCGGTGCAGGGGATTATTGCTTTTTCAATTTTTCTCACTCCGTGATTTCAGTGATCTTCGGGGGGCGGAAATTTGCCGTAAAACCTGGCGAAGACACCCTGGTGTCCGATGCGGCATGGAAGAGTGAAGTGATGGAAATTGATATGGAAATGGCCATCGTGAAGGACGCCAAGGTCAAGCCAGTTTACTCAAGCCAGTGGGGAAACCGACCCGGTCGCCGGAACTATACCTTCATGTTCGACGGCCCCCAAGAATACAAGCCCATCAAGATCTGCCGCTTCTTCGACGTCCCGCCCTCGGAACCCGAAAAAGCCAGCCCCTAGCCGGGCCACTCTCCTCTATTAGATTCTACCATTTCTGATTTCAAAACATCATCACGGCCCTAACCGACGCAGGTGGACGGCCCCGACGTCCATCACTTGGTGGCCGGAAAGGTGAGTGGCTCTTAAAGTTAGAAGTCCGCGACCTGCGGGCAGAGTTATACCGGCGCGCGTCACAATTTGTGGAAACGTGGCTGGAGCGTCCCGCTCCAGACCGTTGTCCGGGCGTCCCGCCCGGACTGGGGATGCGGCGGCGTGAAACCGATGCCAGTTAGAGCGGCCAAGGTCGGCAGCAGGTCGATGGCCCCCGCGATTTGCGGGACCACCCTGCCAGCGGGGATGTGGCTCTTCCAGCGGATGAAAAGCGGCGAGCACACGCCGCCCTCGTCGGTCGAGCCTTAGATGCCTTTCATGCCGCCGTTCCAGCCATGCAATCCGTGGTTAAAAACTCTTCATCCTCCCCATCTGTGTATTCCGTGCAATCCGTGGTTAGAAATTCTTCATCCTCCCCATCTGTGCATTCCATGCAATCCGTGGTTAAAAATTCTTCATCCTCCCCAACTGTGCATTCCGTGCAATCCGTGGATAAAAATTCTTCATCATCTGTGGTGAGATCAAAGATCAACTGAGTCCTGAAGACGCGACCCATCCGCCGCGCCCGGCCATGGCCCTCCCCTTCAGGACTCAATGGGAACGGAATTCGAAACCTAGGGCGATGCCATGGGCTGGTATGAGGCGCACCGTTGGTGCTGGAAAACCGGAGCGCGAGCGCGCGCCGGTTCCCAAGCCGATGTGCGCCTCAGCCATTTCAAAATCAAAATCCCCAATCCCGCCAGTTTTTCGAGCTGCTTCTGGACAGCATCCAACGAAACCCCAAAGTCCGCCGAGACCGCACGGCCATAGGATTCTCCACTCCGAACCCGAAACAACCCCATGACCTTCACGTCTCCAGAATATTTCCTGCTCATCCCCGCGCTCGCCTTGGTCGGGTGGTTTTGGCGCGAGCTGAAATTGCACTCACCGCTGCGGGCGGTGCTGCTGGTGCTCGCGGTGATCGCACTGGCGGAGCCGATCATCCAGCACCAGCAAAACTCGCTCGATCTGTATGTGCTGCTAGACCGCTCGGACTCGACGGAAGACTTGATCGACAAGGGGCTGCCGGAGTGGCAGCGGCTGCTAGAGTCCGCGAAACCAAGCCGCCGCGATACGCTACATTTCATCAACTACGCCAGCGAAGTCGCGGAGCTGGGGGCGGATGGCTCGACATTCACCGGCTCGCGGAAACTGACGAAAACCGGGCTCGCCCTGCAATCCATCGCCGCGCAGACGGATGAAAAGCGGCCGGCGCGGGTGCTGTTATTTACTGACGGCTATGCCACCGAGCCACTGCAGGAAGCCGCTGCGCAAATGCAGGCTCGCGGCATCCCGCTGGACTTCCGCTTGGTGCGCGAGGAAACCGAGAACGATTTCCGCATCGCGCGGATTGGGTTTCCCGAGCGAGTGCAAGTGGGCGAACCCTTTCTGATAGCGATCACCGTTAGAGGCGCCACCGATGGGACGTTTCCGCTCGTCCTCCGCCGCAACAACCAGGTTCTAACTGAGTCCTCCGTCACTCTCGTCAACGGCCAGGCCACGGTGGAATTCACGGACCGCCTTTCGCGCTCGGGAGGCTTCGAGTATCAAGCCGAGATCCGCCCGGAAAAGGACGCCCACCCGGGCAACAACCGCGCCACCCGCTGGATCGAAATTACCGGCGGACCGCGCATCGTGCTGGCGACGCGCTATCAGGACGACCCAGTGGCCAAGGCACTTGCGGCCCAGGATTTCACGGTCGAGACCGTTAGCGATCCTGCGAAGTTGAAGCCGGGCCTCCTCGCCGGTGCGCGGGCCGTGATCCTGAATAACATTCCCGCCCACGAGCTGCCTAACGACTTCATGAAATCGTTGGATTTCTTCGTCCGCGAGCAAGGCGGCGGGCTGCTGATGGCGGGCGGCGAGCATTCATTTGGCTCGGGAGGCTATTTCAATTCGCCCATCGACGCGCTGTTGCCGGTGTCCATGGAATTGAAGTCCGAGCATCGCAAGCTAGCCGTGGCGCTGGCAATCGCGATGGACCGCTCGGGCTCGATGAGCGTCGGCATCGGCGACGGGAAGACCAAGATGGATCTAGCGAATTCCGGCGCGGCGAACGCCATCGACTTGTTAGGCCCGATGGACCAAGTCACCGTTTTCGCCATCGACAGCGAGGCGACGAAGACCATCCCACTGACTCGGGTGGAAAACAAGAAGGCCGAGCTGGGCGCGAAGGCTCGCAAAATCCGTTCGTCGGGCGGCGGCATTTTCGTCTATGTGGCGCTCAAAGCCGCGTGGGAGGAACTCAAGAAATCCCCGGCTGGGACGCGGCATGTCATCCTTTTTTCCGATGCCAATGACTCCGAAGAGCCGGGCGACTACAAGAACCTGATCAAGGAAATGACCGACAACGGCGCGACGATTTCGGTGATCGGCCTGGGCACCGACAAGGACGTGGACTCCGCGCTGTTAGTAGATATCGCCAAGCTCGGCAACGGGCGGATGTTTTTCTCAGACCAGCCGCTGAATATCCCGAAGATCTTCGCGCAGGAAACGGTGACTATCGCGCGCTCGGCATTCATCAAGGAGCCGATCGGGGCACAGGCGACGGGCCGCTGGGCGGAAATTTCACCGAAGCCGACGGACTGGCTCAAGCAGGTGGATGGCTACAATTTATCTTACGCCCGCGAGGATTCCACGGTCTCGCTGGTGTCCATGGATGAATACTTGGCTCCGCTGGTCGCGCACGCGCGTCGCGGGCTTGGGCGCAGTGCGGCGGTGTCGTTTCCGCTAGGCGGCGAGTATTCGGAAACCGCCCGGAATTGGCCGGGTTATGGGGATTTCCTGCAAACGCTCGGGCGATTTTTGATGGGCGAAGACACGCCGCCGGGCATCGCCTTGCGGCATCGGCTAGACGGCACACGGCTGACGCTCGATCTGCTATATGACCCGCTGACGTGGTCACAAAAGCTCTCCGCCCTGCCGCCGAAAGTGCGGCTGCAAGACGACGCCGGTGGAGCGACTCTGGACCTGCCGTGGCGGCGGATCGCGCCAGGGCACTTCTCTCTAACGCGTGATCTCGACGAAGGCAGCGTGGTGCGCGGCGCGGTGCAAGTCGGGGAAAACGCGTTGCCGTTCGGGCCGTTGAGCGTGGGTTCCTCAGTGGAATGGGCGTTCGAGCCGGAGCGGCTCACGGAGCTGCGCGCCGTCTCTAACCAAACTCGTGGCCGCGAGTTGTTGGACATTTCCAAAGCCTGGCTGCGCCCGCCGTTCGTGGCGGAGACCTCGCTGCGACTGCCGCTCGGGATCGCGCTGGTGCTGCTCGTGCTGGCGGATGCGCTGCTAACAAGAACCGGCTGGAAGCTGCCACAGCTCGCACTGCCGAACCGAGCACCGAAGGAAGCGCGGGTGAAACTGCCAAAACCCAGACGAGCGGCGAAGGAGATTTCGCCACCGGCGGTGCAGCCGGAGAAGGAAGTGCAACTGCTGCCTGCGGCGGAGGCGTCTGCTAGAAGCGCCCGTTTCCAGCGGGCGAAGGATAAGAAGTGAGGCTATCCCAAATTTAAGTCACAGAATGCCCGCGCCACAGTGGTGCGGGCATTCTGCCCGCCGCCTCTTAAGTCTCATGAATTGAGGAATTTGTTATCAGTGCTCGGTGATCGAGCCGTCTTTAATGATGAGCGTGCGGTCGCCGACTTTGGCCAAATTTTGATCGTGAGTGACCACCACCAGCGTGACGCCTTGCTCGCTGGCGAGATCGAGCAGGATGGCCATAATTTCCGCACTGTTGTTGGAATCGAGGTTGCCGGTCGGCTCGTCGGCGAAGAGGACTTTCGGCTCGTTGACGATGGCGCGGGCGATCGCGACGCGCTGTTGCTCGCCACCAGAAAGCTCGGCAGGAAGGTGGTCCGTGCGATCGCTGAGACCGACGCGTTTGAGCGCTTTGATCGCAAGTGCGGTGGTATCTCTGCCTGAGATGGCGCCGGGGACGGCGACGTTTTCCAAGGCCGTTAGTTCTGGCAGAAGGTGATAGTTTTGGAAAACGTAGCCGATCCGTTGATTGCGGAAACGGGCCTGCTCGCGGCGGCCGAGGGAGTAGAGGTCCGTGCCATCGATGCGGACGCTGCCTTTTTCTGGATGCTCAAGTCCGGCGAGGGTGTAAAGCAAGGTCGTCTTGCCAGCGCCGCTTGGGCCGCACAGGAAAACCTTCTCGCCGCGGTGGATGTTGAGGTCGATGCCGTGCAGCACCTCAATGGATTTCCGCCCGATCCGGTAGCTGCGGTGGAGGTCTATCGTTTCAATCATCACGTCGCTCATGGCCAGAGTTTGGGAGCTGGGTTTGCAGCACGCAAGCCCCGGAGTGCGGCAGATCTTTTGGGTGGTTAGGGGGCTTCTTTCCAACCTCTTCAAAATCAGTTCAATCAGTGAAATCAGTGGTTACCCTCTTCCGGGCCGGAGTCCTTGAGGAAACCATCAGTCGGATCCGTCCGATCCGGCAGATCTAACTCCCCTTGCCATAACGCGATTTCACGTTACGACTATCTCCGTCATGGAAACCGTCGTTACCTTCTCCCGCGCATTGGCGGACGCCACTCGTTGGCGCATCGTGCGGCTGGTGCTGGAGGACGCGCTTTGCGTGTGCGAGCTGGCGGACATTTTGGAAATGCCGCAGTCCTCGGTTTCCAGCCATGTGCAAGTCATCCGCAAGGCGGGTTTGCTGGAGAGTGAAAAATGCGAGAAGTGGACCTATTTCCGCATCGACCGCAAATACCGCAAGCTCATCGGCAGCTTGGAAAAATTCTTTGCCGGCTCCGATGAAGCCCTGCTGAATTCAGATGATTCCCGCTCCCTCGCCCGCCTCGCCAAGCGCGAGGACAGTTGCTGCGCTGGCCCCAAATCCCTCAAACGAAAACGCTGATGAATCTATCCGAACTTAAATCACTGCTAACCGATCACGCCGACCGCCACTTCCGCATCCGCCTGCCAGATGGCGCGGCGGTGCCTATTTCCTTCCACGTCACCGAAGTCGGACGGCTGCAGAAAACCTTCCTCGATTGCGGCGGCACGCTGCGGGAAACCACCACCTGCCAGCTCCAGATTTGGGTCGGCGAGGACTATCAGCATCGCATCGAAACCGGCAAAATGGCAGCTATCCTCGGCAAGGCGACGTCCATCCTCCCCGATGATAGTGTGCCGGTGGAAATCGAATACGAGGACCGCGTCATTTCCCAATACACCATCTCTAACCACGAGCTACTCGCTGACGCGGTGGTGCTTGTCCTAGCTCACAAGCACACCGAGTGCCTCGCGCCCGAACTCTGCGGCCTACCCGCGCTCCCCAGCAAATCCCCGTGCTGCGGCCCCAGCGGTTGCTGCTAGAACCGATCATGAAACGCCTGCTCGCGGAATTCCTCGGCACCTTCATCCTCGTCTTCGCCGGGACGGGAGCCATTATTGTCAACCACTCTAACGGCGGCGTGATCGGCCACGCCGGGATCGCACTGACATTCGGCCTCGTCGTGCTGGCCATGATCTATACCTTCGGCGACGTGAGTGGCGCCCACTTCAATCCGGCGGTAACACTTGGTTTCGCGGCGGCAGGACGCTTTCCTGCCAAGGAAATCCCCGGCTACATCGGTGCCCAACTAGGCGGGGCGTTCGCCGCCAGCGCGATGCTTAAATTGTTATTTCCAGCAGACCCCACGCTCGGCGCAACGCTGCCTGCGGGAAGCACTCTACAAAGTTTTATTTTGGAAATCATCCTCACTGCCATTCTCATGTTAGTGATATTAAGCGTCTCCACCGGAGCTAAAGAAAAAGGCGTCACCGCCGGCATCGCGATCGGGGCGGTGATCGCGCTGGAAGCCATGTTCGCCGGTCCTATCTGCGGCGCGTCTATGAACCCAGCTCGCTCACTCGCACCCGCCATCGTCAGCGGAAATTTCCAACATCTCTGGCTCTATCCACTCGCCACCGTCATCGGCGCAATGATCGCCGTGCCACTCTGCATCGGCACCCGCGAGTCCGGCTGCTGCCGAAGATGTTGATGGTTGAGAGTCGATAGTTGATTGAAAGATAAAGATCCCCACCCCGGACCGCGGGATTCATCCCGGCTTTCATTCATTCATCCTCTTCCCACCAACTCTCAACCATCAACCACATGAAACCACCCGCCATCCTCATTCTCTGCACTGGCAACAGTTGCCGCTCCCATCTCGCCGAAGGGATTCTCCGCGCCGCTCTAACTGACGATTTCCGAGTCGCCAGTGCGGGTTCGAAACCTGCCGGTTATGTCCACCCACTTGCGATCCGGGCGATGGCGGAAATTGGCATCGACATCAGCCACCATCATTCCAAGCACCTCGACGAATTTCTAGCTGACGAGGTGAAGACCGTGATCACCGTCTGCGGCAATGCCGACCAAGTCTGCCCGATTTTCCCTGGTCAAGTGAATCGCCACCACTGGGGCTTCGACGATCCTGCCCACGCCACCGGCAGCGAGGATGAACAAATGGCCGTCTTCCGCCGCGTGCGGGACGAGATCGCCCGCGTTTTCCAAGCCTACGCCGCCGGGCTGCTAGACGCGGCGAAATAGGGGGAAGGGACATTCCTGTCCCTTCATCACACGCAGACCCAACAGAAAAGAAGGGACAGGAATGTCCCTTCCCCATACTGGCGGGCTTGCGCTTTTCCCGCGCTCGGTGTTCCCTCCGTCATGGATTCATCCAACCCCTACTCGCCGCCAGCGATCCCCGCGATGCCGGCCACGGACGATATCTCGCGCCAGCTCGACGGCATCCAGTATCCGGTGACGCTGTCCTTCAAGGTGCTTGCGCTTGCCAGTCAAGCGACGGTCACTGACGCCACTGGCCGCACGCTCCTCTACACCAAGCAGAAAATGTTTAAATTCCGCGAGCATGTGGAAATCTGGACGGACAAATCCCAAGGCACCCGCCTTGCGGAAATTAAGTCTAACAAGGTCATCGACTGGTCCGCCCGTTACTTTTCCACCGATGCGAATGGCGGTGCGATCGGCAGCGTGGGCCGCCGCGGTTGGCGCTCGATTTGGAAAGCTCATTACGAAACTTTTAACCCCGGCGATAACACTGCCGACTTCTCCATCCAGGAAGAAAACGCGTGGATCAAGGTGGCGGATTCCATCCTCAGTGACATCCCGATTGTAGGCATGTTCAGCGGGTATGTATTTCACCCCAGCTATCTCGCGACCCGCGCCTCCGGCAGCCCAGCGATGCGCATGACCAAGCAACCGGCGTTCTGGGAAGGCCGCTTCCAATTGGAAAAAATCGGCCCCATGACCCCGCGCGAGGAGTTAAATTTGTTTCTATCATTCATGATGCTAATCCTCCTGGAGCGGCGGCGTGGTTAGATAACTCCGACAACCTAAATTTAGCTAACTCACAAAACATCATGAAAACTCTAACGATCGACGACACCATCTATAACTTGGCCTTCCTAATCAGCGTCAAATACAAGGCGAAGTCCAAAGTGGCAGCACGGCGCAGTTCAAAATCTGAGGATCCAGAATCCCCGGAAACTCTGAAATCCGCCTCATCACTGGACCTTAAATTTCTGGACTGCGACACGGTCCACCTGAAGAAAGACAAGGCGGATGCGGTCTGGAAAAAGCTCTCGATCTTGATGGATCTCGACCCAAGCGCGAGCATTCCCACGGCAGACGAATCGCATCCGTCGTGAGAAGCTCTCGCGGGCGCGATGAACATTCCATCACGCCACCCGTCGGCGACGCAGGAGTCCGGCGCCGAGCAGCAGACCGGCCAGGGCGCTGGTGGGTTCGGGGACGGCAGACCAACTCAACGAGTTAGTGCCCGGGGTGAAGCTGAAGCTGCCGTAGGTCGCGGTGTCCGTGATCTCAACCCCCGCGCCGGTGTAGGTCTTGATACCTCCGCCGAAGATGCTAGTCCAATCCGGGATGACGGTGCTTCCGTTGGTCGTGAAGATGTCGGCCCAAGTGTGCGCGTCGGCCCAGAAGGCGTTCGCGAAATTCGCATCGCCGATCACCACGCGGAAGACGGCGTCGAACTTGGATCCTGCGTCGGCACCGTCGAGTCCGGCGAGTGTGCCGGAAACGTTCACACCATCGTAGCCAGTGCCTCTTGTCTGTGTAGCAGCGCGGTCGATTTCCCACGAAAAGATCGAACCGTCGGCATAGGTTAGGTTCGTGAAACTTTGCACGCCCGGGCTGTTGCCGGGGCCATGAATGCCGCCGTTTTGAATGGTAGTCGTTCCCTCCAGCGAACCGGTGCCGCCCAAGGTCGCGCTGCTTGCCACGGTGGTAGTTGTGCTGGCGAAGCTGCCGTTCACCACTAGCTTGCCGCTTTTTACGTCGGTCGCGCCACTGAAGGTAGTGTTTCCGTTGAGTGTGAGCGTTCCTGCTTCCACTTTGGTAAGACCTCCACCACCGCTAATCACCGCGCTGCTACCAAAGGTAGTGTTAGCCGCGCCGCCCACCGTAAGGGTGTTACCGCCATTCGTAACAGTTCCATCGATTGCCAGATCTCCACTCACTGCGCGGAAGGCTTGGTTCACCGCACCCAACGTGAGAGGAATGCTCACGGTCTGCGTCACACCGCTGTTGTTGGCAAGAACGCTTGTGTAGGTATTACTGCTAGCCGTGAAGGTGCCAATGGCACTGGTTGAACTGGTGCCAGTTAGTATCAAGCCCGTGCCACCAAGCGAATAGTTGGTATTTGCGGAATTGGTTCCAAACCCGCCTGCCTTGAAGTTGACTGACGAGACACTGGTGAGAGTCGTGTTGTTGTTCAGACTAAGAGCCTGTGCACCGCCGCCGCTGTTGACGTTCTGGAAGGCAAGGTTGCTGTCGTTAGCGAGAATGGTGCTGAAGCCGGAGTATCGCGTTGCGTCGGTCGCCGTCGCGAGATCTACAGACCCGCTAGCATTGCCATTGTTGTTCGTCCACACGGAAGGCAGAACTCCGAGTTGGACGCCACGAAATGCCGTGTTGGTTGCGGCAGTGGCGAGGGAGGTCGCGGTACCGTAGCTCGCAGCACCTGTGCCACCCGTATCAGTCAGCTTATACAAAGTTGTTGGCGAGGATGCGAAAACTACTGGAGCGTTCGGATTGCTCCAATCGACGGTCAGGCCAGTCGTGCCCAAACTGCCAGATAGTGTGTTCCCATATGTTCCGTTACGAATCCACGTTGTCCCACCGTTTGATGACGTGTATTTTGAAATACCTGCGGTAGAATCGGCAATATACGCGACACTTTTGCTAGTGTTGATACTAAACGCATACGGGCTGCTACCCCCACCGAGCGCACTTGTACTAATCATCACAGTCGCGGTTTGGCCAGTGGTGGTTGGCGTGCCACTTCCGACTGAATAAATGCCTTGCGTGCCAGAACCTGTGGACAAATAAAGTTGGCCGTTTGCTGCTCCGGCAAAAATTCCAACTTGGCGGGCATTGGTCACCGTGGAGGAGACGGTGGTTGAATTGGTGAGATCATATACCCCAGTATTCGCTCCCACGGCCCATACATCCGTGCCATTTGTAATGGCGCTGCGGATGTTGTTTGCACTAAATGCGGTGCCGGTCGATCCAGCGCGAGTTACTGTGCCATCCGCCGCAATTGTGTTTGCGACCCGGGCGTTCGCGGAGCTTAATGTGTTCACAATACTAGCCACGCCAGTGGTGGCGTTGTAACCGGCAATCGTCAGCGAAAGTCCATTGGGAGAAACTGTGACCAAACCTTCGGAAGAAGCCGACCCACTGTTGGTCAACTGTACCCCGCCCGTGGTGGGAATGGTGATGACACCGACAGCGGTTTGCCCGGTACCGGTCGTGTTGAATTGATCGATGAAAACCGCGGTGCTTGCACTACCAAGAGTAGCGGAACCGGTGCCAACACGCTCGACCACGAGATTGCCAGAGGTGATTTGAGCAGCAGTGGAGCCACTGAAAGCAATGACTGAGGCGCTGAAAAGCGGTAGGATAGCAAATTTCAATTTCATAAAAAAAGATTGGAGGATGTGGTGAGATTGGAGGCGACAGCGCGGAGGCTAGGATGGATTTCCACCGCGATCCTCGCTCTAACATGAGACGATTTCGTTGAAAAGCGGCGGTGGGAAGATTCCTGGGTTGGGGGGCGGCTCGTTCCCGAATCTTTGGCGAGTCGGGCGGGATGAATTAGCCATGCGACCAGCCGCTGAGCGCTTCGCCTGATTTCAATTGCCTGCTATCGCTGGCACTCGATTCGCGGTCCGTCGATGGTTGTTCAGTGACAATCTGGTTGATAAATATTCATTTGCGCCGGGCGATGGGTCGGCTAGACCTACCCGCCCAATGACTTTGTTAGAGTTTGCCCCCCGCGCGCTCCCCCGGATCCGCATCGATACTGTCTTTCTCCTGCGCCGTGTCCCCAGGCTGTCACAGGTGAGGCGGAAGCGGCGGACATGGAATGAATTCGGCGAGAAAGTATTTTATGATTTCGAAAAATCGTCGCCAGTTAGACGGCAGTTAGCGTCCTGGGTGGGTCTGGCAGCCGCTTCCGACACCACCTGCTGGAGCATGGCCAAAGACTTGATACATGCGGTCGTTGCGAGACAGGACCCAAGGCATGACGGGATCCGGAAGCGACTTGGAAATTTGCATGAGCCATCGACGGCCCGGCTGTGGACTACATTGACTTTGTGGCTGGCCGGAGAGTTAGGGATTTCCACGTCGGTCACGGGACCGCTGGTGGCGGTGATGCTCTACGGGGTGGCGGAGGCAGGCGGGGATTGGGATGCGCTGGGTGACTTCCAAGTCTCGCCCTAACAGCATGGGTAACTTGCCTTGCGACAAGTCACGGGCGATTTGGTTCGGCTTCCCCGGATTCGTCGGCTTCCTTGGCTTTGGCCTGCTTGGCGGCCCTGATTTCCTCGGCTTCCTTGGTTCTCTTCGCTTGTCTGGCCTGCTCCACTCGCTTGCCTTGGTCCGCCCGCTTGGCTCTTTCCTCGATCTTGGATTCCTCGGATTCACCGGCTTGCTTGGCTTCCATGGCGGCGATGGCGTCCTTGGTGCTCTGAGTCACCTTGTCTCTTTCTGCTAGCCTGGCTGCCATCGCGGCCTTGGCAGCTTCTGTTTCCTCAGCATTAGCCGGGTGCGCGATTTCATCCGTTTGCTCGGACTCATCCAGCAGCTCCCTGAAGACGCGGGTCTCGCAGGGCAGCAGGCTGGCCCAAGGGAAATCTTCCATATAAATGTCTGCCTCTTCCTTGCTCCCGGTTTTGGTTAGAATGATCGCGCGGATCGCCCGCAGGGCTGGGACTTGGATGAACCAGTCGATGCTGGTGTCATGGGTCAGCTTCTCGGCGATGGCGTAATTTCCCTCAAGCACGTTGGCAAATGCGATGGTGCAATCGAGTTGGAGTGACTTGATGTTTGCTTTAAACGGCGCAAGTTCGGTGAGAACTCGGTCAGGCGTGACGTTGCCGGTTAGACAGCCGAGATAGAGGAATTGAGTGACGGCATCCACGTTTGCCGGCTCCAAGAAGCGATAGATGCTGAGCACGTCCACCAGCTTGGATTCATTTCGATTTCGCGCCAGCGACTCGACCACATGACTGATCGAAGAGAAAAATGGCAAGGGGCTGGTGGGTCCGCTGCGGATGGCTTTTACCCAAATTTCCTCTGCGTAAGCACTCATACCCCGCCGGGTGGCGTGCCGCGCGAGAAGGATGAGTGAGTCGCTTTTCGTCCTTAGCTCAGCAGCAGCCACCGCCTCTTGTTCGAACTTCGGTTGGGCGCGTTCGTCGCCACGGCTTGCGGCGATGAATGCGCGGTCGCATAAAATCTCAGGCAGCGAGACCCCGGCCGGGGGAGTCTCGAGAAGCTTGTCCCACTGATCGACTTTGCCCAAACGTTCCAGCACATCCGCTATCAGCTTAAACGCCGCAGGATCAGCTTTAGCCACCAGCGGTTCCAGTAGAGTTTCCGCTTGATCAAAGCGCTTGAGAGTCGTGCACCACTTGGCGACGGCAAGTGGGTCCTTCGCGGCGTAGGAGGCCAGCGTCCGGGTCACGACCGGCTCCATGGATTCCGGATTGGCTGCTATTTCGCAACGGGCCAAGCGCAGTTGGTCTTCCACAGTCGGCTCGCCACTGCGGGATTTGAGCCACTCGCCCAAGCCAGTGAAAAAGTAGGGAATCACGGCGGCTTGGGGAATTTCATCCAGTGCAGCCAACAGCATCGGGCCATCGTCCGGGTGATTTGCCAGGCGGTCTAGCAGCCGCGCTTGGAGTTCGCGGAGGGAAATTTCCGTGCCGCGTTTGGCAAGCATCGCGAGGCGAATCCGCTCCACCCGTGGATTGGATTGATCCAGCTGCACGGCGAGGACCGCTTCCACTTCCCGGCTGAGGCCTTCAATCATGAGGCGCTCCAGCCATGGGATCAGGAAATCGGGATCGGCCTTTTCATCCTTGTGCATACTCATCCAGGTGAGTCCCGCGATACCCATCGGGCTTTGCTTGGCGATCTCATGCCACGCGAACAACCGGTCCGCTTTGTCACCGGTGTCCAGCGAAAGATAGCCCCGCGCCACGGCCACCAAGCGGGAATCGGCGGCACCCACCGCCGCACGCATGAAGATCGGCAGCGCATCGGTTTTCTTAGGGTGGGAGCGCAGAAGCGCGAGCGACAGATCGCGCGCCTTCACGTCTTGGCCCGCCGTCAGCGCCTGCTTGGCGGAGGCGAGATCTGACTCATAGCGCTGGCTTTTATAAACCTTTTTGGCGGAGCCTAAAAACGGCAGTGCCAAGACTCCTAACACCGCCACGACCAACAGTGTTTTCCAGAGCGGATGCAATTTTCCCCACCAGCCTCCAGAGCGGACGGACATCGCGCTCGTTGAGAATAAAGGGCCTTTCGGGAGTTGGGAGCTGGTGGACATTATTTTAGAAGGTGAGATGTGGGAGCGACCGTAGTCCATTGAATCTGCGGCAGGATTTTTCGGGAGAACGACTTCCACGCGAGTTCTTCCGAGGGCAGCCCGCTCACGCCGGCCATCAAGACTCGGGTGTGTTCCGGATTGAACCGATGAGTGGCGGCGGCAAATCGCAACGCCCCGAGGTCCATGTAGTTGGTCGCCAACACGTTTTCCCGGATATCCGCACCCACCAGACCGGAGATCCAGACCGCTTTGTACACGAACATTGAAGTCCCGCCACGGAGTGGACGGAATAGCGTGGTGTCGAACACGAGCTGCTGCTCTCCGCTACCATACACCCGCCGGGGATAGCTCCGCTCCAACTTCATGCCGATACTTCCCAAGCATTGCTCAGGCATGTGACGGAAAGCTTCCAAGGTGTTGCGCGAACTGGTGCGATCCCATTCGATCCAAACAAGACTGGTCGATGGCATCCCCTCTCCAGCTTGCTTGCCGATCCACCCCCCGTTGCACATGAGTTCGCCCTTGACTTCATCGTACTGATCGCGATCCAACTCGAACGATTTGTTTTCCAGAGGAGGAACAAAGACGGGGCGCTGGTAAGGCAAGGCGGATTTCGCCGGATTCATCCACTTGTAGGAAAATATCTCTGCCGCGAGCACCGGCAGCAGTGGGACCAAACACAGAATGACGCGACGGAGGTTCATACGCTTGTGGCTGCCACTGTTTTCCGGACCAACTGCCCGCTCTTCCGCTTCGAATCCATCAACACCGACAGCCACAACAGAATCCCCGTGCCGACTACAAACGCGCCCATGCCCACCGCGTCATGAGCCTTCTCAAATGCGGCTTCCCCATGAGTGAAACGAATCTCCGCCAGCGCGCAGGCCCGTGCGACATTCATCACCCACGCCGTTAGAAAACCCGTCGCCACCAAGATGACCCGCGACTTCGCGCTCAAGCCCAGCCACTCGCCGAAGCACAGCGAGGCCATCAGAAAGCTCTGCGCCGAGCGGATTCCGCTGCATCCCTCCGTGACCTCCACCACCTCGCCCATCAGCTCCAGTTGATTGCCCAGCACCACGACCGGACGACCGAGCATCTGAAAGACCCAGCTGCTTGCATCCAGCACCCCTTGAGTCAACCCATTCACCAGCACGATCTCCACTCTCCCGATCATCCGAACCGCCGTCAGCGCAAACAACAGCACCGGAATCAGTCCAAGAAGCGCCGCTTTTCCCGCTTTTCTCCAGACGACAAATCCCGTAACGACGCAAGCGATGCCAGCTAGCCCCCAACCCGGCCATGGCCACCCCGGATCGGCCCGCCCCAAAATCCTGAAGGCAGTCAGTGGGACAGCTAAAGCGACCAGACCACCAGCGATCACCCAACCCGATAAGTCAGGGCGCGCGATGGTCTCCCAGCCGCACCACTTCCGATAGAAAAACCAGATTGCCAGCGGCGGCACATACCAGCCGTAGTCATAATATTCCCCGTAGAGCCAGCCGTAGCTCGCCGAATAGAACACCTGCGCCCACAGCGCCACCATCAGCACGATCCAAGGGATCCAAGATGATTGTCGGGCGAGTGGAGTCATGGCGAGGCGGCACAGTCAGCAGGTGCCGGTGTGGCGATCAAATGCGCATCCGTGTCGATTTCGTCACCGAAGTATGCGATCGTTACTCAGCCTCATTCCTATACCCACGTCACAATGGTTTCTGAAGATTGCAGGATTGGGGCGTTGAAGCTCCGGCAGACTTTTTAAAAACCTCGCCGATCTGCAGGCCTCGTCCCTACAAAACAACCCTCCCCGCATCACGCGGAGAGGGTTGTCTCGGAATCACTTGCCGCCCGTCCAGCGGGCGCAGCCTTATTTGACGATCTTGATGCGTCCGAAGAGCCTGCCACCAACGGCTTCAGTTTTCGGAACGGTCACCGTGACCGCGTCAGTGACCGTGCCGCCCTCGACCACACCGATGGTGGCCGCGCCGACAGTACCGCTTATCGCTCCGACGACCACATTAGTCCAAGCGGAGAGGTCGCTGCCATACTGGAATGTCACCGGAGCCTCGGTCTCCGAATCATCGCGGCGGGTGAAGGAGAACACAAAGTTCGCCCCGGATGCATCGAGCGTCGGAGCGATCAATTGACCGGAGACACTTGGATTTCCGTTCAGCACAAATTCCGTGAGGTTGTTGAAGCCGTCGTTATCGGGGTCTGCGGCGGGAAGCCGGTCGCTGGCATTAGTTAGAGGGGGATTAAACGTACTGATCCAAGTATCAAACGCGGATCCGGTGCCTTGAGTGATAAAGGAAACATTGCCGTCTGTGCCGACCACAACCGTTCCTTCGTAGGAGCCGATGTGCTTGACTCCGGACACCTCACCGGTGGTGTCCTCGTCGTTGAGCGGAACGATCCGGTTGAGATCCAGCGCAAATTCAACCTGTCCCGCAGGTCCGAAGGTGCCGATCGTGGTGGCGGAGCCAACCTGTTGGACACCGCCCTGGAAGGCGTTGAAGGCCGTAGCCTGGGTACCGGGAACGAGGAAGGGGTTGTCGGTCTCGATCGACGAGACGGAGGTGGGTGAAATGGCCACCTGCGTCGTGTAGTTCACTTCGAAAATATTTCCCATCGCGACGATTGCCGTAGCGCCACCCGTGGACGAGTTCGCCAGGGTCAAGTCCCACGGCGACGAGTTGACCTGCCCCAGGGTTCCCACCGAGTTGCGGGCGCGGGAAGTGTAGAGAGTGCGCTTTTGGTCGCCATTGTTGATCGCTTGAAGCGTGGTCGAGGTGCTGGCGGAGAGAGCACCGGCGAGGCCGCTGTAGATGTCCGGGTCGGTGGCCCAGCCGGCACCATAGGCGGTGGTGAGTGCGGCATCAATGTTCACGATGTTGAGTGCCTGCCTGTCGGCCGTGGGGCCGGCGGCTGAACCACGGTAAACAGTGGCGGTGTTGCCGAGTCCGACCATGACAATGTCGTCATCGCCGGGTTTCTGGAAAAACAGGACAAGATCCCCCGGCGCGAAGAACGGGTTCTGGGCCTGCAGTCCGGTTAGGGAAAATCCTGTCCCGAGAAGAACAGCGAAGAGGGTATTGGCGGATTTGTGTTTCATTTGGTTTTGATGGGATGGTTTGACGTTGGAATGCGGGTTGAGTCGGTGGCGATGTTCAGCCGGGTGTCCTGCTTCGATTGGCTAAAGTCGTCTTGGAGCAAGAGTTGGACCATGCAGAGGAAAGCCGCTGGGACAGGTCTTGGACAATTCCCTTAATGTCACGAAACCGTCACCTAAACGGATTGGATCAGCCATAACAGCGAGCGTCGTATGGGCGGGCAACGAAAAACCCCAACCACCCGGTTGCTCGGTGTGACATTATCTTCACACCATTTAAATCGTCCACACGCGTCCAATCGGCAATCTCTCCCCAGCTCGATGAAGCAACCGACTCCGGTTTTTCAAATCAACAGGAACCTCGGATTCGCCGGCAGTCTATAATTACAAATCAGTTACCTAACAAACACCACTACCTATGAAACACAACACCATCGGAACTCTCATGGCATTCGCAGGGGCAACCTTGCTGGTCGCGGGATCCGCCCAAGCCGCCAACAGTTACTTCGCGCCCGGGGATCTCATCATGTTCTTCCAGAAGCCCGGCGACACAGACACCGTTTACGTCTCGCTCGGTAACGCGGCCACTCTTTACCGTGGTTCAGCCGCCGGCCCCACGGCTGACAGGCAGGCACTTGATATCATCAATATTAGCACCACCCTGACAAGTGCCTTCGGGTCCGGCTGGGCCTCGGACACCAGCATCTACTCCGGTATTGCCGGTGCCCTCTCCGCAAGCACCTCAGCCACGCTTCAGGCAATCAACCTTGGCGACCAGAAGCGTACGATTTACGCCTCGAAGCCACGGACTGCGGTAGGGACTGTCGGACTCGCCAACTCCGTGGCTTGGGACATAACCCTAGGGAACTCGTCAACCGGCGGTGCGACGCAAATCGTCGCCTTGGGAAACAATCTGGAGAACAACACCACCCAACGGGCTGAAGTAATCTCGACCGGCCTTTCGTTGATTGACGATTACAACCCGTTCCTCTCTCCCGGCATCCAAGGCACGGCATTCAACGCCTTCCAGGGAGGTGTCCAGCAAGTCGGCGGTGCCACTGCCTTCGGATCTTTCGGTGACGCGGGTAGCGTGGAATTCGCCTTGGATCTCTACCGCATCGTTCCGCTCAATGACTCGGATACGACAGGTGAAGTCTCCGGTGTCAAACAGGTCGGCAGCTTCGAGGGAACGTTCACGGTCGGCACGGACGGGAATGTCTCATTCATCACCCAAACGATCTCTCCTGTTCCGGAGCCTTCCGGCGCTCTCGCACTGGGCCTGATTGGCACTGTCGCCGGTCTCGGCTATCGCCGCCGCCGCAACGCATGATATCCAAAGCCATTTTGTTCACATCTCCAGTAACATCACCAAATCAGAAACTAAAAGAACCATGAAATCCCCTAAATTCCTAAGCGGCCTCCTTGCTGTGGCCTTCGCATCGCCCGCCTTCGGCCTGACCTTTGAAATCACCGGAGCCACCGCGTTCCGCCGTGCCACCATCGAGTCAATCAGCGCTCTCTACGCTGCGAATGGCGGCACCTGGCGCTTCGTCCACAACCGGGCCACCGCTGCGGACTATATCAATGCCGACTTCATCACCTATGAAGGCACCATCACCGGTCTTCCCGGCACGACGGTGATCCGTTGCGCGTTCAACGGCTCCATCGAGGGTCTCCGTGCCATCGCCCAGCCCGGTTCCGGGAACGCGAGTTACTTCAAACTCAGCGCCTTGACCATCGCCGCGACGAACGCCGGTGCCAACGAATTCAACGTGTCCACCACGGGCAACGTCGAAACCGCCCAAGCGGAAATGGCCTTCTCGGACACCGACGTGTCGATCAGTCCGTATGCCGCATCCTCGCAGTTCGGCTTCGGTTCCTCGCCGGGTGTCGTCGTTTTCGGTCTCGTCGTGAGTGAAGGAGCCTCCGCCATCACCAACGTGACGAGCCAGCAATACCTCTCCCTGCTCACTAACGGCTACGTTCCGATGAGCCACTTCACCGGCGTCGCGACGGATACCAACAGGATCTTCTGCACCGGGCGCAACGACGGCTCCGGCACGCGTTCGTCCTACCTCTCGGAGATGGGCTTCGGCGTGGCCAATCCGGTGAACCAATACCTCGTCGTCGGCAGCAATGGCAACCAGATCAGAGCCATTCAAAAGGTTCCAGTCACTGGCACCAACGACAACAATCCAGGTCTGGCAGGTGTCCAGCTCGACCCGGCCACCGATATCGCCAACTTCGACGTGGTGCCCGGAGGTGCCTTTAACCAAGTCACCCAGCTTACCACCAGCGCCTCCACGGTATGGGGTCTAAGCGTTCCCGGTAACGGCGGTGCCTTCAGCGGCAGCGTCCTTCGCGGACACCTGGCATTGGACGGTGACTCGGTCACGGTCTTCGACGAGGACGGCTACGATCTCTTCGGTGCGCCACAGACCAATATCGGCATGGTTTCCTGGATCTCGCTCAACGACGCGGTCACGGCCCGTGCCAATGGTGCGACCTTGGCGGCGTTCAACGGCGTCTCCCTTGCCGTTTCCGATGCGGATCCCGAGCCCGGCGGCACCTTCATCATGACGGCAGCCGACAAGGCCAAGGTCTATCGCGGTGCCTACTCGGCTTGGAACTTCCAGAAATTCTATCGCCGCACCGGTGTCAGCTCTGAAACCACCTTGCTCTACAACTTGATCTCCACCTCCATAGGCGACAACCTCGGAGCGGCCGGACTCAAAAATAGCGACATGAAGGTCGGTCGGGCCGACGACGGTGGTATCATCAACCCGTTCTGATCCATCCTACGGAAACCGATGAATGGGGCTGACCCAGTCATTGGATTTCGCAAAGTTCCTCTTGAACCGGTGTTGCGTTCCTCGCGGCACCGGTTCATCGGTTTCTGAAGTAGTTTCACAGCAGCATCCACCACCATGAATTCCCGCCAAACCAGCCTGACGGCAACAGCCTGCCTTTTGCTCGCAGGAGCCTTGATTTACGGTTTAAAGCTCACCAACCCGGAGATCGCACCTGAATTCCCGGCCCCCGCATCCGTTGGATCCCGCCGGACAGCGCCTCCATCACCCCTTTCCCCAAGCAGCGCCTCCGCTGACGCTCCTTCCCGCAAGTCCACCGAAATAACCCCGCTATCGACCGGTGAATCAGTGCGAAGTGAAGCCAACCCCCGAAAGACTCCGGCCAACGGGGTGGCTCGCGCGGAACCGAGCCCACCGCTACAATCCCGGATCAGGAAAGCAGACCAGAATTCCCCTGAATCCGCTGCCGATGAGCCGCCGGAGCATGCGGCGGCAGATGTCCCGGCGGCGCAGCCGCCAGTCGGACTGCGCCTCGCACCGGATGTCCGCCTGCCGGTGGCCGCCATGCCGCATGACCTCAAACTCTCCCCGATCGCCCAACAGGCACTGGAGCAAATCGTCATCGATTACTATCGCGACCTCGCGGCGGGGTTGAAAAGCCCCCAATCCGGCGATAGCGCGGACGAGGCGCAAGTGCCACTGGAAGAATCCGCAACCGGAGAACTCACCCGGATCATCCCCAATGGTCCGGCCACGGATGCCGCACGCAAGCGGGCAGACTATCGCTTCAAAGCCCTGTTTGGCAACGCCGCCTACAATCGCCTGACCATGAAAACCGCGATGGATTTGCAAGCACCGGTCGCCTCCTCCTCCGAATAAGAGTGTTGGCGGATCACTTCTTCAAGCCGCGCATTTCCTTGCGGAGTGAAGCGGCTTTTTTCCTGCCGGCCGCCTCATCCCCGGGTGAAATGACGGCGGCCTTGTTCTGAAGGATTTTCATCGCGACGGGATCCTTGACTTGTTCCGCCAGATAGAGCCAGGCGAGCGCTTCGACGCGCTTCTCAGGCTCGCCAGACGATGGGTCGAGTAGCTCGCCGAGATTCGCCTGAGCCTTCACGTGGCCCTGCATGGCAGCTTGGCGGAATGAGCGCTCGGCAGCTCCAAGGTCATATGGGACCCCGTTGCCAACCAGATACATGGTCCCGAGCGCATTCAAGGCCTCCGCGTTTCCCGCCGCCGCCGCCGCGAGGAGATAGGGGGCACTGGCTGTCGGATCCGGCTTCACCCCGAAGTCTCCCCGCATGAGGATGATGCCGTAGTCAGCCTTGGCTTCGATCTGCCCTTGGTCGGCAGCTTTCCGGATCCATTCCACACCTTCCGTATGTTGGACAGCGCGGTCGGTTGATCCAGCCGGCAGAGGGATTTCATCGGCAATGAGGAGCTTGCCTAGATTGTAACGGGAGATCGCATGATCCCGCGCCGCCGCGATCCGCAACCCCTTGGCCGCTGCGGCAGGGTCCTTCTCCACGCCAATGCCCGCGCTGTAAAGGTAGGCAACGCCCGCGATCGCAGGCAGGTAATCCTTGTCCGCCGCTGCCTTAATCAGCTCGAAGGCTTTCTTCTCATCCTTCGGAACGCCATCTCCGGCCAGCAGTGCGCGGCCTTGTTCATATACGGCAGCGGGATCACCAGATTCCGGGGGAGGGGCGATTTCTACTGTCCGGGGTTGCGAAAAAACCGCTGTGGGGACCACCAGAAGAAATGACGCGGCGACAAGGAGGTTGAGCTTCATGGAGTTTGAGCTTAACGAAGCCAAATCAGGTCGGTCAAGTGACGGAAGTGTCACGCCATTTCTATCTTCTTCGTTCGTAGTCCCACATTCAGCCGGTCTTCTCCAGTGCTCAAGACCGGCTGAAGCCGGGACTACCTGCGAAGAGCGCTGGCTTCTCCCTTCTATCGGCAACTACTTTTGGCGATCGGTCTATGGAAAACGAACGAAGCTTCGCGTAGTCCCGTGGGGTGGCTGAAAATCCCCCTCCCGCACGCGGGAGCGCGTATCCGGTGGCCTCGGAACGGCTTCCGTTAGCGGGGAATGACATCACGAATGCGGAAATCCGGTTCCCACATCCCGTAGCCCGCATCCAAAGGCCCGGAACCGGCACTCCACGCGGCGGAATGCCATCCGCTTCATGGAAATCCCGTTCCTTGTTGCGGTAACGCGTATCCAAACGTGGAAATCCACCAACCGTAGTGGCGTAACGGAATTTCCACGTTCCGCTACCAGTTTCGCCGTTTCGCGGGCGTTTTCCAGCGGCCGGATACGCCTCATAACAGATTCTTTAGTTTATGAGGCTCAAGAGGCGTCGGGCAGAATGCCCGAGCCACAGTGGCGCGGGCATTCCGCTGCGGTTCAGGATCCGGAAGGTATCGTGGAAGTCGGCTCGCCCGCGTTTGACGGCGAACGATTCGCCTTGGGAAAGAGCCTCTCCGAGATGCCGCGACCGAGAGTTTGGCGGGCGGCGAGATAGTTGTGCTCGTACTGGCGGCGCAGCGTTCCTTGGGCGATTTCCTCCTCGGCATCCGCAGCCTTCGCGGCGCGCACGGCGTCATCGAGCTCCTTAAGGGCATCGCGCACGGATTGGGCGAGGGCTTTGAGTTTCGCGTCGTGCGGCGCGAGCGCGTGGGTCGCGCCCAGGGTCGCGATTTTGACGGCCAGCGCCTCGGCGGCGGCGGGTTCCTGGGCGATGTCGATCTCGATGATCGTCCCGAAGCCACCGGAAGGGAACAGTATGGCCAACATCCCGGCACCGGGATTTTCGCGATCAAAAGTCTCGGCGGCGGAAAACAGATTGCGGATGCCATCATCCAGATCGCCATCGGCGGCGAGAACGTCGTCATAGGCACCCTGGCGGTCCAACTCCTTGTCCGCGGCGGCGGCTTGGCGGGTTGCGAGGCCATCGATGGCGGCCTGGATGGCGGCGGCGAGCGCCGGTTGTTTGTATCTGCGCGCCAGCCGCTGGTGGCGGCGGGCGAGATTGAGGTGGAGATCCGTGGAATCCCGGTCTGCGAGCATGCGTGCCATGATGTGGGTAGGGTTGGTTTTGGTTGAGCTACGGCCAAACCCCTATCAGGAATTTCGGGTTCGTGAAGCAGTTTCGGAATCGGCGCACCTCCATTTGTATTTTTTTAACCGCAGATGAGCAGGATCTACGCAGATGAGAGGGATGAAGATCAGATCGGATAGCGGGGACAAAAATGTCCCCGCTTCTTATTGCGCTTCCGCCGCTTCGGCCGCTTTCCGGCGTCTTTCTTCTTCGTCCTCCTCTTCATCGGCGGCACCACCGCCACCGTAGCCGATAACTTCGACGGTGATGAGCGACAAACTCTCTTCGACCGGTTTCACTTCGGGTGGCGCCGGGTTGTTTGCGGCGGCGACGCTCGCGACCCCGGTGGCAGCGCTGGCGTTTGAGGCACCGGTCACCGCGCTGACGCTCGGCGCACTGACACTGGCGGGTGCCGATCCGGTAGTGGTTCCCCCCGACGAAATGTTGCCCGAATTAAGCACCATCTGGGCACCGATTTCAATATCTCCGGTGGCGCGGATGCCGGCGTCTCCCGCATCAACATAACCTTGTGGAGCGTAAATACCGACTTTGCCCGGCTCGACGCCTTCCACCGCGGCAAGCACACCGATGCCGCCACCGGTGGCGAGGCCGCCGAGGTCGGTCTGGACGCTGGCGCTGGAAATGTCGAACACCACCCGCGTCGGCGGTGCGGTGACCACCGTGCGAGGCGAAGATCCCGCCGCGATATTGCCTTTGGAGGACCACATGATGATGTCACCACCGCGCAGGGTGAAGATCCGGGCCTGCCCCAAATTCACATCCCGGTGGGTGAAGGTGGAAATCGAGCCACCGAATTCCGTGACGATGCCGGGAGGAGTCAGCGGATTGCCCACGATCTCAGAGGCCATGGTGATGCCACCGTCCGGAACACCGACGCTGATTCCACCGCCCGAGGTGGTGCGGATTTCCCTGGAGCGGGTGAAAATGTCGCCGACCCCACCCTTTCCGAACAGCGCTTTCACTGCCTGGTATCCCGGCTTGTAGCTGCCTGTCTTGGCGGCGGCTCTGCCGGCATCCCGCAGGATTTGATAGAACTCGCCGAGGGCGACGATGGCCTGCTGCTCGTCAGTCAGATCCTCGAAATCATTTCCGCCGATGCTCATCCAGTACGCGGATTCAGATTTTTTAAAATCGGTTAGGTATTTGGAAATGAATCCCGCGATATCCATCGAGCTGTCGGCAAGGCCGTCGGCCGGGCCGTCGCCGGCGGAAGCGGTCACCCCGGCAAGCGCGATGATCTCCGCCCCGGAGAAAGGCAGGAAGGGATTGCGGAGGTTGCCGATGGAGGAAATGCCAGTGCCGGTGCCGTCGGAGAAATTCGAGCCGGTGCCGAGGTCGAGATTGCGCCCGCTGACGACTTCAAGGACTCCGGGACCGCTGATGCGGATGTCGCCTGCGGTGGCCTTGCTGGTGCCACCGGTGACGGTGGCTTGCGGCGAGTCGCCGACGGTGTTGCCAAGCGCGAGGTTGTCCGCTTGTGAGCGGACCTCGGAGGTTTCATTGAACGGCAGGATGTCGCGACCCGCGGAAACGAGCGTGATGTCGTCCTTCTTGAGATTCTGGAGGTAGAGCGAGACATCGGATATGTCACGGCCCGCCAGAATCCGGGCCTTTTTCGGCGAGAAGAGAGTCAATCCGGTGATATCTCCCGTGGTGGCGTAAAGGGTGACCGGGAGACGGTCGGCGGCATGGAGGATATCGCCGTCGTGGAGGGCCGTCTTGGTGCGTTGGGTTCCGGCCTCGCCGGTGTAGGATCCGCTTTCATTGAGGGCGCGTGACACTTCACCGAGGATGTTGATGCCACTCTCGAAATGCGCGGCCTGGTCGCGACCGGCGACGAGTTGATAGCCCAGCGGATTGGCGATTCCGGGAATGGCTTCGGGCGCGGCATCGGATAGATTCACGTTGGAAGCGGTCCACACTTGCACCCGCCCGCCGTCGAGCCGGCCCTCACCCGTGGGGTTCAAGCCGATGATCCCGCCCGAGGCGGCAAGCTCGATGTCACCGGTGGCGGATGGCGAGAGGGTGATGTCTCCCACGAGATGCACGTCTCCCCCGAGTGCGGTGCTGCGGAGATTCGGCGCGAACAATTTGAACACCGTGCCGAAGGTCCCGAGGTCCAGTTCCGCCAGACGCAACCAGGGTTGGAAGTTGGATGAGTTGACCGCGGAGGAGTTGCCGGTGTAGAGATTGTGGTTGGTGAACCAAAGCTTCAGGATGGAATCCGCCGAGCTGCCTTCATTCGGAGTAGCCTCCGTGCGATGGGTGATATCACCGCCGAGTGACAGGATGTTGGCACCCGCATTTTCAGAGAAGGTGTTGAAATAGGTCTTGTACCAATACTTGTTGTTGATCCCTTGCGGCAGGAGGAAGGGATTGGTAACAGGTCCTAGCAGGATGTCGCCGCGGGCGGTGACGTCAAAGGTGGATTTGCCAACAAAGAGCGTGGTCGGCAGCCAGGTGAGTGAATCGCGCGGGGAGGAGTTGTTGAGGATGCCGGGACTCAGGGCGCGTGCCTGGTTGGTGGTGATTTCTCCGCCGGCGTTGAGGATTCCCTTGCCCCTCTCGACATAATAAATGCCGCCGTCGATGTTCCGCCCCGCAGTGACGGTCACGTCGCCACCGCCGAGTTCCAACAGGTTGTCCGCATCCGGTGCGAGGTTCAGGTATTCGGGTGCATCCGGCACGATCCCGAAATCCGGGTTTTTCCAGCGTCCGGCCATTCTCGCATTGGTGGGTGTGACAGCGTCCACGTTCACGATATCGTTTCCGGCAGTTAGAACGATGTCGCCACCACCAAGGGTGCCGATGCCCTGGAAGAAGTTGCTGTAGTCGATCCACCAGGTGGTGGAGGTCGCCGCATCGTTGATGTTGGAGGCGTTATTGATGTTGGTGCTTTCACCAAAGCCGCCGTTGGAGGCGAAGAGACCGGTCGCAGTATCCACATACCCCCGGCGATAGAGCCAGTTGGTGGGCATCTGGCGGGTGGAGTCCGCGGTTAGAATTCCGTTGACGAGGGTGTAGCGGCCGATGTTGGCACCGGCGGAGAGCGAGATATTGCCACCCGCCATCGACCAAGTGGCCGGGTAAAGCTGCTGGATGGCCCCCAAAGTGCCGGTGACCGATTGGCCGGGGTGGCGGGTCAGACTGGTGGGAAGAGTGGGTAACACGAAATCACCGGTGCTGAAGATGGTCGCGGGGTCTGGCAAAGCGACGCCCGCCGTGTAGATCGTGGAGAATTGATTGCGCAACTGCACATCGCGCCCGGCGCTGATCGCGATGCCGCCGGTGCCGGTGCGGACCACTTCAAAGCGGTTGCCGCGATCCACCGTGGTGGTGGAAATCCGGATTGAGTCGGCGGTTTGTCCAATCACGCCGACGCCGGCACCCAGGCCGGTGGTGGTATTGTTAGGCACGGCGGGATAAAACTCCCCGACGATGACGGAGCCTTTTCCGGGTTGCAGGAGGTCAAGTTCGGAAGCTGACAACACGCTACCGGAATTTCCCGAATTGGTGTCTGCGCCGGCGGTGAGGCGATAGGACCAGGATTGGGTATTGACCGGAAGATTGTCCGAAATCTTCATCAGCGTGCCGAGCCACATCCGGGAGTGGCCGTTGTCCGCGAAGACCTGGGCGGTTCCGGTGATCGGGTTGAAGCCGTCGCTGAGGGTGTTATTGAAAACGAGATTTCCCTGGGCACGGAGGGTCAGCACTCCCGCCGCTCCACGGCTTCCGTAGCGGAAACCGGATAGATCCCAGTCGGCGGAGGAAAGTGCCTCTGCGCTGGTGGAGCCGGTGGGGTTGGCGAGACCCAGCGTGAGATCGCCGGTGCGGTTGATGATTTCCACCCCGGGTGCGAGGACCAGCAGAGAGTCGAGACCCGCTGCTGCTCCCGTTAGCAGCTTGCCACGCATCGCCGCTTCGTTCGCATTGCCCACGCCGGCCGCACCGAGGAAGCCGATGGCGTCGGTGTGGATCAGGTTGCGCTGGGCGATGTTGAGGACGCCGTTGGCCGGAGTGTAAACATTGAAGCCCTCGACGACGACCGAGGATGCGCCAAGGATGGTGCTCTCGATGGAGTCCACGCGCACATCGTTGTTAGCGGCGGTCCGCGGCGCGCGCAAATGCAGGGTGCCAGTGAACTTGCCCTCGAAGGCGCTGGACCCGGCGGTTTTATAATCGCCCGCAACATAATCCTTAACGCCGAGGTAGATTTGCGAACCCGATTGCAGATCGAGCAGGGCTCCGGTGTTGGCGACACCCTCCAACTGGGTTCCCACTTCGAGAAGAATGGAACCGCCTTTGCCAGCACTGTTGAAGTGGACCGCCCCGGCGTTGAGCTCGGAGCCGGAAACGAGCGTCAGGTCACCATGGGCGGCGAGCGAGATCGAACCGCCGGTCTGGCCGGAGGCGTTGATGGTGCCGTTGACGAGGATGCTGCCGCGGTCTGCGGATAGCGCGAACTCGTGGCTGCGGTTGAGGTTGTCGATGGTGACGTCGCCGTTGCGGATCCTGAAATTCCTAGCAGCGTGGAAGCCGCCGCCGTCGAGTAACTTGCCGATTTGTCCCAATGATGCGGTGCCGGTGGCAGCGAGCGATCCGACATCCAGCAGGAATCTGCCGGACGTGGCGGCCTGGCTGCCGAGTGCGACAGCCCCGGGGTCGCCGTGCAGGCTGCCGGAGTTCGCGAAAACGCCTTGCGAGGCCCTGACGCTCAAGGTTCCCGCATTTCCTCCGGCATCGGAGGCTGACACCGAGACCTCCGCTCCTGGCAGGACTTTCACGTCACCCGTCACGGACTCGAGCGTGATCGTCCCGGCATCGGAATAACGAATGAGGTCGCCGAACTTGCGGAAGGAGCCAGCGACTGATAGATTTCCACCGATTTCCAATGGGCCGTCGGTGGCCCGCAGTGTGAGTTCGCCGCTGGGCAGGAGAATGTCCGTGTTCGCCTTGATCGAGGCGGCCTGAAGCGTGAGCCGCGCGCCCAACGCCTCGCCGGGCACTGCGGTTCCGCTGCCGGCATCCAGCACCATCGCCCCGGACGAGATGATCGAATAGCTGGTCCGTGCCTCGCCGGACACCAGAGGTGAGCTGACGTTCAAATTCGCCGTGGTCGAGAATGTTCCCACGCCCTGGACCGTGAGTCCGGCGGCTGCGTTCAACGCCAAGTTCTGATAGCCGTTGACGGAAATCGCGTTTGCGCCCAGGCGGATCCTGTCCGCATTCACGGTTAGACTTCCGGACTTGTCGCCAAGCACTCCGGGTGAACCCGCCTGGATCGAGTTGTCGAAGTTCACTTCGGAAGCACGGATCACGACATCACCACCGGCCTGGCCGTAGCCGCGCACACCGCTGCCGGTGAGCGTGAGCTTCGCGAGGTCCGCGCCCCCCATCTGGCCGGTGCCATAAATGTCGATGCTCCGGTAACTCCTCAAGGTCAGCTCGCGGGATGAGAACGCATCCGCCAGCGTATTGCCGGACAGCACGAGATGAGGACTGACGACGGAACCGGCCAGCGTGCCGGGAGCACCGTCTAGCAGCACGCTGATCTGGCCGCTGCCGAGGGTGAGGACTTCGGCCGCCAGTTTGAGATCGGAGGCCAGCTCACTGCCGTAGGTGGAATCCAGAACGACTGACTCCCCGGAAATTTCCGCAGACTCGCCGATTTTCATCAAGGCGTCCGCAGCGCCCGTTTGGCCGTCGCGCCTTGTAAGCGCGTCCGCATCCGCGCTGACTCGCAGCAGGGTGCCGTCGCCGGAGACGGACATGGCGGCCGCCGAGTATTTGGAATCGACTGCGGCGGTGATTGACGAGCCGGCGGCGACTTCTAGCAAGCCCTTGGATGCGAGCACGACGTCCGAGGCAGTTAGACCCGTGGCGGCGTTGTCGAGCGTGAGGCTGCCGGTGCGGACATCCAGCGTCGTGACGCCGTCGCGCTCGCGGCGGAGGCCGCCTATCAGGAGACTTTCCGCGCCCCAGGACGTGAGCACCGAGGTATTGAGAACCACGGAGCCGCCGACGGAACTTGCGGAACCGGAATCAGACAAATGGATGTCCGCGAAACTACTCACATCCACCCTGGCACCGATGCCGGGAGATTTTGTCAGGAGGCTTCCGGCAAGCCGCAATATCGAGTTGCCGTGGAACGCGGCGTAGCCGGCGTCGCCCGGAAGCTGCTGCGGATTTGAAACACCCTGTTTGTCCGCGATTCCACCCAGGAATTCAGTCGCGGTGTAAGTGTCGTAATCGACGCGGGTCGCCACCACTTTCGCGGAGGCGATTTCAAACCGCAGGCGTTCCAAGGGAGCGCCTTGGGTCTCGTTGAAACGGTTGCCGACGTAGCCGGAGACGATGCTCGCGCCATCGGACTTCGTGACCGTCCCGGAGCCGCCTTCCGCGACTGCGGTGACCAGATACGCCCCGGATAGCAACGCGTAACGGGCCGGCAGGAGAGTGTAGGTTCCGGCTGGCAACCCCTCGCTGCCATCCAGGGTGATGGTCGCGCCCACCTTGAGATTGGAATTCACGAAGCCCGGATCACCGGAAAGCAAGCCGGCGTTGGAACCCGTGTTGAAGGTGTTGAAAGGCACCACCGAAATGCCGGAGGTGGGGATGATGGCGTAGGATTCCGGCAGCTTCGACCATGAAGGACCGGCGACCGGGCTCTGGCCGGTGTTCCTAACTCTAGCGGACCAGGTGACCCCGCCGAAGGTTACGAGATCGCCTGCCTGATACTCGGTACTCCCTC
>JAYTLO010000210.1:0-1034 GCA_043729385.1 Akkermansiaceae bacterium
GCAGTGGAAGTTCACGTCCACGCCGTAGCCTTCGCAGAGGCGGTTGAGGATGTAGCGGGCGACCCACATTTCATCGGCGGCGCGCTTGGAGCCTTTGCCGAAGATTTGGAATTCCCACTGGCCCTTGGCGACTTCGGCGTTGATGCCCTCGTGGTTGATGCCGGCCTCCAGGCAGAGATCGAGGTGCTCTTCCACGATGTCGCGGGCGATGTCGCCGACGGCGTCGAAGCCGACACCTGTGTAGTATTTACCCTGCGGAAGCGGGAAGCCGCCGCCGGTTGGGAAGCCGAGGGGCACGCCGTTCTTGTAGAGGAAATACTCCTGCTCAAATCCGAACCAAGCACCGGGATCGTCGAGGATGCTCGCGCGGGAGTTGGAAGGATGCGGCTTGCCATCGGGCAGCATGACTTCGCTCATCACGAGCACGCCGTTCGTGCGGGTGGCGTCGGGGAAGACGGCGACGGGCTTGAGGATGCAATCCGAGTTGTGGCCCTCGGCCTGGCGGGTGGAGCTGCCGTCGAAGCCCCAGTTCGGGAGCTGATCGAGGGTGGGGAATTCGTCGAATTCCTTGACGAGGGTTTTGCTGCGGAGGTTTGCGACCGGCTCGTAGCCGTCGAGCCAGATGTATTCGAGTTTATACTTCGCCATTTTATCGTGGGGTGTTGGTGGTGGTTTGGGTTGGATGCGGGCACTGTGGTTGGCCCTGCTTGGTGCGCTTTTTTGCGCGCAGCGCACCTAAGCAAAGCCGGTGCCAAATGGGAAGTGCGAGACGAGTGCCGGTGCATGAAAATTTTCCGGCAGGCGGATTCGCGCTGCGCGCTTGTTCCATTTCCAAAGCGGGGCACCTTGTAAATCCATGCACGACGTCAAGGACACCCTGCGCGCCCTGGTGCGCATTTCATACGATGGCCGGGTGCATAAAACTTTTCGCGGCCCGAAAGCGGAGGAGCGTTTCACGAATGAGGTGCGCGTTTTGAAACACTTGGAAGACCAGAACTGTCCATTTGTGCCCAGACTGCTGGAGGTTCACCCGG
>JAYTLO010000211.1:0-2702 GCA_043729385.1 Akkermansiaceae bacterium
AAATTCTCAGAATTCGTCTTGACGGGTTGGTGCTCACGGCCATTCTCCGTGTCCCGCAACCACCAATTTTTTATTATGGCACGTATTTGTAGCATTCGAGGAACCCGCGTCCGCTCCGGCGGCAAGATCCACCGTTCAGGTTTGGCCAAGAAAAAAGGCGGCATCGGCCGTCACGTCACCAAGGTGGTGAAGCGCACAATTTCCCCGAACCTCCACACCAAGCGCATCTGGGTGCCCGAGCTCAACAAGTTCGTTCGCATCAAACTGAGCTGCCGCGCGTTGAAGACCATCAATAAGAATGGTGCCTTCGTGACGCTGAAAAAGGCAGGGATTATTTGAGGCGCTTGCTTACTCATTTTTCAATCGACCCGGTGGAAACACCGGGTCTTTTTTTGGGCCATTCTTAAGCGTGGCGGCGGTTTTCAACCGCCAAGCCCATAGGGAAAGATTTGGCAAGGCGGTTGAAAACCGCCGCCACGACTTTCGTTCACCCGATCACACACGGCACCAGCGCGCCGTCGCTCATGCCGTGGATCTTCTTTTTATTTGCCGGGACGATGGTCGCTAGACAACCGCCGAACTTGGTTTCTCCGGCATCGTCGGTGAAAAAGTAAGGGCACAGCCGCACCCGGCCTTGCATCATCTCGATGGAACCGTCGTCCCGGAAAACGGGGTGCTCGATCCGCCGCCCTTCGCGGAATTGCTGGAGAATCCACGGCTGTTCGGAGGCTTGATCCAGCGCGGTATGGACGCGATCCGACCATTCGGACGAAGGCATGTCGTGCCCGACAAACACCCCGCGTGAACCCCACGCGGTTTCGTGAAATCCGCTGACTTTGAGAACGAGCTGGCGCTCCTTTTGGCTGAAATTTGCGACTTCCTCCCAAGAATGCGCGTTGATCCTCGGCAAGGCGGCGTGTGGCGGCAGCGGTGTGGGATCCAGCACCCAACCGAATGGCACCAACTCGCGCAGGCGCTTGAGATGACTACCACGCATCGTCTGTTCCCAGATTTTTTTCAACGCCGGCGACCACAACAGCGCCAGCCACAGCTTGTCTTCCAAGTGCGGCTTAAACGGCGGCGTGATTTTAATTTCGCCCGTAGCTGCCTTATCGGCGAGGCGGCGTACGGAAGCAATCGACTCCCAGTCGAAAAGTTCGAAAAACCGGTAGAGTGACCGTCCGTTAGGCTCGTATTCTTCCGCCCGTGCCACCTCCCATTCTGCGCCGAGCTCGCGGGTGAGCCATTGCATTTCGGGCCGATAGTCTGCCGCTTCTTCGGAAACCAGCACCGTGCCTCCTTCTGGCATCAGCGACCGGAAGCCGTCGATCATTCCGTCCGGCCCGCCCAGCACGTCGAAGCCAGCCTTCGCATAAACCTGCGACAGCCAAGCAGTGACGCCAATGCCGCCGGGCACGCTGTCCAGCTCCGTCATGGCGAAACCCGAATCCGTTAGAATGAGATCCGGCCGGAACACCCGTGGGAATTGCTCGGCCGTGGACGCTTCGCGCTGCAAGCGGACCAGCCATTCCGGTTTCCCCTCGTCTAGCAGCTCCGCCAGCCATTCCGGCAATTTACCCGCCGCGCTCCGGCGGTAGAGGCCATCGCAGGCTTGTTGGAATCTCGCCAGCGGATGCCCCAGCGCCATCATTTGGCGGGCTTCGGCTTGGCTCAATTTTAACGGCTCCGGCGACCAACGCCACGCGCCGCCGCCGAACAATCCGCCTTCTGGCAATCCGCCGCGCAATTCAGAAAGACTCAATCCCATCCCGCAGCGAGCCTCCACTCCATCGGCGGACTTGCCAAGTGATTCTTCGGGCTTGCACGCGCACCGGACCTCGCCCTTCATGACGCACATCCCATGATTCCCGAACTCTTGAGCTATGTTTGTCCCTTTTGCGGCAGCGATGTCCGGGTGGGGAAAACGTGTCCCGGCTGCGCCAAAATCGCCAAAAAGCCTCAACGGCGCTCATGGCAGCAGGACAAGTCCAAGGACGGACTCAACTTGCCCGACGACGACTTCGATTACGACGAATTTGTCGCTCACGAATTTGGCAAAGCCCCGCACCGAGAGCTCGGCGTGAAATGGTATTGGTGGCTGCTAGGAGTGGCGCTGCTCGTCGCCATGCTTACCGGTCTCATTTGGATCGGCTGATCTCAGGGATCAAGTCCAGCTCGACGTTCTCGGCCGACTGCGGCGGGCACGGACCCGGCGGGGGATCATCCGCTCATAGCTTCCCGCCGTCACTCCGCGAATCTCGGGCGTAAGGCTGCGGCTAAAGCGTGTCCGCGAATGCCCGTGAAGTGCCAACTCGGCTTCCGCGAGGTAGTCCGGCAGCTCGATGGCCCGGCGGACTTCTTTGAAAATCACCAACACCATCGCCATCAGCGCGAGCAACATCGCCCCGGCGATGAGCCAGCCGGTGGAAACCGCGATGCCGGAAAAAGTCACCGTTGCCAGCGTGAGCACGCCGATCCAAGCCAAGCTTGAAGCCACCAGCACGATCAGTAATTTAGAGGGCTTTAACGAAACGTTCAATATTCGTTAATTATCAATCGAACCCCGCTGTGGCAAGCATTCTCTTTTCCACGCGATCGCGTAATCAGGGTGTTTGGCGGGCTAGGCGCAATGCGGTGGAGTTTGGGTGAGTAAGCGGATGGCTTCGGCGCGGTTCTCGGCATAGTGGTCAAAGGTGGCGTTG
>JAYTLO010000212.1:0-2507 GCA_043729385.1 Akkermansiaceae bacterium
GCCGGTGGCGATGAATCGTCGGATCACGGAGTTACAAGGAACACGTATTCGTCATTAGGACAAGGCGCAAATGCCCGGAGACCGGAGCGCCTATCTCCAGGGAATCGAGCTTCGGTCATTCATTTATGCTCGTGGCCTGGGTGGGCTTCATGGCCCTTCTCCTTCGCGCCGTGGGCGCAAGCGCAGGCGTATTCTGGATTTTCGCACGTCGGGCACTTGGCCATGTTCAGGTTGAATTTTGCGGAAACGGTCTTGGCCTCCGGGGTGGTTTTGATTTGCACGACGACAGGCAGCTCTTTGCCTTCGGGGATTGTTTTGTCGGAGACGAGTTTGTCACCGTCTTGGGCGAAGACGAGCTTGGTGGGGGCCGAGCGATCACCCATGGTGACGGTGATAGTTTGCGCGGCGGGCGGCACGACCTTGCCTGCATCATCAAGGAAACGGATTTCGATTTTTTTATCCTTGGTGATGAGGAACTCAGCGTGAGGCGTGACTGAATCGATGGTGCGGCCGCCGTTAGGGGCTTTGAGTTTCTCCGCCGCATTCGCGAAGGTGAGCGTGGCGACGAGCGCGGCGATGATGGCGATGATGGCGATGATGGCGATTTTGGTTTTCATGGTTTTGTTGGTTTGTGGAGATAGAGAATGAAGAGCCGGATAAATCCAGCGGTCCGTTAGTGGGAAGCGGCGGAATCGAGTTCGATGGATTGCTCGGCAGCCTTGCGCCCGAAGGTGAAGAAAACGGTAGGGGTGACTCCCAGTCCTAACAGTGTGCTGGTGATGAGCCCGCCAACGATTACGACGGCGACGGGATGGAGGATTTCCTTGCCCGGCTGATCGGCGGCGAGCACCAAGGGAATGAGTCCGATGCCCGCGGCGAGGGCGGTCATCAGCACGGGGACAAGCCGCTCCTTGGTGCCGCGGATGATCATCTGTTTGGTGAAGCCTTCGCCCTCGTGCTGCATGAGATGCAGGTAGTGGGAGATGAGCATGATGCTGTTTCTAGCAGCGACACCGGCCACCGCGATGAAGCCGACGAGGGTGGCGATGCTGATGTTGTTCAGTTTGAAATACGTGAACACCAACCCGCCGACCATGGCCAAGGGGATGTCGCACAAGACCTGAAGCGCGAAAAACGATGACTTGAAATAGCCGTAGAGCAGGAAGGCGATCACCAGCAGGATCACGCTGGTGTAGATGGCAATCCGTTGGGTCGCATCCTTCTGGGCCTGGAACTCGCCCTCGAACGTAATGAAATAGCCTTCCGGCAGTTTCACTTTTTCCTTCACTTCGGTTTGTAGGCGCTCAACGAGCGTGGAGACGTCTCGCACCGATGGCTTGATGGCGAGGGCGAAACGGCGCTGGCTGTTTTCCCGGAAGATGACGTTGGGTCCCTTGGCCTCCCTAACATCCGCAACCAGCGACAACGGGATCCGCTGGCCGTTTTCCGTTTCGACGGGACTTTGCGAGATTTTGTCCGGCGAGTCCCGCCATTCAAGCGGCAGTCGGGTGACTAGGTTGATGGACTTCTGGCCCTCCCTCAACTCGGCGACTTCTTTGCCGCCGACGAGGGCGGAGAGTTGGTCTGTGAGGTGGCCGGGTGATATCCCGTAAGCCCTCGCACGATCCCGGTCCGGTTCGATGCGGAGTTGCGGGATCGACGATGTCTGGTCGAGCTTGGTGTCATCGAAGCCGGGGATCGACTTGGAAACAGTTTGGATCTCGATGCCGATTTGTCGCAGCTTTTCCAGATCCGGGCCGAAGATTTTCACGGCGACGGGTGCGGAAACCCCGCTGAGCATGTGACCGATGCGGTCGGCAAGCGGACCGCCAACGACGGCAAAGACTCCGGGCACCGACTTCAGCTTCTGGGAAATGTCATCGAGGATTTCCTTCCTGCTCCGGCTGTTCTCCTCACGGAAGTCCACGTCGAACTCAGCGGTGGAGACGGGGACGACATGATCGCCCCGTTCTGCACGGCCCAGGCGGCGTCCCACTTTGCGGACTTCTGGAACGGATAGAATCTGTTGTTCGAGCACGTCGGAAATCCGGTTCATTTCATCCAGCGAGGTGCCAGGTGCGGTGGTGGCGGCGACTAGCGCGGTCTCCTCCTGGAACTTGGGCAGGAAATCCTTGTTCATCTGCGGATAGAGCGAGAACGCGGCGATCACGATGAGAAGGGTGATAGCTAACAGCAGGTAAGGCTGGCTGAGTCCGAAGCGCAGCCAAACGTGTTCCAGCAACCACTTCATCCCGCGGGTGACAAAGCCATCTTTGTGCTCATGGCCTTCTTTTGGATTGAGCAGGAAGGAGCACAGCACCGGAATCGCGGTGAGCGAGACGACGAAGGACGCAACCATCGAGATGATGGTCGCGACCGCGATGGGCGCGAACAGCTTGCCCTCGACACCCGTCAGTCCGAGCAGCGGCAGGAAGACGAGAATGATCAGGATGGTGGCGTAGAGGATGGAGTTTCTAACCTCGCCGGAAGCTTTCGCAATCACCGCC
>JAYTLO010000213.1:0-1287 GCA_043729385.1 Akkermansiaceae bacterium
AGATACGGCGTGAGCGCGTAGTCGCGCCCGGCGGTCGCGGGGTAGAAGTGGCGGTCCAGCACGCCGAGGTTCGTGCAGATGGAAATCATGCGGCGCGGCGCGGCGACGGCGGCCTGGCCGAAGACGGGGCGCATCGCGTCGAGGAATGGCAGGGCGAGCGTGGCCCCGGCGGCGCGGAGAAAAGTGCGGCGTGAGAGTGGTTTCATAGTTTTTTTAGAGCAGAATCATTAAAGGCAGAATCATTGGCAGAAAGGAAAGATGGGGACCGGGACGTGATAGCACGGTGAATCGGCCCCGTCAAAAATCGCCCACCGAGAACCCTGCTTTCAATGATTCTGCCTCTAATGATTCTGTTTATTCTGTTTCTCATCGGGTGATGCTCCTGAACTCAATGTCGTGCCGGTCGAGGTTGATCCACGCCATCGCTTCCAGCGGTGTGTGTTGTAGAAAACGGCGCAGATGATCTTTCATCTGGCCAGGTTGGCGCGTCGCGGCCGTCACAGCGAAGGCAACAGTCCGGGACAACAAGCGTATCTCCTGTTCGCCAATGACTCCGTTCTCGGTCGTAACGGGAATTTTCCGAATCACGTTCCCCGCGCCACCGAGGAAATGAGTCAGCGCATCGCGATAAAGATGCGGCTCAAGAAAGGCACCCCAATCTTTCAGCAATGCCTCCATCACTTCGCGCACTCGTTCCCATTCTGGCCCCATCGGACGCCATCCCTCGGTGTGCAATGTGAAGCGCCGCCGCTCGTCGGAAGTCAGCGTGGTCGAGACAAACTTGTGCTGGACGCTGACGGGTCGAAAATTGAGCAGCGTCCCATGCTGGGTGCCGCAGAGGAACATGTAATTCAGGGTCTGTCCGGTGTGTCCGCCGATTAGTGTCTGCGCGGTTTTGGCTTCCACGATCACGCCATCCGAAACCAGCAAGTCCACGAAATACTCCTTCGCAAAGTCCTCGTGGCTGACGACGATTTTCATCTCACGATGCACCGGCAACCCTGCCTTGAGACAACGTGCCGCCAACTCGCGTTGGTAGAGCCGTTCGTCGAGGATGCGGCCAAGCTCATTGTGCATCGCGAACGCCTGACCGGTCACAATGCGGTCAATCTGATGAAACTCATCCTGCGTGTAGATGCGGACGGGTGTTGCGGTGCGGATCATGGCTGAGTTGGAGCAGAATCATTAGAGGCAGAATCATTGGGAAGGAGAATGCGGGACATTTCCCGCCTTCCCATCCCCGTCTTCCTGATTCTAGCTCCCATGATTCTGCCTCTAATGATTCTG
>JAYTLO010000214.1:0-12856 GCA_043729385.1 Akkermansiaceae bacterium
GACTCATGGTGCCTTGTGGGGAGTATCCCCAGCGGTGGTTTCAATCCGCGCCCCCCTCGCGGGGGGCGACCTCAGATACCATGTCCCTTGCCTCTTCGACAAGGTTTCAATCCGCGCCCCCCTCGCGGGGGGCGACGGAGACTAACAAGTGGGGTGATGTCGGTTAGTTGGTTTCAATCCGCGCCCCCCTCGCGGGGGGCGACCCGGCACTGCCCGCCGGACGAGCGTATTGAATCGTTTCAATCCGCGCCCCCCTCGCGGGGGGCGACTGCGGTAGTCTGGAATCCTTCTTGCCGTAGGGAAAGAATAGACTTTTCCGCGAACCTCCTGAGATTGGATCACTCAAGAACCGGGGTTTTGGAATTTGGAATGTCAAAGAACGGAAGCAGTAGGGCTAGAGGCTGGCGCGAACCTTACCGGGATTCTGAGATCGCTTGGGGTTCGCGGGGCGACTGAACTGACTGTCTAATTAACGGTGGAAGCCTGATGTTCCGAACCTTAAACGACAAGCGTTCCTTCGACGTCGTATCCTTCGTTCGCGCCGTGGTGCTCGACTTTGTGATGCCAATTGGTGCCGAGGTGATAGAAACGAAGGCTGTCGGTTTTCGGGTCGATGATGTCGAGGAGGCGGGCTTTTAAGGCAACGAGTTGCGCGGGATCTACTTTGCACTCGAAGACGGAGTTCTGGACTCGTTGGCCGAAGTCGAGACAGGTCTTGGCGGTGCGGCGCAGGCGGGATTTCCCGGCGGGCGTGGTGGTGGAAACATCGTAGGTGATGAGGAGATACATTTAAAAGGTTGGGTCGAAGGTCGAAGGTCGGAGAATCCCTGATCGTTCCATTTCACTTCGCCAGAAATGCTGGGTAGGCGTCGAGGTCGCCGCGGAGGTGGCGGGCTAGGAGGCGGGCTTGGAGTTGGGGGAGGAGGCCGATGGTGGTTTTCTCGTCAAGGAAGGGGTGGGTAATTTCGTCCTGTTTGCGCTCCTGCCAAGCGGTGAGGACTTTTTTGCGGGAGTCGTCTTTGAGGAGGACGGCTCCGTTTTCCTTGATGTCGAAGTCCTTGCTGGTGATCTGCTGGCGGTTGAAGAGTGAGAGGGCGGTGCGGTCGGCGAAATAGGCGCGGAATTCCTCCATGAGGTCGAGCGCGAGTGAGGGGCGACCGGGGCGGTCGCGGTGGAGGAAGCCGCATTGGGGATCGAGGCCGCAGGATTCGAGGGCGCTGCGGCAGTCGTGCATGAGGAGGGCGTAGAGGAAGGAGAGAAGCGCGTTGACGGGATCGAGCGGCGGGCGGCGTGAGCGCCCGGAGATGGTGATGGCGGGATCGTGGTTGGTGAGGAGGTGGGGAAAGACGGCGAAGTAACCGGCGGCGGAATCGCCCTCGATGCCGCGCAAGGAGTCGAGGCTGGTGGCGCGGCCGATGAGGCCGATGCGGACTGCGAGGAAGTCGGCGGCGTTGGTGAGGGCGAGGGCTTTTTCGGCGGATTTCTCGCCGTGGTCGCGGGCGGCGCGCATGAGGAGGTGGCGGGTGTTAGCGAGTTTGGCGGCGATCATGTTTGCGGCGATGGCGAGCGAGGCGGGTTCGTGATCGGCGCGGCGGTATTGCTCGCGGCGGAGCAGGATATTTCCTGAGGTGAAGCCGTTGGACGCTGCTAAAAATTTCCCGTGAGGATTGTGAAATGAAAGGGAGACATTGGCCTCGGCACAGGCGGCCATGAGGGCGGCGGAGCAGGAGATGTCCCAGCCAAAGCAGGCGATGCCGTCTAGGTTGTGGAGTGGGACGCGAAGCTTGGTCTCGCCTTCATGGCGGATCTCGATGGCGGCACCGTCCTTGCGGAGGTAGGCGCCCTCGAGGGTGACGAAGAGGGTGTTGAGGTGGCGGCGCATGGGGAGTGGAGGAGGAGAAGAGTTATCTAACCGCAGATGGACACAGATGAACGGAAATGGAATGAGGGATGGGCGGCAAGCTTCAAATTTGAGAGTTGAGGGCCGAGGTGAACCAGGCCTGTGCACCTTTTTTGAAACGCAGGGACTTGGGCTGGCAGAGGTCGATGAGCGAGCAGGCGTCGCAGCGACGGGCTTCGTATTCGGCGAGCGGGGTCTGGCGGGAGTCGATCATGGCGTGCAGCGCGGCGGCAGTTTCAGTCACGAGTTGGCGGAGCGGCGCGGCGAAATCGACCACCGTCCGCCGGCGGTTTTCACCGTAAAACAAGCAGCCGCTAGAAATCGCCGCGCCGAGCATTTCTTCCAGGCACATGGCCTGCGCGCAGAGTTGAACTTCATCCGCGCGATGCGATTTCGGTTTTCCGCGTTTGTATTCCACCGGGACGACGCGCCCGTCGCCATGAAACTCCACGATGTCGCACTGGCCGGAAACTCCTAACACGAATGAGCGCACCGGCAGACTCCGCGTGATGCGCACGCCCGCCTTGCTCTCATCCGGCCCTTCGTGCGCCTTGTGGTGAAGCACTTGCCCCTCGGCGGTGAATTTATTTTCCGCCCACACTTGCTCCAGATGGATCAAGCCACATTGGCGCGGGCAATACAGCCAATGCTGGAGCGCGGAAAGCGGGAGGAGCTGGTCTTCGGTGAACATGGCATCAAAGAAATGGGTTGATGACTTGGACGCCGTCGTAGTTTTGTCCGTGATTCATTTCCTCGGAATAGACGATAGCGCAGGCGGCCTCGCGGGCGGAGACGATGATGAGGGAGTCCCAGTGGGAGAGCTGGTAGCGGGCGTGGATGGCGAGGGCGCTGAGAAAGGTATCGGTGGTAAGTGGGGTGATGAAAAATAGAAGCAGCCGATCTAACCACTGCTGTTCTTTTTCAAAGGTGAGATTTAGCTTCTTCACATTCCTCGCATTCACCGTGAATTCATTGAGAACCTGAACGGAGATCCACAACTCCCTCTGCCGGAGGACTTCGCGGGCGATGCTCGTGTTCCGGGAAACGGGCTGCGACTCATCCGCTGCGTAGATCAGCACATTACTATCCACGAAGGCGCTCGGCATAGATTTCTTCCCTGGTAAGGGGTTTCATGGGTTCCGATCGAGGCTTCCCGCGCTCGTCTGCGATCCGGTAGAGTTCTTCAAGTGCCGCGATCCGCCGGGATTCCCGATCTACCTCAGAAACTGCCTCGCGAACGAGGAACTCGCGCACTAGGGCACTTACGGAAGTCCCTTTCTCCGCCGCACGGAGGCGGGCCTTGCGGTAGGTCTCGTCGTCAATTTTTAAAGTGATATTTTTCATGACTGTGCAGCACAGTAGCTGTGCGAAAATTCGATGTCAAGGGAGGTGGCAGTTCCGACCTACGCGACCTTATATTGAAAGAGGCAACCGCGATTGGACGCGAATAGACGCGAATCTTGTGAAGCTTGATACAGCTTTAAGCTCAATCGCGAAGCCGACACCAAGTCGGCAAATTTGATTTCATTCGCGTCCATTGGCGTACATTCGCGGTTAAAAATTCAGAATGAGATCACCTCCAACCGCGAATGAACGCAAATCGACGCGAATGTTTTGAACCATGAAACCGGTGGAAATTCAATCGCGAAGCGAACCCCAAGTCCGCCCGAAAATCTGAGATTATTCGTGTCCATTGGCGTTCATTCGCGGTTAAAAATTCAGAATTGGGTGCTGCTCATCGGAGGTTTAACTCACCATCACTCCCGCATGCCCGGAGTAGCACTTTTAATTGGTCGGTTACTTGGTCGGTCTGAATCCACGAAATCCGGTTCAGCTGGCGCGGGGAGATGGTGAATGGAGGGAGGTAGGGAGCGGGCATGGGCGAGCCAAGTCAGATGCGGCGAATCAGGGTGACGCCTTTTGGAATCGCTGACTCGTCGATAGTCACGTCGTAATCGGCAAACGAGCGTGGCACTTCAACTTCGAGCTTCTTGGCGATGGTGACGAGATCGAAGAGTTTGTGACTGGCTGCAGCTCCGAGTGCGGTGTCGTGCTTAAAGACGAGCAATGCGCGCGGATTCATGCTGCCAGCCGGACGGGCGGCGGATTGGTCGAACTGGAAGGCGTTTTCGAGCGCGTTGAAGAAGAGTTCGAGGTCGTCATTGCTGAATCCGGTCTGCTGGGCGAGGAATGGATTTACGAAGCCTTGGGCTTTGTAGAGGCCGTAGGGGATGGTGAATTTGCGACCCATGGTGCGTTCTTTTTCGATGTCCTTCTCATTAGTGACTGAGGATCGGGTGATGGCGTGTTCGCTGGAAACGATGGGATCGATGGAGCGAGCGAAGGAGATTTGAACGGGGCCACGGACTTGGCCGCAGTTGATCTCGGTGGACATGACGGCTCCAAAGGTGCGGACATCGAAATAGGTGTCGCACATCCATTGGGTGGCCTTGTCCTTCTTGCCGTCCTTGGGGGCTTTTGACTCGGCAGCGGGAATACCGACTTCCTTGTGAGCTTCTTTGTGCTGGTTGTTGTGAACCGAACCTTCGGTGAAATAGATGCGTTTGCCGTCGGCACCACCGGAAGTCATGGCGATGAAGTTGCGGATTTTGCGCTTGAGGCAAACGTCGGTGACGAGGCCTTGGCCGGATTCAACGTCGATGCGTGGAAGATTACCGGCGTCGGGATCACCGTTGGGGTTTGCGTCTTGGGCGTCGAAAAGGAAGAGGAAGTCGTAGCGATTGTTCATGGGAAGAGTTGGTTGGTTTTGAGTGTTCGGTTTTGAGAGGAATTTTAGACTGGAACGGATTCAGTTTCGGTGGAGGGACTGGTTTCTTTTTTTGTGAAGAAGTCTTTGCGCTGGTGATAATAACCGATGGCAAAAATCCCCTGTTTTTTGAGAGGGAATTGGTTGGGGAAACCGGATGAGCCGATGGAAGACATGATTTCCTGCACGAGCCTTTCACGGTTGACCTTGGCCCCGCCGTTCAACTTGGAGAGCCAATGCTGATAGGTTCGCAGGAGGCGGGGGAAAACACTCGCAGGTGTCGCGGATGCGGCGCTGTAAAAGCGGTCGCGGACACCGGCGTTGACATTGCCAAGCGCGTCCTCCTGGGTTTTTTCAAGCGTGGAGAATAGCCGTCCGAGGAGGTAGGCGGGATCAGTACTTTCGGTGTCTAGCATGGTGGGTATGGTTTGGTTGTGATTTCGAACGAGCACCGCCTTGATGGTGGCGGCGCGGAGATAGTTGATGGTGCGGTCCGCTTGAATGCGGCGGATGATGGCGGAGAAAAGACCTTCCGGATAAGGCGTGCCTTCGACGATGGCGCGGGTGAGGGCACCGCTCAGAAGCGGTGGGATTTCATCCGCGACGCGGGCGGTCTCCCGGAGGATTTGCCAGATGGCAGGGAACTCAGGATCCGGAAACCGGTTGCCGACTTGTTCGGTGAATTGCCTGACCATCTGCATGCACTGCTGATGCTCGTGGAGTTTTGCGATGAGTTCCTCAGTGGTAGAGCGATGGAAGAAACGGATCGATAGACGGGCGGCATTAGGCGCGAGGCCTAAGATATAAAACAGTGTGTTTGCTTCACCGAACTCCTGATAGTTTCCTCCGGAGCGGACGGCTTCCAAGAGACGTTGAATTTGTGCCCGCTTGGTGATGTCCGGGACTTCCTCGGCAGCTTGGGACCCGCTGGAAAAGATATCCGCGAGGCAGTCTTCCATGAGAGTTGGTTTTTCCGTCCAGAAAACGGTGGAAGTGTCTCCGATGCGAATGCGGTGTTTTCGGGACTGGGGACCAGTGAGAAGCGAATTCAGTGCCGTTCCATATTGAAATGCGGCATTTTCACTGACGGGGGCATTGTAGCTTTGGCTCTTGCCGTAGGATTCATAGGCGTTCGCATTGAAAGATACGAGGGAAGCTCCAGCAGCTTGAGCTCCGACAACGCCTTTGATCTTGGGATGAAGGCGGGCAATGGGAGCGACTTCTCCAGTGAGGAGGCACTGCGCAGAATCGCCTGCTTCTTCGGCTGTCATCGTGCGCACCCACCAGTTTTTAATGGCTGCTAACTCATGGACGGACTTTTTTTCGCCTTGGATTTGGAAAATTCCGAATCCGGTTCCTAGTTCGCTGAGATTGGGAAACTCGGGAATTCTTTCCGGAGACCATTTTTCAAGAAACCGACATACGGCGGAAAACTCAACCGAGCTGATTGTCGCTTCAAGTTCGAGGTGGCGTTTTCTGAATGCTTCGAAACGCTTTTGACCGAAACCATCAGGCTTGTCCTCAGGCTGTCGGCCGAGGAGATAGGTTTGGTTATCCCAGAGAAAGCATGGATTGATTCCCGCGCCGGGTGGTTTGGCCTCACCCGGAACCAACATGACGTCGTTCTGGAGTTTCTTTTTTTCGTCCAGTTTCCGCGCATCGTCGATGTTGACGAGAGTTCCATCGGATTTGATCACGATCCGGAAGCTGATCTTCTGCGGGGAGAAGCCGGGTGGAGCGATCTCGTAGGTGGGATCTTCCGCGAGACGGGCGTAAAGTTCGTTGAGGGATTGGAGGATCATGCTTTTACGGGGAATGGGAGTTGCGGGATTTTGATGACTCCATCGGCCATGCTGGCGCGGAAGAAATGCGGAGTGGCGGATTTCACCTTCTTTGTGGCACGATCTTGATCGAATTCGATGTCGAGGAGGATGAAACCGAGGTCTTTTTCACCGAGGAGCGAGGTGTCGGGTTTGGGAAAGTCGCTTTCCGATTCGATGAGTTCGAAGCGGACGGGAAATTCGCGGCAACCAAAGTAGGGTTGTTGGAATGCCTGACCTTTGCGGGCGCGGCGCTTGAACATTTCGAGGTGTTTTCCGACAGCCTCTGGTTCGGGTGATGGTGAGTCGCCTCTTTCCATGCAGGCGTCGAGGACTTGGACGTGAGCCTTGATGAGATAGGCAACGTCTTTGAGAAGAAGAGATGCGCGTTGTTGACGATTTTCAGCGACATCAATGGACGGGCGAATGTCGGGATTGAGCATGGCCGCATTGACGCCAGCAGCTCCCTTGACGGAGATTTTCGAGGAAATCTCGTTGCGGCGGATGTTGGTGAAACGAATGGGGTTGAGGACGTGGATTTCGTCGATGATCCAGCGGATCTGAGGTTTCCAGTAGATCGCTTCCAGAACTCCACGCGCGGCGGAGGGCGTCATCACGTCGTAGGAGACGCGTTCGACTTTCATTTCAGGTCGCGAAAAGAGGGCATAATCGCCGGAGACTTTGAGAGTGATTCCGTATTTCATTGGTGCGTAAGTGGAAGTAAGTAGAAAATGGATTGACGTGGGTGGTTTACAAGCTTAATTCTCCGCCCAGCGCAAGCTGGGGCCGGGTAAAGCAGGCACCATGGAATGGCTGAGGCGGGTTCAAATCCCGCTGTCGAGTGCGACACGAGAAGGCCCTAGTTTGCGCTGTCACATATTGTGCGGATTGAAACATTGGCGTGTAAGTGGAGATTATCGGAAAGAATGCCGTTCTCGTGAATGCGAGAACGGCATTCATTTAGCAGATCAAATCTTGGGAATTGGAATGGCCGTCATCGAAGACCAAGCCGAAGTCTTTCGAGTAGTTTAGATCCGTGGAGATGAGGACGTGGAATTGCGCATCGCGGAGCGATTCAAAGGAGCGGATATTGTCGTCCCGCAAACGGGGCGGGATCTGGACGGTGTAGCGCTGGAGACCGCGAAAGAGTTTCCTGCTCAGCGGAATTGACGGGGTCCGTAGTTCCTCAATGAGTTTCCGGCACTTTTTGTCGTAGGGAATGATGACGGGAACCTGCCAATCCTCGATGAGACGGAAATTTTCGGCGACGGTCTTGAATTGGAAAAGGAAGGGAAAGGCTTTGTCGCCTCCATCAAGATAGAAGCTCTCCGCATCGAGAATGCCTTTCGCGTCCCAGCGTTTGCTTTGCTGATAGTAGTAGAGATCGAAGTAGTGGCGGATGGCTTCCTGGCTGAGGAGGTCCGGGTGGAGGTCGATGAGTTGGTGGGCGACTTGCGCGGTTTCGCGGAAATAGGTTTCCGCCTTTTGATCTTCCGGGCGGAAAATGTAGGTGACGCCAGGCGCGGAGAGCTTTCCATTTCGATTGCAGCGCCCGGCGGCTTGGGCGATCGAGTCGAGACCGGCGAGCGCTCGATAGACGACCGGGAAATCAACATCGACGCCGGCTTCGATGAGTTGGGTGGAGATGACCCGAGTGATCTTGCCGTCGAGGAGCCGTTGCCTGATTTCTTTGAGAATCTCGCTGCGGTGCTCCGGGCACATGAGGGCGGAGAGATGATAGTTTCCATCTCCTTGGCCGAGCATTTGGAAAAGCTGCTGCGCGTGCTTACGGCGGTTGACGATGCAGAGGACTTGCGGGTGGTCCGCGAGGCGCTGGACGAGTAATGAGTCGGGGAGATCGCCGAGGGATTCGATTTCGACGCGCTTCAACGCATTGAAGAGCGATTTGGTATCGGTGATGATTTCGCGACAGTTTTTCAGACCGATGGAGAATTCAGCTTCGTCGTAATGCACGGCTGGCTGGGTGGCAGTGCAAAGAACGGTGGTGGTGTGATAGTGATCTGCGAGTTCCTGAATGACACGCAGGCAAGGTTTGAGGAAATCGACGGGGAGCGACTGAGCTTCATCAAGAATCACGACGGAGGTCGCGATGTTATGAAGCTTGCGGCAGCGCGAGGTTTTCGCGGCGAAGAGCGATTCGTAAAACTGGACGGCGGTGGTAATCACGATGGGGGCCTCCCAATTTTCCGTGGCGAGACGGGATTGGGTGGAGTCCTTTTCTGAAGAGAGCGACGAGTGGTGCTCGATCAGCGGGGTGAAACTGTCGGTCTGAAGTGGAGCGAGGATTTCGCGGATGACCTCGGCATTTTGCTCGATAATGGAGGTGAACGGGACGACGTAGATGACGCGCTGTTGACCGTGAGCGAGGGCATGGCGGAGAGCGAAACTCAGCGAGGAAAGAGTCTTGCCGCCACCTGTGGGAACGGTGAGAGAGAAAATTCCGGCGGATTGGTTCGCTGCGGATCGGCAGTTTTCAACGACGGTGCGACGCTGGAAATTGACGGTGTTTTCTGGTGACGGAATACCGAAGGCGTCGATTCTGGCATCAACGAGGCGGGAGATGTCGCGAATGGCAGAGTCCGGCGTTTGATTACGGGTTTTCGTCTGGGTCGGGTTCATGAATGCCTCGGTGGCGAGAAAGTCGGCATCGACGAGGCATGAGAAGATCATGCGGGTAAAGAGGCTGATGGAGTAGGCGTCTCGCGGGAGAAATACGGGCAATTTCGGGACCGGGTGTGAGGTGATTTCTGGTGGTGCGTTTTGATAGTCGGGCAGATCGGCTTTTTGGAGACGTGTGGCCTGGCAAGCCGCGTTTGATTTTCCATCCAGCAGGCCAGAGTGGTGGCCAGCGATGGAATAGGCTAACAAATGGCCGAGAGCTGGGTGAGCTTTGATGGCGTGTTGTGCCCCGGCGGTGGAGTGATCGACTTTTCCCGAAACGTCATCGGTGTGAGGATCGACCTTGGAGCGGAGGTAATTCTGCCACTTTTCAGGAAATTTCCCCAGATCATGCCAAAGCCCGGCGAGGTAGCCCATGTCCCAGGCGGATTTGAATTCGGCCGACTCGAGGTGAAACATCTCCGACGCAAACTTGGCGGTCCACCAGGCGACTTTGTTGAGATGGCCGTGGTCGGGTTCCAATCGCTCACACTTTTTGCAGTCCTTCCGATGGCATTGGTCCTCGCCTTCACCAAATGGGGTGAATAGCGGTTCCCACTTGGTTGGATCACGGGGATGGTCTGGATGCGTGTGTGCGTAGGGAGGGGAGGCCATTGGCAGTGGGGATTGAAGACGATCAGGACTTTTTCCGGTTGATGCGCTTCGTGGAATCAGTGAGGGTTGTGTGGTTCTTTGGGGTGGAGATTTTGTTGCCGCTCTGGGTTTCGAGAGCTTTGCGGGCATCGCCCGCGACGGTGCCACCGGCTTTGGCGGCTTGGTGGTTTTCCGGGAAGCCTTGGGCGTCGCGTTTCTTGGCGATCTCGGTGGTGGAGGCTTCGCCGAGCATGGTGAAGATGAGTTCCAAGTCCGTCATGTGATCGCGGAGGTTTTCCTTGGGATTGGTGAGGGCCTTGAATTCTTTGTATTGGGCTGGCGTCATCCCGAAAGTGGCCTTGCTGATTTCGGCAGTGAGAATGGCGAACTCCCTGCCCTCCTTCACCCCGCGCTTGCTCCACTCGTCGGTGAGTTCGTCCCGGACGGCGATGCCGCGCAGGCGCTTTTCGATCCAGTCTTCGGAGTAGCCTTTTTGCTCGTAGATGGCCCGCACTCGTTTTGCGGCGAGTTCGGGGTTTTCGATTTCCTCAAGGCGTTCGTAGCCGACTTTAGCGAGCCAACGCTTGAAGGGTTCCGCTTTGGGGGATGGGACGGACTGGATGAGGCGGAGGAGCTGCTCGGTATCGGCGACATCGGTCATCCGTTGCTTGCCGTCGGCGGCGGTCATTTTCAAACCGTTACAATTTGTAACGGTTTCATTGCCCTCGTCAGCGAGACGCTTTTTCATCACACGCCAATAGACCTGGGGATTGGGGCTATCGGTCAGGATCGCGATGACATCGACGATGGCGAAGACCCACTTTTCCTCGCTGGCGTTCCAGGCGCGGCGGACTTGTTTTTCTTCGAAGAGGGAGATGGCGGACATGGTGATGAATGCCAGGGGCGGGGAGAATCGCATGATCCCTACCGGGGGACGGGTTGTCCCCTGGTAGGGATGCGGTTGGAGATCAGGCGGCGGGGATGACGGGTTCCGGCTCGGATGGCGCGGAGCCGCCGAGGTCGCGGACGGTGCGGGAGGCGGTCCAGGCATTGGCGAAGGCGGTGCCGGGCTCGGTGCGGCGGAAGCGGAGGACGATGCGGTCCATTTTCTTGAGGAGCTGGCTGATCTCCCGGAACTTGGGCCGGAGGGTGAGGGTGAGCGAGCGGCGGCGGGAAATGGCGGCGGCGGGATCGGCGGTGATTTTCTCGAAATCGGCGGTTTCCTGGGCGAGGAGGGTGGCGTCGGCCGCGGTGAGGTCGTGCTCGGCGAGTGCGATGGCGTCGGTGGCGAGGGCGGCGGTGAGCTTGTCGTGAAGGAGGCCGGCCTTGGCGATGAGTTCGGTATCGCGGAGGCGCTGCCAAGCGCTGAGGGAGAGGTCGATCTGGGCGGCATCGCCCTCGCGGCCGTTTTCCTCAAACCAGTCGGCGAGGGTCTGGCCGATCTCGTGGGCGACGGTTTCGAGTTCCTGTTCCTCGCGTTCCTTGGCCTCGGCATAGCCGGTGGTGGCGGCTTGCTGGCTGGCAATTAGCTCGGTGAGGGCATTGACGAGCGGAACGAGCTGGGTGGCGCGGGTGGTGAAAACGGTGGGTTTCTGATTTCTCCAAGCGGCTTGATACTGAGGGGTATCGAGCAGCTTGAGGACGGTGAGGTGCATGTTCTGGCGGTCGGCGTATTCGTTTTGCATGGGATGGGGTATGGTTTTGTTTCAGGAGAGGAAGGCGATGGAGTGGTTGCGAGGACCGATCCGGTCGTTGAGAGAAGAGAAGGAGCCGGTACGGAGGCCGAAGCGCTTGTTGCGGTGATCGAAGTGGAGGGCGGGGATGGCGAAATGGCCGAGACGGACTCCAAAATACGAATTGCTAGGATCAAGGCAGCGGCTGAGGATGCCTGAGAGGTAGTTGAGGTGGCTGAAGGGTGGACTTCCACAAACAGATGGTTTGGAGGGAGATTTGTGAGGGAAGCAAGAGCCATTGCGATGTCAGATGACGGAAAGGAAAGGTGAGTGGCGAATGACAGATCGGTGGGGAAGGAGGTATCTCTTATGGGAAATATGAATTAGTTAGGCTGTTCAGATGGTGAGTTGTCAAACCTCCAGATCGGATTTCTCTGAGGCGTAGGGGAACTGGAAAAAGGGAGGCAAGCGCCTTGGAGCGGATTGGGATTCGGGGGAATCCTCGGCGAACATTTCTGCGTCGAACTTGCCGGTCCAGAAGGCGACTTTGCTCAGGTGCCGTGGTGGGGTTCAAGGTGCTCACATTTTTCGCAGTTCTCACGCTGGCATTGCTCTTCCGTTTCACCAAAGGGTGTAAATAGTGGCTCCCATTTCTCTGGAGGCTTGTCGTCGAGGGTGTGAGCGTAGGGAGGAAGAGCCATCAGGATCTGAGAATGAAAAGAGGAGGGAATCACAAAGTGTTAGTCGTGACCGCAGCGGCAAAACACACCCCAGTCTTTGACCTATCAGATAGAGAGGCGTCGAGAGAAATCCATGAGCCGGGAGGATATGGTTAGTGGGGTGCCGGGGGTTTGTGGAGTGAGGTTGTGAAGAAGCAGGGACGAGACTTCCCTGCCCCTTATTGCGCGAGGCGGGAACTGGGCGATGATGGGCGAGCATGTTACAGACTCTATCTATCAGCCTCCTCGCGGTGTTCTTCACGGTGGCCGGCGCCTACCACTTCATCTCCCCGGAAACGTATCTGCCGCTGATGCCGGGGTATCTGCCGTGGCACCTCGGGCTGATCTACCTGAGCGGCGCGGCTGAGATGCTAGGCGGGATCGGGATCGGCTGGCGGAAATGGCGCAGGCTGGCGGGCTGGGGGTTGATCGCGCTGTTAGTCGCGATTTTCCCGGCGAATGTGCACATGCTGACGGCTCAGGTGCCGCTGGGCGGGAAGAGCGTGCCGGAGTGGATCTACTGGCTGCGGCTGCCGCTGCAGGGAGTTTTGATCGCGTGGGTTTACTGGAGTGCGATGAGGAGCGATGAACAGGCGGGATAAATCGGGTGCGGGACAAAAAAGTTATCCTAGACATGAAGTGGTCTGAGGTTGGCCCCAAGGAGGGGCGGAACGTGTCCGCCCACGCGGATGATGAGCCGATTC
>JAYTLO010000215.1:0-4458 GCA_043729385.1 Akkermansiaceae bacterium
GTTGCCGATGTTGGCGTTGATTTTGACGAGGAAGTTGCGGCCGATGATCATCGGTTCGCATTCCGGGTGGTTGACGTTGAGCGGGATGATGGCGCGGCCAGCGGCGACTTCGCTGCGGACGAACTCGGGGGTGATCTCGGCGGGAATGCGCTGCGGGAACATCTTGAAAATCGCCGGAACAAATTTGTCGGATTCGTCAGATTGGACTGATCCTTTGTGCTGCTTGTCCAAGTGATTGCGGACGATGTCATCGGTCATGTCCGCGATCTTGGCGCGGCGCATGTTTTCGCGGATGGCGATGAACTCCATCTCGGCGGTGATGATGCCTTGGCGGGCGTAGTGGAGTTGGGTTACTGGAGTGACCGGTGAAGATGGACTCGTGGGCGAGACGCCCACGCTCCTTGAGCGGAGCGGCTGGCGGCGGTCGGCGGTGAGGCCGGGGAATTCGACGAACTTGTTAGCGCGTTCCGATTTCGAGGCGAACTCGACGTGTTTTTCGGTGAGGTAGCCGTTGTCCTGCGGCTGGACTTCGCGGCCGTCGTAGGCTTCCACGTCGCCACGGGCGACAATCCACTCGCGGCGGAGCGGTGGCAGGCCTTGCTCGGAAGTGCCTTTGAAATCAGGATCGCCCCATGGGCCGGAGCAGTCATAGACGCGGACGGCTTCGTTTTTCTCGATGCGACCGTTGTAAGACTTTGTGTCTGATAGAGAGATCTCGCGCATCGGCACTTGGATCTGCGGGTGGAGCGTGCCGCCGACGTAGATGCGGGTGGAGGCCGGGAGCTGGGCGAGCGAGGCGTCGTGGGATTCTGAGACAGTGCCGGTGGATTCTTCAGGGCGGATCATGGTGGGAAGCGTTATTGGTTAGAGGTTAGTGATTAAAAGAAAAAGGCCGTGCGGATGAGGCACGGCCGGGGGAAATAGAAACTGCGAGGTGTTTCGACTTCCTACGGCGGCATGACCCGCGTCAGGTTCGGAGGGTCTTTTCCACGCGGCGGAAAATCTCGGCTCTGCGATCGTAGAGCACCCCTGTCGGCGGGAGAATGTGGAGGGCCGGGCAGGGAAGTCAAGGAGCTGGGTGCGGTGACGTCAGGGGGAGCTTCATATTTAGAAATTCAACCGCGAATGAACGCGAATGAACGCGAATGTTTAGAACAAGGTGTTCTTGGACTGATTTGAAGAAGCGTGCTTCAACCTGCCTGAGAATCAGATTTCATTCGCGTTCATTCGCGGTAAAAAATTCAAAACGGTTACCTTCCTCCCGCGAAAAAACCGGCCCGCGCCGAAACGCGGACCGGTTTGCCATCAGCTATCCCGGGAAATCTAGCTTGGCTTAGCGGATGGCACCGTTGAATCCTTGCGGGAAAAACAGACCTTTCGTCGCGTTCACCTCACCGTAAACGATGTTGAGAACTTGGCGGGTGGTGCGGCTGAAGACGATGGAATTACCATCAGTCGGCACGAGGTTGGGTTTGCCGCCGGTCATGAGTTTGCCTTCCATGTCCTTGGGGCTGTCGTCCAACGATTGGCGGACGTTGGTGATTTTGTTGACGAGTTTTCTAACCGCGAGACTTTGGGAGAACAGCACGGTGCGGATGATGCCGGCGTGGTAGGCTTCCACGCCAAGAATCCCAGCAGCGGCCTCGAGAATGCCTTTGTCAGTTAGCAGAGGACTGGCTCCCTTGTAGGCGGTGACGCCCACGTCTTCGAAAATGAACGCGCCGATGAGGAAATTCACTTCGTTGGCGAAGGGATCGAATGAGTCGAGGCCGATCAATTTGCCCAACGTATTGAAGCTGCTTTTTAGATCGATCTGCGGGCGGGCCACGGCTTGCGCGCCATTTGCCTCAAGAGCCTCGCGGATGAATCTAACGTGGTTTGCTTCGTCGATGGCAATTTCATTGGCATAGTCTTCGAAGGCTTGGGTTTTAAATTTCACCTTCGGAGTTTTTTGAATGATCACTGCCTTGCCCTTGTCACCATTGGTTCCATCCACGTCGATCCCGGCACCTTTGAGGCCTTCTCCGGTGGTGGCGTTTAGATAATACTCCGCTTCGAGGTATTCGAGATTGAGGGCGAAGTTAAGGACCGCCACGTCGGTTTCCGTCGGTGCGCCATTTGGCGCGGCTTTCGCACTGGATGCGGCGGCGACGAGGCCTGCCGTTCCGGCGGTGGCCATCCCGATTTTACGCAGGAAATTGCGCCGACCTCCGATGAGAGGTGAAGTGGACCGGGATAACTCTTCAATGAGGGTTGGGGTATTCATGATGTTTTTTTTGGTTGTTGGAATTCTAAGACGACGTTTGGTTAACCCTTGTTAGAAGCTCTGCCCAATGCGGGCGGACACCAAATCTGAATAGGGCTATTCCACATCAGAAATCCAGTTGGCACGGCTGGCCCGGCGGCTGTCTATCGGGTCTAACAGATCATGCGAAGTGCCCGCAGATGATCTCAGTGATCGTGCGCAAACAGCTTATTTCCCAGCTTGCCGATCCATGCGGCCACGGTCATCACCTCCCTGGAATTTTCATCACTGCGGCAATAAACGCCGAAGGTGAATGCCTCGGGCAACAGGAACTCGAAGGTGCGGACATGAGTCAGCCCTTCGCCCGCGTGGTTGACGCGAGGCATCGCGTCGCCGGGGGCTAACAGCACACCAAGCCCGGCACTGGCTGCCGTCGCCGCATCCGCCTCAGACGCGAACGACACCGAGTTGGCGGGTTGCATGCCGTAGGCGTATTCGCACCACAGCTTGAGATAGGAATCGAAGCCCGTCACCACCCCGGTATCCGGGATGAGCACGCTGGTTCGCAGGATTTCTGGGAAGCTGAAGTCCACCGGATCAAACGGATAGAAGTCCGGGTTCCATGCCACGGTGATGCCGCGTTCCTTGCGGATCACCGCCTCTTGGATTCCGGCTGATAGACCGGCGCGGAGAAATCGCCCGGCGACGACCACGTCGAATTGAGTGGCTTCCAGCGCGTCCCCCCAGTGGCCGGAAATTTCGCAAAACACCGGAGTGACTCCCGCTGGATGGGCGGCTTGTAATAGCTCGTCATTGATGATTCTGCCGAACCACGACCGGTCGATGCCCACCATCACCTCGCGATCCATCCGGCGGCCGATGCTGCGCATTCCGTCGGTGAAAGCGAGATACGCATCGCAGACTTCGTTTGCGCGTTCGAGAAACTGCGTGCCGGCGATGGTTAGACGGGTGCCGGAACTGGAGCGCTCTAGCAGAATGAGTCCGATCGCAGATTCCAGCCGCCCGATCATCAAGCTCACGGCGGGTTGGGAAATTTTCCAGCGCTTGCCGGTTTCAGTGAAGCTGCCGGTGAGAGCTAGGTGCCGGAATACCAGCAGGGCACTGAGGTCAATGTCCATGGCGTTAGGAAACGGCCACGTCCGTTAGGCGGGGCATCAGTTCGGTGTAGGGGTGATGTTTTCTCAACACGGCGGAAAACTGGAACATCGGCCAAATGGCATCGGACGCAGGGCGGGCCGTCGTGTCGTGGGAAAAAACCACCTCATCATCCGCCGGTTTGGCGTCGGTTAGAATTCGTCCGCCCTTGGCTCCGGCCGCATGAAATCCCTCTAGCAGCTTCGCGGTTGCTTCCGCATCGCCGCCATCGGCGATCCACCATTTACCCGGGGGCAAATCCGCCGGGTGGGCAGGTGGCTTGCCTCGGTGCCGGGCACCCGTTGCGATCGTCCACGGCACCGACCCGAGGTTCACTAGGTCCAAGCGGTCGGAGGCGATGATCCCCACGCCGAAGTACACATCGCACTCCGCATTGAGCAGTGCGTTGCGGAAACGCTTCGTCTCGATCCGCAAGAAACAAGGGCGAAAGCTGTCGGTGATTTTTAAACGGGCGAGAAAATCCGAGAACAACCCGCCCTTGAAAAACTCCCCGGCGGCGGCAAATCGCAGAATTCTGCCCTTTTCATGGAGAGACCGAACGGTGTCGCCAAGGCGGCGGAGACTGCGGGACAACGGGGTGATCTGGCCGAGCAAACCCTGCGCGAACAAGGTCGGCCGCAAGGTCCGGTCCAGGCCTTCCTCGAACAGCGAGCGACCCACCGCTTTTTCAAACTCATCACAGACGCGCTTGATGTTCGCCCGCGTGCTACGCAACTCCAGCGCCGCATTCGCATAGGATGCCTCGCGGCAAACTACCCGAAAAACCTCTAACTGACGAAACGTGATGTTAGGCAGCCCGTGGATATCAGGCTCCTTGTTTTGGGTAAGGTCGTTCATCCAGAATTTCGCTGAGTCTCCATGTAAAATGCCGTGCTTCAAGGGATTTCTCCGCCCCAACGACGATTGAAATTTTAGTTAAGGAAGTTCTTGATTCGCCCGCAGGAATCCCCAAGGGTCCGCCCGTGCACCGGGGCGTAGCTCAGCCTGGTAGAGCGCCGCGTTTGGGACGCGGATGTCGTCAGTTCGAATCTGGCCGC
>JAYTLO010000216.1:0-4796 GCA_043729385.1 Akkermansiaceae bacterium
CAACGCCACCTTTGACCACTATGCCGAGAACCGCGCCGAAGCCATCCGCTTACTCACCCAAACTCCACCGCATTGCGCCTAGCCCGCCAAACACCCTGCTCTAAAAAGATAACGCCATGCCGCCCGCTGGGGTTCTGTTCAAAAAGGGTTGGCGCGGATGGATTGTTACCCTAGGAAAGGCGGCAATGGAAGTGCCGCGCACCGATGGATTGATACCGGGGAAGCTGATCGGGCGGGGTGGCTGCGGGCGCGTTTTCCAAGCGAAGGATGCCGCCGGTGCGGATTGCGCGGTGAAGATTTTCGAGGAAAAGGCGATCTCGCGGCAGCTTCTTGAGAAAATGACGGCGCGGCTGGCGACTGGCGGCTGGCCCTCCGGCGTGATGCCCGTCACGGTGGCGGACTTCAAAGCGGCGCAGCCGTTCTGGACCACGCCGTTGCTGGCGGGACTCGATGACGAGACCGATCTGACTCCGCGCAATCTTCAAAACCTACTGCGCGAGCACCCCGGGACCGGCTCGTGGAAATTGGTTAGATCGCTCGCCCGCGCCCTCGCGCGGATGCACCAGCGGCGAGTCGCCCATGCCAATCTGAAGCCCGGCAATGTCTTCATCGACGCCGACGGGGAAGTCCTGCTGAGCGATTGGGCGATGGGCAACGTCTCCGGCACGCGCCATTTCACCTTCACGGATGCAGTGCTCTATCAGCCACCCGAGCAGCTCAGAAATCCAGCCGGCTATCTGGATGAGGCGGGCTACCGTTGGGATGTTTTTTCGTTCGGCGTGATGGCCTATCGAATTCTAACGGGCAAATTTCCGCGCTGTCACGACACCTTCAATTTCGTCGCACCGCCACCCGGCGAATCGTGCAAGGACGGCATCCAGGCGGACCTTGGAAAAATTGCCAAGAACCTCGAAGCCCGTCCCGCAGTGGTCTGGCCGCAGGCGGCTCGCAATCCGCTGGAGGTCGCGTTTCGCGAGTGGATCGACCGCTGCCTGCCGCTTGATCCGCTAGAACGCCCGGCCACCATGATGGAAGTGGCGGCGGGCTTCGAGCTGTTGGAAAATCAGGCCGCTGCGGCGACCGAGCGGGAGGGCTTGATGGACCAGCGGCGGCGCGCCGAGCGGCGCGGGTGGCGGGCATTGTTTTTCGTGGGCGTGGCCACGACGGTGGCCGTGGTGCTCGGCTGTCTGTGGCTACTAACAGACTCACAGCTTTGGAAAGAACGCGGCGAGCGCGGTAAGGAGACTTTGTCGCTCAAGTCTGCCGTGAACACCGCCGTTCTCGCCGAGGCAGATGCCAAGACAAAAATGGCCGCAGCCCAACAGACACAGGCTTACGAGCAGGAAATGTCCCTCGCGCGGCTCGAAGCGTCGCGGCTGATAGGCGACCGCTTATTCGCCTGGGCGATGGAAAAGGGCAACCGCCTGCTGCCGCCACTTGATGGCAGGGAGCTGCGCCTGAAACGGCTCGAACGCTACTTCGAGGAATTTCTAACACGCACTGCCGGCATCGCCGCACTCGCCGACGAGCGGGCGCGGATCCGCCTGCAGCTCTCGGAAATTTCACTCGCTGCGGGCGATGCACCTGCCGCCAGCAAGCGGCTCGCCGAAGCACTGGCCGCGTGGTCCGGCCTGCCGCTGGATGGCGAGATGAAATTCCGGCTAGCGACCCATTCATTGCTGCTAGCCTTGGTCCGCCAAGCCAACGCTGATCCTGAGACGGAGCTTGCATTCGTAGCCGCCCGCAAAGCTCTAACGGAGGTGCCGCAGATCGAGGTGGACGCGGACCGCCTGAACCAACTTCTCGCGATTTTAGATTTCCACGAAGCGAAAATCCTCGCCGCTCGCGGCGAGGACGCCAAAGCCCTCGAACAACTTTTGCACGCCACTCAGACGCTCAACCGCATCGCCGACCAGCGGGCGGATGCTGCCATTCTCCGCTCCGAGCTGGCCGACTGTTATCTATCATCTTCGACGATTCTCGAAGGCATGGGCAAACTCGGCGACGCCCGCGAGTTGCGAGTGCTCGCGGTGGTGGAGTTGGTGAAGCTCCTCAAAGACCAGCCCGATGATTTCGCACTGCGGTTAGAACTGGCTGGCTGCTACAGCGCCACCGCCGAGTCTGCCATGCTTTCCGGCGACATCGTCGGAGCGGAATCCATGTCCAAGGAAGCGATGAAATTCTTGGATCAGCTCGTCGTCGAGCAACCGGACAATTCCGAAGCCGTCGCAAGGAAAGCGTCCCAACTCGGCCTGCGCGCCGGAATCCAGCGCGACCGGGGCTTTTCCGCAGAGGCGATTAAGGACTACGCAGAAGGCATCCGGATGCTCGAAGCGATCCGCGCGTCAGCCCCTGGCAACGGGCTTGTGTCGTATCGGCTCGCGCTGCTGTGGTGGCAAAAAGGCCGCATGTTAGGCATGGCCGGCCAACGCGACGAAGAGATCGCGCTCATTCAGAAATCCCGTGATCTGCTCGGCAAGTTAGAAACCGGGTCATCGTCTAACAGCCCCCGGCCCGAGCAACTTCAAAGCTCCAGCGCCTACCTGCTAGGCGATCTCGGCCACGCCCTCCAGTTAGCCAACCGCAAAGACGAAGCCAACCGCGCCTTCACCGACGCCGTGGCCCTCTGGCAACGCCTCCTTGCCTCCCGCCCCCGCAGCGAGGAATACAACGAAGCCCTCGCCTGGTGCCGCCAGCGACTGGATGACTTGAAATGACCCGGAGTGCTGGAGGCTGCTCAAGCGCCGCGGAGCTCCTGGTAAGGGGCATGGACGTCTCGTCCATGCGAAGGGAGGAGACCTCCCTTCCCCATATCTTGTAAATCTAGCAGCAGTTAGACCGTGAGTGTGAAACGCTCATAAGCCGCCTCAAGTCGTGACCGTCCGCACGGCGCGGAGGGTGTGGCCGGCGGCCAAGGTTTCGTCGATGAAGGCAAGGAAACCAGCGGCAGGTCGGCAGGGAATGACATCGAAGGGAACTAACACATCCTCGCCGGCGCGGACGAGATTCCTATCATGGGCATCGAAGACTCCGAGGTTGTCCTCGGCGCGGTAGTAAGCGGCGGTGGTGATTTTCACCAACCCGAGCGACGCGATCCAAGCGTCGATTTCCTCGGTGCTAACAGGCACGATGTCGAAGCGCGGTTGGGAGGTGACGATGGCCATGTCATCGCCCGCTTGGGCGAGCAGGCCTTCGAAGGCGTTGAGTCCGGGAACGAGCAGATTTTGGAGATGGAGGCGTTCCAAATATTCCAGCGGCGAAGCTTCCCACAGGTGGAAGCGGCGGGCGTCTTGCGCAGAGGAGACCAGAGCCAACTCGATGCCGGGGCTGAGGCCGAAGACGCCGTTGCGGGTGACTTTGAAGATACGTTCGCCCTCCCTGAAGAAGTCATGCTCCTGACCGCCACGAGTCAGTTTGGCAGTGATGATCTCGGGATCTAGCAGGAGACCCAAGTGGTCTGCCCATCGACGCAGGTTTTCTTTCTGGCTGGCAAGAGTGGGCGACCCAAATGGGCTTCCACCTGTTTCAGAAACTCCTCGGAGGAAATCGAGCGCCGCGAGGATAAGATCCGCTCCATCCGTTCCGCGCTGATGAGCGGGCGGACGGGGATCTGGGCTGCGGGGTTGGCTTTCACTGGGCATGATGTTAGCCGGGGTGGCGGAAGGGGACAAGCGGCGTTTCTCACGAAACGCGACCCTTGGAGAAAAGCGAGAATCCCGATAGGCGGGAAGGGGAAAAGTAAGAACAAGTCTGCGGCGAACTTTTTCGCGTCCCACGGGCTTTACCTGCGGGGGCGGTGCTGCTCGTCGGCGGGATTGCGGTAAAATTTGCGGGCATCGCCATCGGCCAGACCGTGGTGGAGGCAAAGACCGAGTTGGAAAAGATCCGCGAACAAGTGCAGAACGTCGAGTGACCCGATAGGGACGAGCCACGCCAGCACGCCGGAGAGCGCCGATGTTATTCCGCGAGGACCCCAAACACAACCATCCCGGCCATCGCAGGCTCCACGCCCTTCCCATGGAGGTAGGCGTTTGGGAACCAAGTCGGTGCACAAATCCTATCTCTATGGGAATGCCTAAATAACTTTCCTGAAACGCGCAACCGGCCCCGTCTGTTTCTCGGCCCTCTTGAGGATCTCGCCGGGCGAAATTCCCAGTGCAAAGGCCAGTCGTCCCAACGTTTCAATGGAAGGAGCTGCGCCACCTTGCTCAAGAGTGGTGATAAAAGACCGCGCAAGACCAGTCCGCACCGACAACTCATTTTTCGAAAGCCCGCGGGCCTCCCTTAATTTTGTTAGCTCGGCGGGCAACACCCGTCTCAATTGTTCCGCCCACTTTCCAGCATCCATAGCCGTGCATCGTGGGCAAGCTGACTGAATCATTAGGGGTTCGATATTCAGGTCAGTAGCAATCTCGCCATATGGTGCAATTCTCTTGACCCAACTCCCCGAGTTCTTCATTCAAGCACAGTCTGAAAGCGGAAGTGTTCACCATTCCACCATTCCTCCAAACCCAGCCGCCATGCTCAAACTGAAATTCATTCCCCTGTCCGCCGTTTTCCTGCTTGCGGCGGAATCACGCGGCCAGGAAGAGATCCAGCCGCCATGGGATGTCGAAATCCCCGTTCCGATTTCCGACGGCACACGGGCGGCACCCGCCCCGAAACCGGTGCCTATTGATTTCAGGATTCTCACTTCTCGCACCCAACGGATGCAAGTCACCGAAGCTCCTGAAATGTCCGGTCTACCTCTAATCAAGGGAACGATCAATGTGACAGTGCAGATGGTCGAGGACCCT
>JAYTLO010000217.1:0-20936 GCA_043729385.1 Akkermansiaceae bacterium
CAAATCCTGCATTCGAGGATTTTCAAGAGACAAGGTTGCGCCTACGAGGCGTTTAGGCGACAAGAAGTCCGCCGCCCATGACCCAGCTTTTGATTGATCCTGCCCGCCGCACCGGTTGCGACGACATCCCCGCCCTCACCGAAGTCCTGCGCACCGCGGCACAGCGCCAACGCTCACCCATCGACGACGTGCTCGACTCCGGCGTCATCGACGAAGAACTTTACATGCGCGAACTCGCCCACGATCTCGGGATCGAGTGGCTCGACAGTATCCCGATGGCGGAAGTACCGCTGCCTTTGCGCGAAGCTTGCGGGCCGCGGTTGGCGCTGCGGCATCGACTGCTACCCGTCGAGATCACTGGTGAAGGCGACCACAAACGGCTGAAAATTTGCACGTTCGATCCCTTTAACCTGATCGCCCGCCAAGCCGCCGCGCAGGAACTCGCGCTGCCCATCGACTGGTGCATGGCTTCTAGAAAACGCCTGCACGAAGCACTCCGCCGCCTTTACGGTGTCGGTGCGGATACGTTTGAGCAAATCCTCGAAGGCCGCGATTTCGACTACGACCAGATCGACAGCGGCGAGGACGAGGCCAACGTGATCGACCAAGACGACGACGAGGAAGCCTCCGTCGTGAAATTCGTCAACCAGATCATCCGGGAAGCGCTCGACCAGCGCGCGACGGACATCCACGTCGAGCCGCTCAGCACCAATCTCCGCATCCGCTATCGGATCGACGGGCGCCTCATCGAAATTGCCGTGCCGGAAAACATCAAGGCGCTGCAAAGTTCCGTGATCGCCCGTTTGAAAATCATGGCGCGCCTCGACATCGCCGAGCGTCGCGTCCCGCAGGACGGCCGGATCAACCTCCAGTTCGAAGGCGCAACCATCGACGTGCGGGTCGCCACCGTGCCGACCGTCGAGGGCGAGAGCGTTTCCCTGCGACTCCTCAACCAGGAGAAATTCAACATCGCCAAGCTCGGCATGGAGCCGTTTGTGCTCAAGAAAATCGAGTCGCTGCTGCATCTTCCTAACGGCATCATCCTGATCACCGGCCCGACCGGGTCGGGTAAATCCACCAGCCTCTATTCCTTCCTCACCGAGGTGAACCACCCGGAGCGGCGGATCGTCACCGTCGAAGATCCGGTGGAAAACAAGCTCGTCGGCGTCATGCAGATCGCCGTGAAGAACGAGATTGGCCTGACCTTCGCCACCGCGCTCCGTTCCATTCTGCGGGCCGATCCGAACATCGTGATGATCGGGGAAATCCGGGATCTTGAGACTGCGGAAATTGCGATTCGCGCCTCGCTCACCGGCCATTTGGTTTTCTCCACCCTCCACACCAACGACGCCATGGGCGGCATCAGCCGACTCATCGACATGGGCGTGGAGCCGTTCCTCGTCTCCGCCGCCGTCCGCGCTTTCCTCGCCCAGCGCCTCGTTAGGAAACTTTGCCTGCATTGCAAAACCCCGCGCGAAGTCAGCGACCAGGACCGCCGCGACCTCGGCATCCCGCTGCACATTCCCGGCCAGTGTTATTCGCCCAAAGGCTGCGACCGCTGCCGCATGACCGGCTTCTCCGGCCGACTCGCCATTTACGAAATCATCCTGCTCACCCACCCGATGCAGGAACTCGTCGCCCACCGCGCCCAAGCCGTGGAACTCCGCGCCCAAGCCGTCCGCGACGGCTACATCCCGATGCGCGAATACGGCTGGCACAAGGTCATGAAGGGCGAAACCACCATCGAAGAAGTCATTTCCGTCACCTCCTCCGACATCGGCGGTGGGGAGTGAGGAATATCGAACAACGAACGCCCAACATCGAACATTGAAGTGAAGAGTCCGACTCCGGCTCGCGGTTAGACCCTTTCAGCATTTCAGTTTTCAGTATTTCAGTTTTTCCCAAGATGCCCCTCTTCGCCTACAAAGCCCTCGCTGCCAATGGTGCCGTCACCACTGGCGAGATCGATGCCACGGATCGCCCGGAGGCCTTGCGCGTCCTTGATAAAAAGGGTCTCCAGCCAGTCAATCTCAAGGAAACGGCTGCTGCTGCCAAGAAGACCAGCGCCAATCCCAAGACCAAAGCCGAGGACAACGACCGCTCCAAGGCCAAGACCGAGACTAACGAGAAACCCATCCCCGATGGCCCGATCAAGCTCAAGCGCCAGGAAGTCGTGCTCTTCACCGAGGAACTTTCCGACATGCTCAGCGCCGGGCTTCAGTTAGAGCCGGCGCTCAAGTCCATGGAGAGCCGCCAGGAACTCGGCAACCTCAAGGCCGTTTCTTTCAAAATTCGCCAGATCGTCCGCGATGGCGTGAATTTCTCCGTCGCCTTGAAAAAAGTCAGCCCCAGCTTCGGTCCGCTTTATTGCTCGCTCGCCGCCGCCGGTGAAGCATCCGGTGCGCTCGACGACATTCTCAAGCGCCAGGCCCATTACCTCAAGACCCTCGCCGAGCTGCAAGCCCGGCTCATCCTCGCGATGATCTATCCGGCCTTCCTGATCCTCGCCGGCATCTGCGTCTCCATCGTTTTCGTCACCACTCTCATCCCTCAGCTCACCGACCTGATCGAGAGCAGTGGCGGAAAAATCCCGCTCGGCGCCGCCATTCTCATCGGCATCTCGGACATCCTCACCAAATGGTGGATCGTCATCGTCCTCACGCTCATCGCCGCCTTCATCTTCTTCAAAGCTTGGAAAGACAACGAGGCTAACAAACCCGCTTGGGACCGGATGAAACTCAAATTGCCGATGATCGGCCCGGTCATCACCAGCCGGTTCTACGTCCAGTTCCTAGAAACCATGGCCAATCTCGTCGGCAACGGCCTGCCCTTGCTGCGCGCCCTCGAACTCTCCCGCGACGCAACCCAGAATCGCTCGCTACGCGGAAATCTCGACCAAGTCATCGCCCAAGTCGGCGACGGTCGTTCCTTCTCAAAAGCCCTCATCCGCAACGGCGCTTTCCCGCCGCTGCTCATCGACATGATTTCCGTAGGTGAGCAAACCGGCAAGATCGACCAGTCCCTCCGCCGTGCCGCCGAGCGTTACGACAAGGAACTCGACAAGGATCTCCAACGGATCATGGCCCTCGTCATGCCCACCGTGCTCATCATCATGGCCGGCCTCATCGGCACCATGGCCTACCTGATGATCACCTCCATTTTCCAGACGATCTCTAACATCCACTGACGGAGGCAGGGCTGGCTGTTCGAAAGGTTTGAATCTCCCTACCATGCGCTGAATGGTAATTGAGCGTTGATCGAGTCAGCCTTGGGTAGGGAAAAATTGACTCAAAAGCGCCAATGGCGAGATGGCGGGAACCGGCGAAAGCGTGAAGTCGTCGGTGTTCCTGGAGATGACATAAGTGGAACCGTTAGTTTCCGCGACGGTCGCGACGACGGCATCTTCGAAGTCAGTCATCGGAAGGGAACGGGCGCGCCGCCAGCCGTCTGAATCCAGATTTCCGATTTGAAAGTGATCGAGCACCTTGTCCAGCGCCGCTTCCGCATGGGGACGAGTGCCATGTTTCCTTACCAAATAGTAAAGTATGGTCAGGCCGTGCGCCGGAAATAGCGCTTCGATCTCTCCACCCTCGACCATCGCTAGCACTCGTGCCGATGCCGCATAATGAGGTTCGCGTTTATGAAACACCTCCAAGAGGACGTTGATGTCCTCCGTCACTCTCACCGGTGTTTGCGCTCAAGATGATCGTGATATGCCCTTGATGGGTCTTCATCTTCTGAGAAGATCCCGCTTGCGGAGACAATCGTGGCAGGCAGGGGCTGCTCAAGTTTTTGCCTGAGGTTGCGAGCCTGCCGGGCGATCATTTCCTCTGCGGAGGTTCCCTGCGTTTTTGAAAACCGCCGCAGAAACGCAAGGTCGTCATCGGCCAATGTTACCGTGATGGTGCTCATGGGCGAGAAGCTAGCCTCTGCAAACTGGGAGTTCAACCACCGTATCCCGGCAGTCTCTCACACTACGGCTTGACCTGTGACTTCGCGGACGCGGCCGGCGATGACTTCGGCGAGGTTGGCTTCGCCTTCTTCGCGGAGGAAGTCGCAGTAGTTAGAGGCGACGGCTTCGAGGTCGGGGATGTATTCCACGCCGAGTGCTTCGTAGCCGGCCAGGGATTTTTCGAAATGGCGGCGTGCCCATGAGCGGTCGCCAGTGTGGAGCAGGGCGAGCGCGAGATTGTTGTGGGATTGCGCGGTGTCCGGGTGTTCCTCGCCGAGCAGGTTGCGGCGGGTTTCCAGGGCGATCATGTGCATTTCGCGAGATTGCTCGTGGAAGCCGGATGCCTGATAGAGTGCGCCGAGGTTGCTGGAGACGGTGGCGGTTTGCTCGTGCTCCTGGCCGAGTTGCGAGTGGAGGATTTCCAGCGCCCGCAGGAAATGAGTTTCCGCCGCTTCGAGGTCGCCGTTGGCCTTGGCAATGAAGCCGAGGTTGTTGGACATCGCTGCGATGTCTAGCAGGAGCGGGGGTTCATTTTTCTCAAAAAATTCGATGGCGCGTTGCCAGTGGCTGACGGCTTTTTCCTCCTCGTCGAGTCCGTCATAGGCGGCACCTTGGCCGGCATGGAGGCGACCGACTTGGTCAAAGCGGTCGGGCCGTTCTTGCAATTGGTCGATGGCTTGGCGGTAATCTTCGCGGGCTTGTTCGAAGTTGCCCAACTCACGGTGGACATCCCCGCGCATTTCGAGGGCGGAGGCGAAGGCGTCGATGCTATCGAGGTTTGGGCCGAGGGTTTGTTGGGATTTCTCGACTGCGGCGTTCGCGGCGTGCAGTGCCTCGTTGAGGTTTCCAGCGGCGCGCAGGGTTTCCACGCGGTCTTGAAGAATGCCAATGAGGGTAGCGGTCGGAGAGTCCATAGGTGTGAGGATTGAAGTCATTATTCGCGAATTCCGTCCACTGACGAGCGGAAATCACGCGGCGATGAAAGTCTTTCGATCAATTCGGCGCGAGATGCGGGCAAGCTGCCGAGCGCGTCGCGCAATGAGAGGTCCGCCGGGGATTGGTGATGGGTGACGCCGAGGAGCCGGGCCAGCTCGGTTTCGTAGTGCCGGAGTGCGCGCAAGCTTGGCGGCGCGGCGTCGAGGTGGTCGAGCGCCCGCTTGAGTAAGTCGTGAAGGCCGGGATCGGGATGCTCGGGCTCGACCGCAATTTCCAACAACTGGCAGCAGTAGGCGGCAAGCAAGGTGGAGGTGTAGTTCCGGCGCAATCCCTCGCGCCACTGGCGGATGGCGACCTCGCGCAGGGAGTGGAGGTCACCGCGGCGCGACTGGCTGATAGAGATTTCACCCCCGAAAAATAGGTCGAGCTGGCCAGCAAAAGGACTCTTCGCCCGGCGGGCACCCTTGGCCACGGTTTTGAGCAGACCGTGCGCTTCGGTGAACCAGTGGACGATCAGACTAGTTTCCGTCAGGCGGGTCAGGCGGATGACGATGGCGTCCGTGGTGAGCACGCGGCGATCTTTCAGAGACTTTCCCGAAATGGCGATGCCGGAAGCGGCAAACCATGGGTTTTCCGGTAAAACCCGATGCAGAGTGCCGAAAAGGTACATTGACCAATCTGGATTTAGGCCATGAAATTCGAATCCTTACCTGTTACAGATCTATTAGTATTTTTTGAGGATTATCCGGTCAAATCAAACGTGGCGCGTTGTCGAGTCCTTTTCGGGCGTGAACCACTGCCTGGAGCGGCTTGCGTTTCGCAAGGGGTATCGCGTGGCAGACGTGTGCGCTGCGCTTGGCTGCAGCAGTCGCTACCTGCACACGTTGTTTGTCCGGGACATCGGCCTAGCGCCCAAGCACTGGATGAAGCTGGAGCGGATGGTGGTGGCGAGACGGAAGCTGGAAGGCGGCAAGTCTCCAGAAGAGGTCGCGCGCGATCTGGGTTTCATGTCCATCCATGTGTTTCGCCGGCAGTTCCACTTATTCTATCAGACCACGCCAGCCCGCTTCCTGAGCGATCGGCAAATCTTCGATCCTAACAACGGCCACTTGGCGGATGACGAGGCTGACGAAGCGTGAGGGTCGCCGGGCGTGTTAGCGCTTGGGAATGACGAGCGACTGACCAGGGCGGATGAGAGTGCCTGAAATGCCGTTCTCACTCTTAATCGCGGAGACGGATGCCCCGGTGCGGCTCGCGATGGCGGATAGCGAGTCGCCCTTTTTCACGACGTAGCGCGTCGATTTAGGCTTGGGCTTAACTTTGGCTTTGGCCACGACCGGTTTGGCTTTCGGTTTTGCCTTGGCCTTCGCCACAACCGCCTCAGATCTGCTGGCGGAAGGTTTTGCTCGAACAACCGCGGTGGTTCTCACCGCAGTCGGCTGCGGCCGGGTCACTTGGGTTTGGGAAATTACAGTCGTGGTTCTGGAAACAGTGGTCGGTGGAAGCGGGTTCGAGTTCTGCGGCGGCTGGTCGTTTTTGGCGATTTCCGGCAGGCGATCGGATCTCATTTCATGGGGCGATGGAGAGCCACCACCTCGCCGCCATTTCGAGGGATTGTCCGCCCACTCCTCGACGTAATTTCCGCGTCCGTCGAAGGGTCCGGCGCTGCCCTGCGAGTTACCACCGGCGCTGCTGCCGGAATTTCCGCAGCTGGTGAGTGCGAGGGCTAGAGCGCAGGTTGCGGGAATCCAAAGGACCGGTTTCATGCCCGGATGATGATGCATCGGGCGGCTTTGGCAAAACATTGTTAAACGCTCCGAATGTTTTTCACAGGGGGCAGTGGCCCTTCCCCCCAAATCAGTTCACCGATTCCTCTTCTCCGGCACTGTTGCTAAAATTTCTTTTACAGCCGAGCCGATGGAATGGCTGTTCGGAGCCACGAAGGCGAGCACTAGCCCCAGCAAACTGGAGGCCGCGGCGGTCATCACGGCTGACTTCCAAGTCCGTTTCACCGCGGTTCCCAGCCAATGCTCTCTGGCCGCAGTCTTGAGATGACGGTAGAGCATGGTCACCACCACGGCATCGAGAAAGACCTCTGCCAGAAGTTCCGGGGCAGCAATGATCACGGAAAACACCAGGCCCACCGCGCCCACTAACAGGCAAAATGAATCGAGGATATGACCGGTCACGGAAGTAGGCTTCCAACGCAGCACGGGCGCGCAGTCGCCATTTCCGAGGGGGGTCCATGAGATATAGAGTAGCAGGTAGGAATCTCTATATCATTTCACCCGTTGAGTTTCTCTAACGCCTTCGGCAGGAAGACGCCGTCCTTGCGGATGAGCTTGCCGTCGAAGTAGATCTCGCCGCCGCCCCAGTCCTTGCGCTGGATGCTGACCATGTCCCAGTGGACTTGCGAACGGTTGCCGTTGTCCGCTTCTTCATAGGCTTGGCCGGGGGTGAAGTGAAATGAGCCTGCTATTTTTTCATCGAATAAGATATCACGCATCGGCTCGAGGATCATCGGATGGAAGCCGAGCGCGAACTCGCCGATGTAGCGTGCGCCCTCATCGCTATCGAGGATTTTGTTGATTTCCTTCGTCTTGGAGCCGGCTTCTGCCTTAATGATTTTTCCATTAGAAAACTCTAGGCGGATGGAATCGAAAGGGATGCCCTGATAGATCGTGGGCGCATTGTAGGAGATATATCCTTCTACTGAATCGCGGACGGGAGAAGTGAAAACCTCACCGTCCGGGATGTTATAGTTTCCACCCGAAGTGATGGCATGGATTCCTTTGATCGAGAAGCGGAGATCGGTGCCTGGGCCTTTGATTTCGACTCGCTCGGTTTTATCCATCAGCTTCTTGAGTGCGTTCATCGCTGGGACGAGTGCTTTGTAATCTAGCAGGCAAACATCAAAGTAAAATTTCTCGAACGCCTCGGTGCTCATCCCGGCCTGTTGGGCCATCGACGAGCTTGGCCAACGGAGGACGCACCATTTGGTCTTCTTCACGCGATAGTCGAGGACTGGCCGCATGTGCTTCATGGCCCGCCTCATGCTCTCGGCGGGAACGTCGGAATTCTCGGCGATGTTATGGCCGCCGCGGATGGAGATGTAGGCGTCCATGTCCTTCATCTCGCTGAGCAAATGCTTGGCTAGAATTTCGTATTGGGCGTCCTCCGCGCCGTTCAACATCTCGCGGGTGAGGCGGCTTTGATGGAGTTTAATGAAAGGAAATGCACCCTTGGCCCGCGCCTCGCGGATGAGGGCGATACCGATGGAGTCCGGCACGTCGTGAAGATCGATGAGGACCTTCTCGCCCTTTTTCAGCGAAGTGGAATATCGGACTAACTGGCGGGCGAGGGCGTCGATGCGGGCGTCGTGCATGGAGCCTTCCTAGGCGGCGGGTTGGATTCAGAGAAGAATTTTTTAACCACAGATAAACGCAGGTGAAAGTCGGAGTGAGGGATTGGCGTCGGGTAAATTTCTGCGGTTCAATTCCCATGGATCTCCACTTGGCGCTTGGCAGGGCGGGTGAGTGACTTACACCAAGCGCATGGTGCTCGGTATTCTCGGCTCAGGTTCTGGTTCTAACATGCAGGCGATCCTCGATGCGATCAAGGAAGGCTCACTTAACGCGCGGATCGCGCTGGTGCTCTCGGACAATCCAGGTGCCTTCATTCTGGAGCGGGCGAAGCAGCATGGCATTGCTACCGGCGTGATCGACTGCCGGGGTTTTAAGACGAGATTTCCGGAAGAAGCCCAGGTGGAAACGGCGCTGCGTTTAAAGAATGCCGGAGCCGAGTTGGTGTGTCTTGCCGGCTTCTTGCGCTTGGTCAAAAGGCCGCTGCTAGATGTATTTCCTAACCGCATCCTCAACATCCATCCAGCGCTGCTGCCGGCGTTTCCCGGACTGGAATCATGGAAACAAGCGCTCGACGCCGGTGCCACCGAAGCCGGCTGCACCGTCCATTTCGTGGACGAAGGCATGGACACCGGCCCGATCATCCTTCAAGAAAGCGTGCCCATTCTATCAGACGACACCGCAGAAGTCCTTCACGCCCGCATCCAAGTACTAGAGCACCGCCTCTATCCAGAGGCGATCCGCAAAGTGGCGTCGGAGGGTTGAATGGCGGTGTCGATTCTCTGGTCGAAGTCCGTCGCTCAAGATTCGGCAATGACTCTTGGCAGCTTGCTTTCGTACTCCAGTTCCGGCCTTGCGCGTCTGCCTGCCGCTCGCTAAATGTCCGCCCGCATGGCCACGATCAATTCCAATTTCCTCAAGCTTAAAGCCGGATACCTGTTTCCTGAAATCGCCCGCCGGGTCAGAGTTTACACCGAAGAAAACCCCGACAAAGCCGCCCGTATCATCCGTTGCGGTATCGGCGACGTGACCGAGCCGCTGCCCGCTGCGGTGGTCAAGGCGATGCACGATGGAGTCGATGAAATGGCCGACCGCGCCACCTTCAAGGGCTACGGTCCGGAGCAAGGTTACGAGTTTCTCCGCCAGGCGATCGTGGACCATCAGTTCGCGGATCACGGCATTTCCGCAGATGAAGTTTTCATATCGGACGGCTCCAAGTGCGACACCGGCAACATCCTCGACATCTTCGGCAAGGGCAATGTCATCGCCATCACCGACCCCGTCTATCCGGTCTATGTCGATACCAACGTGATGGCTGGCAACACCGGCGACGCCGATGAAAAAGGTGCCTACGCCGGACTGCTCTATCTGCCGTGCAACGCGGCTAACAACTTCGTCGCCGATGTGCCTAACGAAAAAGCCGACCTCATCTACCTCTGCTTCCCGAACAACCCGACCGGAGCCGTCGCCACCCGCGCGCAGCTCGAAGCGTGGGTGAAATACGCCAAGGCAAACGACGCGATCATCCTCTTCGACGCCGCTTACGAAGCCTTCATCCAAGATCCGGAAATCCCGCGTTCGATCTTCGAGATTGAAGGCGCGCTCGATTGCGCCATCGAGTTCCGCAGCTTTTCGAAAAACGGCGGCTTCACCGGCGTGCGCTGCGCCTACATCGTTATCCCGAAATCTGTTAGCGGCAAGTCGGACACTGGCGAGCGCATCCCGCTCCATCAGCTCTGGTCGCGCCGCCACAGCACCAAGTTCAACGGTGCCAGCTATCCGGTGCAAAAAGCCGCCGCCGCCGTTTTCTCCGCCGAGGGGAAACGACAAGTCAGCGCTCTCATCGAGCACTACATGGGCAATGCGAAATTGCTGCGTGAAGCGGTGATCGAGGCAGGTCTCCCGGTTTTCGGCGGCGAAAACGCGCCCTACGTCTGGGTCGGCTGCCCCACCGGTCTAACATCGTGGGACATGTTCGACAAAATGTTAGGTGAGGCCCAAGTCGTCATCACCCCCGGCTCCGGCTTCGGCTCGGCGGGTGAAGGTTATTTCCGCATCTCCGCCTTCAATTCGCGGGCCAATGTGGAGGAAGTTTGCCGCAGGCTGAAGGCGCTGGTGGCGTGACTTTTCCGATAAGGAGTGTCGAGATTCTGTCGATACGAGCCGGCTGGCGATCAAAGCATTGCCGCCCGGTCGCCATGTGATCCTGCGCCGGTAATCTCACCTTGCCGCGAGCCGCGCCCGGCATTTTTAGCCGCTCGCCCGCATACTTCCACTGGCGGAACCGGCATTCCTGCCTACCCTGCCCCGTGCCCAAAGTTGATAAGAAAAACGCCCCTTCCCCTCCCCAGCCCGCCATCCTCCTCCGCGGCTGCCGCCAACATAACCTGCAAGGATTCGACCTCGATATCCCGCTCGGCAAACTAACAGTCGTCACCGGTCCCTCCGGCTCCGGGAAATCCTCGCTCGCCTTCCACACGCTCTACGCCGAGGGCCAGCGCCGCTACGTCGAGACGTTTTCCCCCTACGTCCGGCAGTTCTTCGACCGCATGGACAAGCCCGCCGTCGATCACATCGACGGCATCCCGCCCGCCATCGCCATCGAGCAGAAAAACCACGTCCGCACCACCCGCTCCACCGTCGGCACGCTCACGGAAATCAACGACTACCTCAAGCTCCTCTTCGCCCGCCTCGCCATCGGTTATGACCCGCACACTGGGGAAATCATTCAGCCCGATTCCCCCGAATCCGCCGCCGCTTGGGCCATCGCAAATCTAGCAGGCCAGCCGCTTCTCGTCACCTTTCCCATCCCCGTCCCGCCCGATTCGAAGGCGGAGGAAATTCTCCCTTTCCTCAACGCCCAAGGCTACCTCCGCATCCTCATCGACGGCGAAATCATCCGCACCGACGAGCCACGGACCGCGAAATTTATTTCGCCCGTCATCCAAATCATCCAAGACCGTCTCACTCTAACACCCGAAAACCAATCCCGCCTCCTCGAAGCCCTCGAAGCCGCCTTCACCCTCGGCAAAGGAACCGCCACGATCCACCATCCCCAATCCACGATCGCCAAGTCGTTCACCACCAGTTGGACCAACCCAAAAACCGGCTTCACTCTCCGCAAGCCCACCGCCGCCCTCTTCTCCTTCAACTCCCCGTTAGGTGCCTGCCCGAAATGCCGTGGCTTCGGCCGCATCATCGGCATCGACCTCGACAAAGCCGTCCCAGACAAGTCTCTCTCCATCGCCCAAGGAGCCATCAAACCCTTCCAAGGCGAGCGCGGCGACGAGTGCCAGCGTGACCTTGTTAGAAACTGCAAGGAGCGCGACATCGACCTCAAGTGCCCCTTCGAAGATCTGTCTGAAGACGAGCAAGAATGGATCTACTACGGCGACCGTAAGACAGACGATCTCACCCCGGACGAACTCGAAGCCCTTTGGCAATCCGGCGATTGGTACGGCGTCAAAGGCTTCTTCGACTGGATGGAAACCAAGGCTTACAAGATGCACGTCCGCGTCTTCCTCAGCCGTTACCGCTCCTACACCACCTGCTCCGCCTGCCGCGGCAAGCGCCTCCAGCCCGAGTCCCTCTGCTTTAAAGTCAGTGGAAAAACCCTCCCGGAACTCTGGTCCCTATCTATCAGCGACCTCCTTCCTTGGTTTTCAAATCTCAAATCTCAAATCTCAAATCGTCCTTCAGATCCCACTCTCGATCTCGTCGTCACCGAGATTTCCTCACGCCTCCACTACCTCGACCAAGTCGGCCTCGGCTACCTCACGCTCGACCGCACCACCCGCACTCTATCAGGCGGCGAGGTCGAGCGAGTCAATCTAACCACCTGCCTCGGAGCCGCACTCACCGGCACTCTCTTTGTTCTGGACGAACCCACCGTCGGCCTCCATCCGCGCGACATCGACCGGCTCGTCGGCGTCATGCACGGCCTCCGCGACAAGGGGAACACCCTCGTCGTCGTCGAGCACGAGCAGACCGTCATGCTCGCCGCCGACCACCTCGTCGATCTCGGACCCGGTGCCGGTTCCTTCGGCGGCACCCTAATCTATCAGGGCTCCCCAAGGAGCGTGGGCGTCTCGCCTACGGGCAAAAAATCACCCATCACTCTCGGCACCCTCCCCTGGCTAACAGGCGAAAAATCCATCGCCATCCCCGCCAAGCGCCGCAAGCCCACCAAACAGCTCCTCTCCATCCGCGGAGCCACCCGCCACAACCTAAAAAAGTTAGACGTCGATCTACCACTCGGCCTCTTCACCGTGCTCACCGGCGTTTCCGGCTCTGGAAAATCCACCTTCGCTCACGATGTCCTCTATCTGAATCTCGCCCGCAAACTCGGCCAACAAGCCGAAGGCGACGCCGCGCCCATCAAGGAACTCAAAGGCTCCCAACATCTATCAGGCGTCGAACTCGTCGATCAAACCGCCGTCGCCCGCACCCCGCGCTCCACGCCCGCCGTCTTCCTCGGTGCCTTCGATCCCATCCGCCAGCTTTTCGCCTGCACCCCGGAGGCCAAGGCCCGCGATCTAACGACCGGCTTCTTCTCCTTCAACTCCGGAGCTGGCCGTTGCGACCGCTGCGCCGGAAATGGCTTCGAGAAAGTCGAAATGCAATTCCTCTCCGACCTCTATGTCACCTGTCCAGACTGCAACGGCAAGCGCTACAAATCCTCCACCCTCGACTTCCACTATCTCGAAAAATCCATCTACGACATCCTCGATTTAACCGTCGTCGATGCCGTCGCTTTCTATGCCGAGACCACCGGCGTGCCGCCCGCGCACGCCAAGCGCCACCAACAAATCATCAAACTCCTCTCCCCCCTCGTCGAAGTCGGCCTCGGCTACCTCAAACTCGGCCAGCCCCTCAACACTCTCTCCGGCGGCGAGGCTCAGCGCCTAAAGCTCTGCCAGCTCCTCTCTTCTAGCGGAGCGCCGACTTCAGTCGGCAAGCTACTCATCCTCGACGAACCCACCACCGGCCTCCACTTCTCCGACATCGAGAACCTGCTAACCGTCTTCCAAAAGTTAGTCGATTCCGGCCACTCCCTCCTCGTCATCGAGCACAACCTCGACGTCATCAAGTCCGCCGACTGGATCCTCGACCTCGGCCCCGAAGCCGGCCAACACGGCGGCCAGTTAGTCGCCCAAGGCCCCCCCGAAACCGTCGCCAAGTTAGACACCCCCACCGCCCATTTCCTAAAACAAGCCCTCAGCGGACCGCTGGATTTATCCGGCTCTTCCTCTTCTCCATCAACCATCAACTCTCAACCCTCTTCCAACTCCATCACCCTCCGCGGCGCCCGCCACCACAACCTCAAAAACATCTCCCTCGACATCCCACGCGACCAACTCGTCGTCATCTCCGGCCTCTCCGGCTCGGGCAAATCCACCCTCGCCTTCGACATCCTCTTCGCCGAGGGCCAGCGCCGTTTCCTCGATTCCATGTCCGCCTACGCCCGGCAGTTTGCCGAGCAGTTAGAGAAACCCGAGATTGACCAACTCCAAGGCCTCCCGCCCACCGTCGCCATCGAGCAACGCGTCTCCCAAGGCGGCGGCAAGTCCACCGTCGCCACCGTCACCGAGGTCTGGAATTTCGTCCGCCTCCTCTATGCGAAACTCGGCACCCTCTACTGCCCCGACTGCCAAGTCCCAGTCGAGAAACAATCTCTATCAGCCATCGAGAACACCATCCGCGGCCATCTCAAGAAAGGCCCAGTCACCCTCCTCGCCCCCATCATCCGAGGTAAAAAAGGCTACCACAACGAGATCGCCGAGTGGGCGCTCAAACAAGGTTTCACCCGACTGTTAGTTGATAAACAATTCAAAGACGCCGAAGGCTTCACCCGCCTCGAACGCTTCAAGGAGCACGACATCGACGTCGTCGTGGCGGCGGTTTCCAACCGCCCAGCCGAACTCTCCGAACTCACCTCAGCCATCGCCCGCGCCCTAGAAATCGGCAAGGGCCTCATCAAGCTCTTCACCGCCGACAAGAAATTCATCCTCCTCTCCATCAAATCGAGTTGCCCGTCCTGCAACAAATCCTTCGAAGATCTCGACCCGCGCCTTTTCTCCTTCAATTCCCCCCACGGCTGGTGCGAGGAATGCCGTGGCCACGGCCGCGTTCCCAAACGCCGCCAGCACCTCGACACCTCCCGCTTCGACTCCGTGTTAGAAGCAGAGATGGACGCCGACCGCGCCATCGACCGCATGGACGACGTCGAGCTGATAGCCTGCTCCGCCTGCCAAGGCTCGCGCCTCAACCCCACCGCCTCCGCCGTTAGGCTAAGTGGCTGGGGCGTCTCGCCCCAGACCGTTGCTGGGGCGTCTCGCCCCAGCACCTCCACCCCCATCTCCACCCTCGGCCACCTTTCCATCAACTCCGCCGCCGCCCATTTCCAAAACCTAAAATTCACCGCCTCTCGCGACACCCTCATCGCCCGCGACATCCTGCCAGAAATCCGCCAACGCCTCGCCTTCCTCCAAGAAGTCGGCCTCGGCTACCTCCAGCTCGACCGCTCCGGCAACACTCTATCAGGCGGCGAATCCCAGCGCATCCGCCTCGCCGCCCAGCTCGGCTCCAATCTCCGCGGCGTCCTCTATGTCCTCGACGAGCCCACCATCGGCCTCCACCCGCGCGACAACGCCGCCCTCCTCAAAACCCTCATCGCCCTTCGCGACCAAGGCAACTCTCTCATCATCGTCGAGCATGACGAAGACACCATCGCGGCTGCTGATCACCTCATCGACCTCGGCCCCGGAGCCGGTCGCCTCGGTGGCGAAATCGTCTATCAAGGCAAGCCCCCCACAAGGAGCGTGGGCGTCTCGCCCACGAGTAAAAAGTTTTCCTCTTCAAAATTCCCGATCCCCAATCTCCAATCCCCAACCTACCGCGCCCTCTCCGCTATCATCACCCACCCCATCCGCGGCTCCCGCCGTCCGGTGCCCAAGGATCACCCGTTTTTAACCATCACCGGTTGCCACGCCAACAACCTCAAAAACATCGACGCCGCCATCCCGTTAGGTCGCCTCACCGTCCTCACCGGCATTTCCGGTTCTGGAAAATCCTCTCTGATGCATTCCTGCGTGGCAGCGGTTTTCAACCGCCAGCCCAAAGCCTTAAAATCCTACAAGAATACCACCGGCGAAAAATCCATCAAAGCCTGCTTCGAAGTCGATCAATCGCCCATTGGCAAAACCTCCCGCTCTTGCCCCGCCACCTACGTCAAAGTCTTCGATCACATCCGCGCCCTCTACGCCCAGCTCCCCGACGCCCGCATGAGAGGCTTCGAAGCCTCACGCTTTTCCTTCAACACCGACAACGGCCGCTGCCCCGAATGCAAAGGCAACGGCCGGGTGAAGTTAGAAATGGATTTCCTCCCCAGCACCTGGGTCCATTGCGAGAGCTGCAACGGCCAACGCTACAACCCCGCCACGTTAGAAGTCACCTTTCGCCAAAAAAATATCGGCCAAGTCCTCGCCATGACCATCGACGAAGCCGCCGCCTTCTTCGAATCCCAGCCCCGGATTTCCCACCCGCTCAAGCTCATGGCAGACACCGGCCTCGGCTACCTCCAGCTCGGCCAACCCTCGCCCACTCTATCAGGCGGCGAGGCCCAGCGCATCAAGCTCGTCTCCGAACTCACCAAAGGCCGCGGCACCAAGGCCACCCTCAACAACGCCTTCTTCGCCCAGCGCAATCTCTACCTCATCGAGGAACCCACCGTCGGCCTCCACCTCGAAGACGTCCAGCGTCTCATCGACGTCCTCCACCGCCTCGTCGATGAAGGCCACACGGTAGTCGTCATCGAACACCACATGGCCGTCGCCGCCGAAGCCGACTGGATCTTAGACATCGGCCCCGAAGCCGGCGATGCCGGCGGCCACATCATCGCCCAAGGCCCACCGGAGAAAATCGCGAAATCCAAGACCTCACGGACGGCACCGTTTTTGAAGATGGCGCTGCGTCTCGAGTGACCGGCGTAGTTAAGATGTTTTCCAAACCCTTAGAGGGTTACAAGCATGACCTGATCACATCGCTGCCGACTGCACATTTAGCAAAATAGGTTGCTCCATGCGGACATAACGCGCGAAGAGTTCCTCGCTCAGATTTTGCGGGTTCCTCGTGAGGATGGTGCGAACTTCGCCAAACCTGAAAATCGACTCCCTAATCCGCACCGATTCATTGAAGGCGATCTGCACGCTCTTCGGATTTTGGGCATCATCTTTCACCCGCTCCATTTCTAGCCGCAGAGCTTCGAGAGCAGTTTCAAACATGTGCACATTCTGCTTCGGGAAGAGCGCCTTCGCCCGATCTGGCATATTCCTCTCGGCCACAAAATCTAGCAGGAACGGCTGCTGACATGCGGCCAGCACCCCCACGTTCACAAACTCCCCTGTTTCCCGGTAAGGTAGGAAGCGAAGTATAGCATAGTTGCAAGCATGTTGGGTGGTGATCATGGCAGTTTCCAGAAGCGATCGGGATCGGTGAATGGCAGTTCTAGAAGCGAGACTACCCGCTCCACATCCAATTGCACAGGCAAAGAACCGTCGCCACTCGACAGCGCAAGCATGGCGATGGGGTCACTGTGATTCACATCCAGATCCAGCCAGCCCAGATACTCAGCGAAATCCTTCCTGGATTGCGACGGCACCCGGTTCTTGAAAAACGGGAAGAGTTCTGGCTATTAGTACCGTCGGAGGAAATCGGGAAACGCTACCAATGGCCTCATGCCAGTGTTTTTCTGCGCTTCCAAAACACTACCCGTGTAGCGGAAACGGTAATAGGATTACTCCGGCGTAGCGTCCCGCCGCCCGATAGGGAACCAAGAGTAAGCCGGGTCAGGAGCCTGCCAACCTAGAAAAAGAGTCTTCATTCTGGCAATCCGACGAGCCATTGTGGCTGAGACTCCAAAAACTCAAATCATGCTACTTGAAGAATTCCCAGCTCTACCGGGGAATATTTCTGCCGGAATTCGATCAAGTTTTTCCGGGCTGCTTCTAGCCTATCGAAAAGATGCGGCTTTAGGCTCTTGAACTCCTCGTCGATCTGATCTGTGCTCGTTCCAATCCCCCTCAGTTTCTCGAGATAAACTAGCGTGCTGATGGTTTCGAGATCCCTTGGGGATTTTCGATTCAGTTCATTTGCAAATTCAGCCCATTTTGGAGGTGATCCGTCTCCTAGTATTTTCCACAGCCCAATCAAGCGTTCGTCGGCCTTAAATCTGAAAGTCGGAAGCTGGCCGTAAACTTCGGCTTCCAGGATGAGCTGGTCATGCTGCGCGTTTTGGAGGCAATCCTGAAGTTGCTCAGAGAATGGACCATAGTGATGGTATCCAAAACCAACACCAAAAGAAACGCCGAATTCCTGTAGAATGTGGACCATCTTCTGGAGTTTTTTACGACCTTCGATTTCGGTCACGGCATCGAATAGCGCAGCTAGCTGGAAGAGGGTATTCATAGTTTCAGGGGTAAATCCAGTTGGGAAGACGTTAATACATCCTTAACGATCTTGTCGATTTCGTTTTTGAGGGCGGGATCGCAGTAGAGTCTGCGAAGCCGGAACCGGTGGTCGATGAGGGTTTGGAAAATCTTGGAAGCCTCGGCGACGGGGGTAGCTTGTTCGTTCGTTTTTCCATTGGAAAGGAGGATTGAGTTCGCCAGAACGCTGTCCGCATAGCCTTCTTTATCGGTTTTCTTGGTTGTCGGATTAGGGCCTTTATACGGGGTGAACTCGCCGGCATCTAGCTCCCAATGGGAATTTCCGTGCTCCTTGAGTTCGATTTTCAGGCGTTCCCGCAGGATTGCCTCTTTATCGGCAGGGATCTCTTCTGGCATTTCGACCCTGATGAGAACTTTTTTCCTGTCAAGGAACCCGGAGGCCAAATTGGCAAGCCAGCAATGCGTTGCGTCAGAGGCGTCCCGCCAAATGGAGAAAGCATGGACCATCAATGCTTCATCCATCCGGAGGAATTGATTGTGATCCACTCGTCCTTTTTCTTTCAGGTACGTCTTAACCAGCTCTGGAGTTTGGTCCGGTAGGTCATCCTGACGCGCAAGACGTTCCGCCTCCCGGATTAGACAAAGAAACACCGCTTCCCACCGCCGCGTGCTCTTATGGTAATAAACCTGAAGGCTCATGTGCTGGCGGGCGAGAATCAGTTGTTCGGCAGCTTGAAGTCCCCGCTTGTTGTCAAGACAGAGGCGCCAAAGATGGGGATCGCCGTCATGAACTGCGTAAGATCCCACGCACAAGCTGTTCAGAATCCATTCCAGGTCGAATACCCCGTAGTTGACCCCTGCAAAATGAGAATCTCGGATCAGATAATCCATTCGGTCCGCGTCCAGCTGACTGCTCACAATATCCTGAAGGAAGAGAAATTGAAATTTGTGATCAATGACTTCGGCGACTTTCTTGGGATCGATTCCTGCGCTATTCAGCACGCCATAGATTCCCCCAGTCGGATGGGAAATCATGGATTTGGTGCGTTCCTCGTGATCCTTGCCAACATCGAAGGCTCTTTCCATCAAATGGGAAAACGGGCCGTGCCCGATGTCGTGAAGCAATGCAGCGGCCTTGATCGTCTGATTGTGGCCGTCGATTTGATTGGAGACCACGCTGTCGGGATAACGGTTCCGCAGCATGTCTAGAATACGACAGGCGATATGAAGAACTCCCAGGCTATGGCAGAACCGGGAATGATCCGTTCCGGGAAAAGTGAGGCTGGCCACACCCAATTGCCTCACCCGGTGCAGCCGCTGGAATTCCGGGGTGTCGATCAGCTCGGTGAGGAATCCATCCTTATTGTTGATAGGAATTAGCCCGTGGACCGGATCCCGGAATACCCGGCCTCGATTGTAATGGGGAGGAACTGACATATGTCGGGGTTAGAAAACTCCCTTCAACTCTTCCCATCAAGAAATATAAGAGCGGCCTTTTCTCCCTCCTCAATCGCCAATTCCACGGCGCATTTGGCTTTGGCGAGCAGGGCTTGGGCTTGTTGGCGGGCGGAGTGGGCTTGGCGGATGTGAGTGATGATCTGCTCGCTGTGTTCAAGTAGCACATCGGGGAATGGGATTTCCAAAAGATTGTATTCGCCGAAGCGGGGGTGCTGGTTGCCTTCCTGGCAATACTTGAGGATGGTTTGAACCGGTTGCGAACGGAGGAAGACCTGAAGAAGTTCCGGGCTGATTCCTTTTTTCGGGCGCAGGATGATGAACTCGGTGGAGCCGACGGTGGGAACCGACTTGCTGGTGCGGACGACGGCGATCTGGCGCAGGTAGGAGCGCAGGCGGGAAATCACCACGTCTCCGGACTTCATGATCTTCTTGGTGCTGCCGAGTTCGGAGACTTCGATGATTTCCTTGCTGTCATCAAGTGATGGCTTGAGCGCGTCGGTCACATCGAAGTTCCGCACGATGGCGATGTCTTGGGTCTTGGTGGGATCTAGCAAATCGCGAATGGAGTCGCAGCACTCGCTCAGGAGGCGATGGGGCATGGCAGCCAACTTCTCAAGCGTCGCGTAGCGGGCTGGCGCGAAGAAATTTGAATCCAAACGTGCGGCGGCGAGAGCTTCGGAAGCGCGGCGGGTGTAGGTCAGCGTCTCGGGCGGCTGCCAGTTCTGCAGGTCGAGAGCTTGGAGAAGAGTTTGTTCGGCGGTTATTTGTGCATCCACTGCCGCCCGGCGTTGAGCGAGCGCAGTATTCACGGCATTCGAAACTCTCTTTTGAAAGCTTTCGCTAAGCATTGGAACTGGAATCTCCCGGACTTTCTGCAACGAGAGGCCCTGCTGTACCATTCCAGAAGAGAAACGCTGCATGTGATCCTGCCCGAAGCTGGAGTTCAGGTAGGCAATCACAAATCCGGGTAGAAATCCGGAAGCGGGAGCGAGAGAAATACGGGCGACATCTTGATCGATATTCGCAGGCAGGACTTCACTGGTCACCAACGCGCAGAGGCCTACCGTCCCGCGAGTGGATAAAATGACATCGTTTTCAACCAGTGAGGATCGTTGGTTGGCTTCATGGACAAAGACGGCCAAAGGATCGGCAGAATCTCTATCGCTGAACCAATCCTTCGTATTCTTGGCAGTGAGCATGACCACCGGGGACGATTCATCCACCACATGGTATCCATGCGGCCCATCTGTGACGTTTGCAAAATCGCCGATCAGTTTCTGCGGCCACTTGGAGAGTGCGGATGCTTCATGTAGATACCGCTTCCAGAAGAACTCGGCTTCAAACCGCACTTCCGAATTCATCGAAGTCAGCGGGATCACGGAAACCTCAAGCCCCTTCAACAACCTCGCGTAACGCTTGGCGTTGAAGGGGCGGCTCAGAAAAAACTTAGTTGTTCTTTCGCCGCGAATTCCTCGAAGGCTTCGGCGATGCCATCTTGGGTGAGCCCATCGTGATTAAAAAAATCATGTTGCACCACCCAGTGGCCGTGAGTGTCACGCAGCCGTTCATAGAAGAAGTGCGGTAGCCGCTCAGATACCCGCATTGTTGAGAATGTTGGAATCTTGATTCCACGCTTTTTCATTTCGGCTTCATCGAGGATTTCCCATGACCCGTAGGTATCACCCGGCCGCGCAAATTTTTTTCTGTAAAAGTGACTTCTGACTTTTGCTGAGAGGTGGTTTTTCGGGTTTGGTTTGCTGGTTGTTAGGAGAGGGTGAGGTA
>JAYTLO010000218.1:0-2373 GCA_043729385.1 Akkermansiaceae bacterium
GAGGTGACGAAGCCGCCTGAGTCTCTGGTGTAAGGGTCGCTTTAGGCGACTTGGCGAAGTTGCAGGCCGAAACGTGAGTGAATGCTGAGCAAGCCTCGAAACGAATTTGTGCGGAAGCCGACCGTCTCCAAGTTGCGGGAAGGCCGCCGCTGCGAAGGAAGAGAACGATGAACGCACTTCGCAGTTCCGCCGGGCCGCATTGGATTGAAATACGGGGCATCGGCATGCAACGAAGGACGTCAGACGCAACAAGGGAAGTCTCGCCGGTGGAGGGCTTGCTCTCCAACTGGGCTCCCGTGAGGGACAGGCCAGGCCGGTGGAGATGGCGGAGAGGCTCGTAGTACCGAAGAAGCCGGGTAACTCCGGGGGATGGGAAGGGGCCTTAGTTCATGGATAGCGAAAGAAGGAGCTGGGGATGATGACGATTGGTGACAAGCCTATCAACGCAAACAAAGTTCAGCAGCTCCAGGAAGCGCTACACGCGAAAGCGAAGGAGTCACCGGGTTTCCGTTTCTATGCCCTGTACGACAAGGTCTATCGCCTGGACGTATTGCGGGCCGCTTACCGGAGGTGCCGCGAAAACGACGGTGCACCGGGAATCGACCGGCAAGAGTTCGACGAGGTCGAGGAGTACGGGCTGGAACGGTGGCTGGGTGAAATTGCGGAAGAACTTCGGACGAAGACCTATCGTCCGCAGGCGGTTCGGCGGGTGTGGATACCCAAGCCGGACGGGAAGCAGCGGCCCCTCGGCCGTGTTTCCCAAGAAAACAGGGCCACGATCAAGGACCGCGTCGTGCAAACGGCGTTGCGTTTGATTTTGGACCCGATCTTCGAAGCCGACTTGCAACCAGAACAGTACGCCTATCGGGCAGAGCGCAGCGCTCTGGACGCCGTTTCGGCCGTCCATCGTTGGGCCTGCTACGGGCATACGGAGGTGGTGGACGCGGACTTGAGCGGGTACTTCGACACAATTCCGCACGCGGAATTGATGCTCAGCCTGGCTCGTCGAATCAGCGACAAGGCCGTGCTGCATCTGATCAAGATGTGGCTGGAAGCCCCGGTCGAGGAGACGAACAAGCGCGGGCATGTGCAGCGAACGACCGTCAACAAGGACACGGGACGGGGGAGTCCGCAAGGCTCGCCCATCTCTCCGCTGTTTGCCAATCTCTACATGCGGCGGTTCATACTGGGCTGGAAGACTCTCGGGCACGAGCGAGCGCTTCAAGCGAAGATCGTGAACTATGCGGATGACTTCGTGATCCTGTGTCGCGGCACGGCGGACAAGGCCATGCAAGTGATGCGGGACATGATGGAGAAGCTGAAACTGACGGTCAACGAGAAGAAGACGCGGCTCTGCCGCCTGCCGGAGGAGACGTTCGATTTTCTGGGTTATACGATTGGTCCGTTCTGGTCGCGGAACAAGCGGCGGATGGTGCTCGGCACTCGTCCCTCGCTGAAGGCCGTCAAGAAGGTGAAAGCCAAGATCAGCGAACTGACCGGTCGGGACCGAACACTGCTGGCAGAGGCGGAGGTGGTGGGGCGGATTAACCCCGGCGCGCCGGGGCTGCAAGGCTGGGGGAATTATTTCTCCCGCGGCCCGGTCAGCACCGCGTACCGCAGCATTGATCTCCATACTCGCCAGTTGTTCCGCAAGTGGCTGGTGGCCAAGCATAAGAAGACAGGACGGGGAATTAACCAATATCCTGACGCCTACCTCTTTGAAGAGCTGGGACTACTCCAGCTCACCAGCTTGCGCACCCGGCAACTCCGTGGGCGAACCGCGTGAGAACCCATGTCCGAGAGTCCCGGCGCGCCGGGAGAAATCCGCCTGTCCGGTTCGATGAGCGGGAAGTGAAAACGGAGCATGGTGGCGATACTGTGACACTCGCAGACGAAAGGGCGAGAAACAGGGAATACAAACTGCCGCCTAAACCACCGCGTCACTTCTCGACTCTACTTGTAATGGAAGAAATTGTGCCGCTAAATGGTTGTGCGAAGGTGTAAGTCTGTTTGAAAAACAGCTTATAAAATCGCTGAGACATCCCCCGAAATGGCGGCGAGTTTGGTGAATAAGAAAGTGCGCTTATGCGGGCCGCGTTTTATTCACAATGCGACGTAAGTAGCGGTGGGGCAAGGGCTTGTCCGACGACGATTCCCGCGAGAGCCCGCCCGAAAAGGTGCATAAGAGCGGCCTGTGGAGCGGCTTATAAGGTTGGCGGGATGATCGGTCGTGGCGGAGCGGTTAAGGGAAAGGCCGGCGGCATTCCGTGGGCGGAGGAGCATGGGCGGTTCACGCTGCTGATGGAGCGGATGATCATCCAGGTGCTGCTGGCCTGCCAGACGACGAAGGGGGCCTGCGAGCTGATGCGGATC
>JAYTLO010000219.1:0-4398 GCA_043729385.1 Akkermansiaceae bacterium
CTACCTTGCCCTGCTGGCGCAATCCAAGCGCATCTTCGAGGTCGGCTTCACGGAACTTTCCGCTCAGCCGTTTCATCGCTTCATGACGATGGTGCGCCAGATCCCAAAGCTGATAGGGCTGCGAAATTATGAAACCGTGTGGGGAATGGTGTCGCGGCATCTCTCCAATCCAAAGCTCCAGCAAGCGTTCTCGATCCAACCACTGCTCGTGGGGGGCAATCCCTTCGACACGACTAGCATCTACGTTTTGATCCACTATCTTGAGCGGGAGTATGGCGTGCATTTCGCGATGGGCGGCACCGGAGCGATCACGCGTGCGCTCGGCGACCTGATGGAGCGGCACGGCATCGAAATCCAGCTGGGCGCGACCATTGAGAAGATCGATGTGCAAGGCGGCGTCGCGAAGGGTGTCACGCTGGCCGACGGAAGCGTGCGGACCGCAGATGTCATCGTTTCCAATGCCGACGCGGCGCATCTCTATCGGCACATGATCCAGCCGTCCGCCCAGGCCGCCTCGACCCGCATGAAACTCGCCGCAGCGCATTATTCGATGGGGCTGTTTGTCCTCTACTTTGGAACAACGCGGACCTATCCCGAGGTGGCGCACCACACCATCTGGTTGGGTCCTCGCTACCGCGAACTTCTTGAAGACATCTTCTATCGCCAAGTCCTGGCAGACGATTTCTCACTTTACGTGCATCGTCCCACAGCCACCGATCCAAACTTTGCGCCGCCGGGTTGCGACAGCTTCTACGTCCTTTGTCCGGTCCCGAATTTACAGGCAAAAGTGGATTGGGAAATCGAGGGTCCGCGACTGCGTGATCGCATCGTCGCCGCACTGGATCGCACGATTTTGCCGGGTCTAGCCGAGAGTATCACCGCCGATTTTTACAAGACGCCGGAAGACTTTAAAAGCGATTACCTGAGCGTCCACGGCGCGGGATTTTCCGTGGCACCGTTGTTCCGGCAGTCAGCTTGGTTCCGCTTTCACAATCGGTCTGAGGGCATCAAAAACCTCTATCTCACGGGAGCGGGAACCCATCCGGGAGCGGGAATGCCCGGCGTGCTGTGCTCGGCGAAAGTCGTGGACGCACTCATCCCCGCTGCGATGACGAAATGAAGCTGGCAATCGATGCGCCCGAAGCTCTCGCTGCTGCCGATGCGGCACTCGCCGCGAAAGGACGCAGCTTTCACTGGGCGCGGCGGCTTCTCGGAAAAACCCATGCCGCAAGAGCGACTCGCCTCTACGGATTTTGCCGCCACCTTGATGATCTCGCCGACGAAAGCACGTCTGCGGCAGACGCACGGGAGAAACTGAATGCAGCCAGTATTTCGATCGTCACGGGCCTATCTGCCGATCCTGTGATTCGCGATGGAATCCGCTTGATGAAGGAATGCCACATTTCTCCCGAAATCGCACTGGAGCTGATCGCGGGAGTGCGCTCCGATCTCGATTCGGTGCGGGTTGCGGATGAGGCAGAACTTTGCCGCTATTGTTACCGCGTGGCCGGGACGGTGGGCGTGATGATGTGTGGAGTGTTGGATGTGCGCTCTCCGGTGGCTCATGCTCATGCGGTCGATCTTGGCATCGCCATGCAGCTCACCAATATCTCTCGTGACATCGCCGAAGATGCTGCTGCAGGCCGCCGCTATTTGCCCGCATCCATGATCGGCGAGCTGTCGCCGGGTGAGTTAGTTTTTCCTTCAGAAATGCTGCGGCCGAGGCTCCGCGAATGCGTGGCGGCACTGCTGAGCTTGGCGGATCGGTATTACGCGAGCGGGGAAAGCGGGCTGTCGTATCTGCCGCTCCGCGCGCGTGGCGGCATCCTCGTGGCAGCCCGCGTCTATCGGGCGATCGGCACTCGGCTGCGGACCGCCGACCACGCATTTTGGAACGGTCGCGTTGTGGTGACTGACCGCGAAAAAGCGGCGCTCACTGCCCAAGCCCTACTCAGTGCGCCGTTACGGAGTGAATTTTGGAAATTTCCATCTCAACACGATGCCAGCCTGCATGGTGCCTTGCGCGGTTTGCCGGGGATCGAAACCAGCCATGCAAACTGAGTCCGACATTCTCATCCTCGGCGGTGGCTGCGCGGGACTGAGTCTCGCACTGAGACTCGCGGCTGATGGGGAAAATTGTCCGAGCACCGTCATCATCGAGAGCCGGTCGCACTATTCCAATGATCGGACCTGGTGCTTCTGGGACGATGGCTCGGCGCACTTGCGCGAACTCGTGCAGCATCGCTGGCCGATGGTCACGCTTGCGCATGGCGGACGCCGTGTCAGCGTCGATTGCCACACCATCCTTTACGCGATGATTCCGGCGGAGAATTTTTACGCCCATGCTACTGCGGCACTGGCCGAAACGGCTCGCATTACCCTCGCGATGAATGAGCCAGTCCTCGGCGAGCCACGCAAGGAAGGCGGTTTATGGCGGGTCGAGACGCGTTGCGGTTCGCGTTGGGCGAAGCGGCTCATCGACACGCGGCCCCAGCGAGTGCCGGAACGGGGCACCGCTGTATTGTGGCAGTCTTTTAGCGGCCATGAGATCGAGTGTGAGGCGGACCGCTTCGATCCCGGCGTGGCTCAGCTGATGGATTTTTCGCCGAGCAAAAATGAGCGTATCACCTTTCTTTATCTGCTGCCTTTTTCGCCGCGCCGTGCGCTGGTGGAAGTCACGGTTTTAGCGCCCGATCCGCTCGGCCCAGAAGATCTCGCGGAGGAACTCGCCGCATTCATCCGGCGACAGGTCGGTGGATCGAGTCATGCGGTGCTGCGCTCTGAGCATGGGGTGCTGCCAATGGGGCAGGCCGCTTTTGATCGCGGTACGGATGTTTCCCACGTCCGGGTCGGTGTGGCGGCGGGTGGTGCCCGCGCTGCCTCAGGCTTTGCATTTCAACGCATCCAACGCTGGGCGAACGGATGTGCCGCCGAATTGATAGCAGGCCAGCCGCCGCTGGCGCATCCGTCCGACCCCAAGATCACCCGCGCGATGGATGCGCTCTTTCTCCGCGTCCTGCGCGCCCACCCGGAGCGGGCACCCGAGCTATTCCTGGCGCTATTCGCCCTCCAAGATCCGCGGCGGATCATCCGATTCATGAGCGATCATGCGGTGATGGCCGATTACGCCGCCATCATTTTGGCGCTGCCGCCATGGCTGTTTCTGCGGGAAATTCCCCGAGTGTTGTGGCCGCGACCAAGCTTACGGGAAGGAGATTCGAGCGGATGAATGCGCTACGAATCCAAGGCCTTGCCTTCAGTGTTGGAGCAATCGTGCTAGCCGTCGTGGCCGTTACCGCCACGCGTCTCGATCCGCAGATTGAATTGATCGTCGTCGCAACGCTCATCGTCTTGCTAGGCGTTCCCCACGGCGCACTCGACACGATCTTTGCGCGGCAGCTTTACGGAATTCAGACGCCTTGCGGTTGGCTGTGGTTTGCGGTGATCTACCTTCTTCTTGGCGCATCGGTCGTCGCATTTTTCATGCTCGCGCCTGCCGGTTTTCTCATCGGCTTCTTGCTTATCTCGATGCTGCATTTTTCCGGTGACCCCGCGGCCGGCACGCCATGGTTGGCGCGTGCGCTCTATGGCGGTGCGATCATCGTTTTACCGACCGTGCTCCACGCCGGGGAGATTACGCGGCTTTTCGCGCTGCTCGTCGGCATCGATGCCGCGACGCTTGTCACGCCGTTTCTACGTCTGCTCGCTTGGCCCTGGTTGATCGGCCTCGCGCTGGCCGTGATCCAGCGTCTGCCAAAGGATTGGCTAACAGCCTTGGAAATGGTTGCGGTCGCGGTGTTGGCGGTGCTTGCCCCGCCGCTGATTTCATTCACCGTATTTTTCTGTGCCATGCACAGCGCCCGCCATATTTTGCGGACGATCGACTACTCGAGCCGCACCTCGCCGGGACTCATCCTCGGGGCTACCTTGTTGCCCATGCTCGGCGTTCTGTTGGCATCGGCTGCGGCCTGGCACTTCCTCGGTGGCACGCCCATCAACGGGGCGATCATTCAGTTGGTCTTCGTCGGCCTGGCCGCACTCACCGTTCCTCATATGGCCCTCGTCGAGCGAGTCCGGCTGTCGGGCTGGGTCATGGGATCTGCGAGCCGACGAGATTGATTTTCCAAGCGTGCGGGTGAACTAGCAGGAAATTGCTGTTGGGATGAAGGCGGTTCAGAACGGAATCAGAAAAGGAGATCTGCGATCCGAATCCTCCCCCTGCCTATTATGCCCCAAAAACGGAATGCTCCCCAACCACCCAAGCCCGGTGATCAAAAAGTTGAAGGTCCAAGGTGCAGTGGGGCCGCGCAAATTTTTTTCTGTAAAAGTGACTTCTGACTTTTGCTGAGAGGTGGTTTTTCGGGTTTGGTTTGCTGGTTGTTAGGAGAGGGTGAGGTA
>JAYTLO010000220.1:0-3196 GCA_043729385.1 Akkermansiaceae bacterium
CGCGACGGTGGTGTCACTTCACGGTCCATCGATCTAACATCCTACCGCATCGGCTTCTTCGCCAGCCACCGTCTCACTTCCAAGCTGTGGCTCACCGCCGGCATCGGTACGACTTTGGGCAATGAAATCCGCCTCACCCAGCCGGACGGCGACAAGCTTGCCAAGCAGGATTTGGAAACCGGTCTATTCGGCGAGATCGGCCTACGGGTGACCGCTTGGTGATCCGTTAGACCTTCGCCTTCAGCCGCTCGTCCAGTTCCGCCCACTGGCTGCGGCTCACGATGTAGCCCACACAGCCATCCTTGCCGCAGAGGCAGGGATGATCTTCGTAGCAATCCACGTCGAAGCCATAGTCGAAGGTGAGCTCGTCGCCCTCGTTGATATCAGTGAGTGAGTGGATGAAAATCTTGCGCCCTTCGATCCACGCCTCGCAGTTCGGGCTGCATGAATGATTGATCAAGCGCGCGGTGTTCCATGGCACGTTGCCATCGATGTCAAAGCGCTTGGACAAGGTGAAAATGTAAACTGCCGCGTCACCCGTCTTGACCGATTTCGCGTGCTGCGAGATCCCACGCCGGCCGCTCTCGTCCTTGTCCACCAGCTCGCCCACGTACTCGATGATCTTCGTTTCCTGCGGGATGTAACACGTCGCATAAACTCCCCGCCCGTGGATTTCCGAGCCGCGCACTTCGCAGAATTTGCTCTGCCCTCGGTTCCACAAGTCGATGAGCTTGCGGTGCAAAACATTGTGATCGGACACCGCCTTCTTCTTCTTCGCTGACATGGCAGGGATTCTAACGAGACTCGCGTTTTTCCAAAGGAGGAAATTGCAAATCCTGCGGCAAATTCACAAACAGCCCGCGCAGATCGTTCACTGTTAGACCGGAGCCATCGATGAATGTCCAGTCGTTCTTGCCCTTCTCAGAGACCGCCACTTGGAAGCCAATAGACTCGATCACGATCGCCTTCACTTCCCCCGGACGGATGATTCTGAACTTCGTGACGGTCGGGATGATGACCAGCCACTTGGTGAAAATCAGGCTTTCGACTTCCACGCCATTGACCTTCTCCACCTTCTTGCCGGGTCCCACTTCAAACGACCGCGGCAGCCCCTGCGGCTTGAAGGAAATCATGCTGATCCCCTGCTGGATCATCTGGCGAGCCACCCCGGCGAGCTGCTTTTCAAGCTCCTTCATCCCGCCCATGCGGTTGGCGGTGCGCTCCTTCCACTGCGGATTCATCCGCTCGACAGCCACCTGATAACGGCCTAACACCACCTCGTCACCGAGGTTGGCCACTGCCGTCACCGCAGCAGCCACCACATCAGCCGGCGCGAACGAAGGGGTCGCAACTTCCTCCTTGGGAATCTTCGGAAGCGGTGCCAACGGCGGCGGCGCACCCTGCGCGGATGGACCACCCGCAGCCAGCACGGCGGCGGCGAGAGAGGAAAAAAATGATGTCGATTTCACGCGGCAAGGGATGCCTCCTGTCCTCGCGCCCGTCAAGCTTGGCAGAGAATTCCGGTAGGTCGAAATCACTCCGTCCCGGCCGCTATCGCAAAAACGCATCGGGTCGCAATTTGAAATGATTGCCCAGCCGCACGGCATGGTCAGCGGTGATCTTCCGCTCTCCTCGCAGGATCATGGGGCCAAGCGAAGCCGATTTACCGAGAACCCGCGAGAGGCCTGCCCCCGTCATGCAGTGCTCCGCAAGGAGGTGTTTCAAAAGCGCAGCGCTGCCAAGCTTGGGACGTGCCACAGTTTCCGCTTCGTATTTTTCGATCAGTTGGCAGAGCAAATCGAAATAATCATTCTGATCCGCCGTCATCCGATCCTCGAATCCCGCGAACACGTCGGCGATTTCTACGGTGTTCCGGTAGCCCACAGCGTCATGGATCGGGCGCGGCGGCGATACCCGGCAGAGGGCTGCGTAGTCTTGAGGCATAGCGTCAAAGCTGAGGGTCAGTCGAGTGTTCATAGCTCCTTTTTCCAGTGGTTCTTGTCGTATTCCGCGTGGGTCATAAATCGCAGGGTGTAAACGCGCCGCTTGTCGTAGTGGATGGCTACGATCAAGCGGAAGTCATTGCCACAAACATTGAAAACGGTGGTGCTTCTCCCGCTTGCCACCTTCACGGGATCGGCTGACGGGTAAGTCCGCCGCACATCACGGATGCTTTCCCAGTCGGCGCTTTTGACCACCGCGATCCATGTCTCAAGCCATTTACCAGCTTTTGACCGAGATGCGGCAGCCTCTCTCAGGAATGTTTCCTTGATGATGTGCAACGAACACAAAATGTATTCACTAAAATTTCCTGTCAACCGAATTGCCACATCCATTCAGCAAGTTCGGACGCTGCGTCGATGCACGACGAGCCACTCCCCCTCTCCATCTCCCCCTCGTTTTTAAAAAATTCCCTTCAGCCAAGCTGATCACACAGCTAGCAGCCGGATTCCGCTTGGAATGTCCGGCGGCTTTGCATAATCCTCGCCGTCCCATGGCGAAACAGGCACTCGGTAAAGGACTCGGCGCACTTATTAAAAAAAGTGTCGTCTCACCGGCGGCAGACGCCCTCGCCGCGCCGGATGATTTCAAACGAGTCCGAGACGTGCCGCTCGACCAGATCGTCCCCAGTCCGCTGCAACCGCGCACCGTGTTTGTGGAATCGCCGCTCGACGATCTGATGGAGTCCATCCGTCAGCACGGCATCATCCAGCCGCTCATCGTCCGCGCCGTCAATGGCCAGCTCGAACTCATCGCCGGCGAACGCCGCTGGCGCGCCTCCAAGAAGCTCGGACTCGCCACCGTCCCCGTCATCGAGCGCGAGGCGTCCGACCGCGACGTCCTCGAAATGGCCCTCATCGAGAACCTCCAACGCGAGGATCTCAACCCCATGGAAGAAGCCGCCGGCTACGTCCGCCTCGCCGAAGAATTTACCCTCAAGCAGGATGAAATCGCCGCCCGCGTCGGCAAGTCCCGCGCCAGCGTCGCCAATGCCATGCGCCTGCTAGGACTCCACTTGGATGTCCAAATGCTCGTCGCCCAAGCCCGTCTAACCGTCGGCCATGCGAAGGCGATCCTTGCCATCAAAGACCACGCCGCCCAGCTTCTCATTGCTGATCAAATCATCCGCCGCGCCCTCACCGTCCGCGCCACTGAGAAGCTCGCCCAGTCTTTCCTCAACGACACCCCGCAAGAT
>JAYTLO010000221.1:0-1405 GCA_043729385.1 Akkermansiaceae bacterium
TACCTCACCCTCTCCTAACAACCAGCAAACCAAACCCGAAAAACCACCTCTCAGCAAAAGTCAGAAGTCACTTTTACAGAAAAAAATTTGCGCGGCCAAATCCTGCGGTTGCACCCGGGCGGCAACTCGCTAGCGTCGCCGGGTGATTCGTCCCGTCGATGTCCTGCTAGAATTTCTCACCGCCGAGCAAGCGCGCGGCGTCACTCATGTGCATCTCGACGATGGGGCGCGAGATGGCTTGCGCGGGCTTTTCAACCTCGCCAAGACTGGCTCGGCGGCGCCGGCAGTCGCGATGGCTGAGCCACTGCGGGTCGAGATCTCGGTGGAAACTCCCAAGCCGGTGCCGGTCGTCAGCACGCTTGCCATCGAGGGCACGACGGCGACTGATCAACTCGCCTCGCTCCGCCACCAAGCGGAAACTTGGCCCCCGGCCAAGGCGCTTGGGACGCTGCGCGAGACGATGGTTTTCTCCACTGGGAATCCTGCGGCGCGGGTGATGTTAGTCGGTGAAGCGCCCGGCTATCAGGAGGAAAAGGAGCGCGAGCCATTCGTCGGTCCAGCGGGGCAAAAGCTCAACGACATCCTCAAGGCGATGGGCCTTTCGCGCGACGAAGTCTATATTTCCCTGATCGTGAAATTCCGCCCCGCGACGCCCAAGCAGACGACGAATAACCGCAAGCCGAGTGCCGAGGAAATGGCCGCGTGCCTGCCATTTATCCGGGCGGAAATCGGCATCGTGAAACCCGAGTGCATCATCGCGCTGGGCGAGGGTGCGGCGGAGGGCTTGCTTGGGCTCGAAGGCACAGTCGCATCAATGCGCGAGTCATGGCATGACTTCGAAGGCACGCCAGTGCGGGTGACCTATCACCCGAGCTTGTTGCTCCAAACCACCGCTGCCAATCAAGCCAAGCGCCCGCTGTGGGAAGACATGCTCGCGGTGATGGAGAAACTCAGGCTGCCTATTTCCGAGAAGCAGCGCGGGTTTTTCCTGCCGAAGGCGTGAACTGGAGCGGCGATAAAGACGCCCTGAAGGGCTGGACTACGGACGAAGGGGAATTTAGTCCGCCAACGGCTTTTCTCCGAGGATCTTCATCGCCTTGGGCACGCGCTTGCGGCGCAGGCCGAACTGCCGGACCGCGTGGCGTTGCAAGTGCGCCGCCGCTTCCTCGACGTCGTCCGTGAAGAAGATCAACTCGGGATCGTCTGGGCTGATGGTGCCCTCGTCCGCCATCCGATAGACGAAGTCCATCAGCGGCTTCCAATAGTCCCGGCCCATCAGGATGATTGGGAAAACCTTCAACTTGCCGGTCTGGATGAGCGTCATGGTCTCGAACATTTCATCCAGAGTCCCCGCGCCGCCGGGCATCACGATGAAGGCATACGAGTATTTCACGAGCACCACCTT
>JAYTLO010000222.1:0-6285 GCA_043729385.1 Akkermansiaceae bacterium
CAACGCCACCTTTGACCACTATGCCGAGAACCGCGCCGAAGCCATCCGCTTACTCACCCAAACTCCACCGCATTGCGCCTAGCCCGCCAAACACCCTGACCCTGTAGTTGGGACCGGTTCTTCGCGCTTGCCATCAATCGCGAAAATGCTCAGAGGTTAGATGTTCACATGATTACCCGTTTATTTTCAGCAGCGTTGCGTGGGGTGGATGCCCAGGAAGTCGAAGTGGAGGTCAATGCCCGCGGCGCGGAAAAGCCGATCGTAGTGATCGTCGGACTGCCGGACGCGGCGGTTAGAGAGTCCTCGCAGCGGGTGATTTCCGCCATCGGCGCATCCGCGCTGCATCTCGATAATGGGATCAAGACGGTCAACCTAGCTCCGGCGGATTTGAAGAAAGAAGGCCCGTCGTTCGACTTGCCGATCGCCCTGGCGATGATCGCCGCGAGCGGGACAAAGCCGTTCAGCGCGGAGGATTGCTGCGTGGTTGGCGAGCTGGGGCTAGATGGTGCAGTTAGATCGGTGAAAGGCGTGCTATCCATCGCGCTGGAAGCGAAAAGCCGGGGGCGAAGCCGCCTCTTTGTGCCTGAGGCAAATGCGGCGGAAGCGGCGGTGATCGAAGGAATCGACGTGTTTCCGATTAGAAATTTGCGTCAAGCCTGGGACTTTCTCAACGGCGACATCATCATCCCGCCGTTCCATCTGGACCGGCGGGCGTTCTTCAATTCCCACCGTTCGTATGACGTGGATTTCGACGAGGTGAAAGGCCAGCACCACGTCAAACGTGCGCTCGAAGTGGCCGCCGCCGGCTCGCACAATCTGCTGATGGTCGGCCCGCCTGGGACTGGCAAGTCGATGTTGGCGAAGCGCATTCCGACCATTATGCCGGACATGACCGAGGAGGACGCGATTGAAACTACCAAGATCCACTCAGTCACCGGGCTGTTGGACTTGAAGCGATCCTTTCTAACGACCCGACCGTATCGTGCGCCGCATCACACGATCTCAGACGCGGGTCTGCTAGGCGGCGGGACCAATCCAGGACCGGGCGAGGTCTCCCTGGCGCACCACGGCGTGTTGTTTCTGGATGAACTCCCCGAGTTTCGGCGGCAGACGCTGGAGGTGCTCCGTCAGCCGTTAGAAGACCGCTGCGTGACTATTTCTCGCGCCGCAGGATCGCTGACGTTTCCCGCGAATTTCATGCTGGTCGCGGCGATGAATCCTTGCCCGTGTGGGTATTACGGAGACTCAAAACGCGAGTGCCGCTGCTCGCCACGTCAGATTGAAACCTATCGTCAGAAAATTTCAGGGCCTCTGCTGGATCGGATCGATATCCACTGCGAGGTTCCGCTCGTAGATTTCCGTGAGCTTTCGTCCAACACAAACACCGGCGAGTCCTCGAAAACCATCCGTCAGCGCGTCGTCGCAGCGCGTGGTATCCAGTTGGAGCGCTTCAAGAAATCGTCCAACTCGACAAACTCTTCCATGGGCTCGCGCCAAGTCCGGCAATATTGCCAACTCTCCGCCGAGAGCAACGGCTACCTCGAACACGCGATGGAGGAGATGAATTTCTCCGCCCGGGCGCACGACCGGATTCTCAAAGTTGCACGGACCTTGGCGGACCTGTCGGGTGCCTCCGACGTTCGCCCAAACGATATTCTTGAGGCGATCCAATTCCGCTCGCTGGACCGGAAGTTATTCTCGTGACAGCAGGCGATGCGGCGGGGTGCTCCGGGCCTTAGTCGGAGACGAAAAGATCGACGTTGGCGGCGGGGGTTGGTAGTTCAAAGGGAATGAGGGACATCCGATTCATCGCGGTGGTGGGAGGCAGCGGGTCAGGGAAGACCTGGCTGGCGGCGGAATTGGCCGGGTGGTTCGGCGAGGAGGCGGCGCACTTGTGTCTGGATCATTTTTACCGGGATTTGAGCCATCTGCCCGAAACGGAGAGGGAGCGGGTGGACTTCGATGACCCGGCGGCGATTGATTGGGACTCGCTGCGGGGGGTGTTGGAATCCTTGGAGCGGGGCGAGACGGCTCAGGTGCCGGTTTATGATTTCGCCGAGCACGTGCGGAAGGGTAGAACGGTGGAGCTTGAATGCCGCCCGTTCGTCGTGCTGGAGGGCTTGTGGCTGCTGCATCCGGAGTGGCTGCGGGGGAAATTCGCCATGAGTGTGTTCGTCGACTGCCCGGAGGACGTCCGGTTGCTGCGCCGGATGGAGCGCGATGTGGTCACGCGCGGAAGAACCGAGGAATCCGTGAGGAGACAATTTGCGGAGCATGTGCAGCCAATGCACGCCCGCTTCGTGGAACCGCAGCGACTGCTAGCGATGCGTTGCGTGAGTTCTCCGCTCCTGAAAGAGGGGCAAGACGAGTTGCTGGCGGCATGCCGGGGATGAGCGATTCAGCTGCATCCGCATTGAAGAGTGACAATTAGGGAGGAATGGATTACCCCTTGCGGATGATTCGACCGCAACAGGTATTGGCGGCAAACCTGCTAATATCTCATGGCTGAATGGCAACGTAGGTTCTGGAGCACCACCGCAAGCGGATACATCGGCTTTGTGACGAGGATGTTGCTGGGTTTGGTGTTGTTCCGGCTGATGTTCCAGAATTTCACCGGGGCCGAGTTCGGATTCTGGGCCTTGCTGTGGTCGTTGTTCGGTTATGGCATTCTGTTGGATTTCGGATTCGGATTCACGGCGCAGAAGGCGGTGGCGGAAAAAACGGCCACCGGTGACATGGCGGGGCTGAGCCGCTTGCTGGCGACGATTTTCTGGACCTTCATCGGGATGGCCGTGACCTTATTGGTGGTGTTCCTGCTGATCCGTGAGCCGTTCCTTTCGCGGATGGGGGTGCTGGCGGCGGATCGCGGGGAGTTTGGGAATGCTTATGTGGTGTTTTTTGTCGGGCTGGCGGTGATGTTCCCGTTGGGGCTGTTTCCGGAAATCCTGCGGGGCTTGCAACGGATCGATATCGCGAACTGGGTGGGCACGCTCTCGACGGTGCTCAACTTCGGGTTTCTCTACTGGGGACTGACGGCGGGTTGGAGCCTGTCGGTGCTGATGGGCATCAGCGTGGCGACGAGCGCGTTTCCGAATCTGATCGCGGCGATGGTGGCGATCCGGCGGCTGCCCGGGATTTCGCTCATGCCCAAACATTTCGACTGGCGCACGGTGAAGGCGCAGATGGGATTCTCCATCGCCGCCTATCTGATCACGTTCAGCAACATGCTCATGGCCAAGAGCGATCAGCTGGTAATTTCCCTGACCATCGGAGTGGCGCTGGTGGCGGTCTATCAGGCGGGATTCAAGATGGCGGAAATGCTCGGGCTTTTCAGCGTGCAGCTCCAGCAAGTGCTCTCGCCGGCAGCTGCGGCGATGTATGCGATGGGCGATGACTCGGGCTTGAAAAAGCTGCTGCTGAGCAGTTCCCGGCTGACCTTCTTTCTGGTGACGCCATGTTATCTGCTCTCGGCGGTCTATCTGGAACCTTTGATCTCCCTGTTGACCGGCATGAAAAGTGTCCCTGCGGAAACCTGGTGGGTGGGGCAGGCCTTGTTGTTCGCCGTGTTCAGCTCGCAGCTCACGAATGGCTGCTCGAAACGGGTGCTGATGATGTGTGGCGACGAGCGGCGGTTGCTGTTCATTTCGGTGAGCGACGCTGTGGCAAACGTGATCTTGAGCGTCATTCTCGCCTTCAAGTTCGGCGTGCTGGGCGTGGCGCTCGGGACGATGATTCCGACGACGCTTGTAGGCTGGTTCTGGGTGGTGCCGCTGACGGTGAGGAGGCTAAAAATCCCATGGAAGACCTATTTTTCCCACCACTTGCAAGGGACGTTGGTGCCGCTCGCGGTATTTTCGATCATACTCACAGCCATCGCGATTGGAGTGCCGATTTCCGGTAAAGCAAGCCTGTTGGAACTGGGCTGGCGCGGTGCGGTTTGCATGCTTCCGCTGCTTTTCCTCGGCCGCAATGTGATCCGCGAGATGGCACGCCCCTAACAACCCGAGGCTTTGCGGTAGATTTCTGTGACTTCGGCAGCGGTGCGGCTCCAGTGGAAGCGGGCGGCGTTGGTGAGGCCGCGGGATCTGAGAGAGTCTGCTAGGGCGGGATCCGTGGAGAGCGCGGTCAAGGCGCGGGTGATGTCCGCGATGTCCTCGGGATCGACGACGAGAGCGGCATCGGCGACGACTTCTTCGAGCGCGCCGCGGGTGCTGCTGATGACCGGCGTGCCGCAGGCCATAGTGCGGGAAGATACTTGATCATCGGTATGTGTCCTAGGGTTTGCAATCGAGTCAATCAGGCGATGACCCGGCCGTCACTGTGAGCACCCAAATCGCAAGGGTGGACGTTCTAACTATTCGATTTGATTCAGCATGACAAGAGCGGCCTAGGCATACGGAAAGGAACTCCAGGCCCGGTTGCATTTTCTGAGATCGATGTTGCAAACCTCGTTCCAACATCGAGAAGTTTTACGGAAACCGTTGTTACTTAACACAAAACTTTTTTTCGAACCCGGCACTTTTCAAATTACATCGATGACGGGCCTGCAAATTATGCATGATTACCTGAATCCTTTACGGTAATGACCCAGTAGCAAGCTCCCATCGGAATTAGGGACGGTTGGAAGCAGAATCAGAGTGTCCTGTTGGAAGTGGTACCGACGCTTCCGGCACACCTTTCAGGGTGCGGATTCTAGAATTCCCTATCCCGGAGTGGTCGTCGCTACCGCTCCTCGACCCCGGGCTACATTCTGTAATCCCTTTTGGGGATAAGAAAATCATTTGAAGTTTCACCCTATCCCTAAAGGCATTGGCCCTAAGAACAATCGAACACGTTCTCTACCGCTGAGACTTCAATTTTTTCTCCTGCCGCCGCCACCACTCGGCTTTGGATAAAAGTGCACACAACATGATCCAAGTCGTTAGGTTCTTCGTCTGCGTCAGCACCCGCTCGACCTGCCCGTGAAAATAACTGATCGCGAAAGCCACCGTCACGCCGAACAACATCAAGCCTAGCGGAGTTTTCCAAAATGCCACGCTCGCCCGCATCCCGTGCCACAGCGTGATCAGCGCGAACACCAAGAAAGTCGCTAATCCAAGCACTCCATTTTCCGCTAGCAGCAGCCAGTAGAGGCTTTCCGTCAGCGGATTTGCCTCGAATTGATCCGGATAGATGTTGCGTCCCCGGTTTTGTTCCCAGCGCTCCAGGATCTGCGAATACTTGCTGCCCTGCGGCCTGCTGTTTGCCAGCCCGAAGTTGTTCCACCCGATGCCCGTGAGCGGATGGTCATTCAGCATCGCGGTGGATTGCTGGTTGAGCGCGAACCTCAGATCGTTCTTCGGCGAATCGTCCTCGCCCATCCGCTCCATGAAAGTGTCCGCTGCCATCGCCAGCACCGCCACTCCGCCGAGTGCTCCGACCATCGCGAGTGTCACGCGCCGAGCCGTGAAGCCCTGGACAAACGAACCCAGCATCACCACCACCGAGCCTACGCCGAAGGCCGCCAGCGAAGCTCGGGAAACCGACAATACCACCACCAATCCCGCCGCCGCGAAGGCGCAGAAAAACAGCACCACATCCCGCTGCGAGGTATGTTTGCAAATCGCCAGCCCGAGAATCGGCATCGCAATCATGTAAGACCACATCGCCATCGGGTTCTGGTGCTCGAACCAGCCCATCACCCGGAATCCGCCCTGCACATAGCGCGCCCAAAGACACAGGATGAGCTGCATGATCAAGGCCACCGCGAACCCGCGCATCACCGCCTTCATGTCCCGCTCGTCATGCAGCGCGGCGAAGACCCCGATGAAGACGAATCCCATCTTCGCAAACTTGAACGCTGGCATCAGCGCGTAAATCGGATTCAACGCCGCCGGAACCGACAACAAACCCACCACGATCCACAAAAACCACGCCCACAATCCCGGCGGCAGGAAACGGAAATCCTTCCGATTTTCCAACAAGGCCGCCAGTGCCAGACCGATCGCGATCGCCTCGATGAAATTGAACTCAAAGCCCCGGCTGTGCCCGCGATACTCTTCGATCGAATACAGCATCAGCGTGAAATCCGAGGGCGGCCTCACCAGCCACCACGCCATGAACCCCAGCGTGATCCGCCGCGCCCCATCCTTGCCCTTCAGGTAATACCCAAGCAGCGGCCCGATCCCCAGATACACGAAGGCGATCACCAACACCTTGAGGATCGTCTTGACGATTTCCATATGCCTTGCCCGGATTCAACACCATCCCATCCGCCTAGCAGCCTGTCGGATTTGAAGTATTCTT
>JAYTLO010000223.1:0-1044 GCA_043729385.1 Akkermansiaceae bacterium
TTTTTGCTGGCTCCGGCAACGATAATCTCGCTGGTCGCTTCGTCTACATGGAGGTGCAGTTTCCTCCATGTCCGGCGTTTTGACGCACCGTGGGTGCGCACCCGCCACTCGCCATCGCCGTAAACCTTCACGCCCGTTGAATCACACACAATATGTCGTGCCTTCGTGCTTGGCTTGATCGGCAACTCGACCGCACATCGGCTCAGCCGCCTCGAAACGGTGCTGTGATCCGGTACCGGTAAACTCACTTTCATTAAACAAAATACCGACGCCACCAGCCCGCTCGTCTGTCGCCCCGCCTGATGAAACACAAACTTCAGTCCCGCCATCGCCACTATCGCCTCATCCGTATAAACTGACGGCCGCCCGCGATCGCCGCTTTCTTCCCTTACCAGCCACTTCTCAACCAACTCCTCAGAAATCCAGAACGTTATACTTCCTCGATTCCTCAAGCTTCGGCTATAATCTCTCCAGTTGCGGACTCCGTACTTTGGTTTCTTTTTCATCACAGAAAAATTATACCATGCACGGCGCCCGCAACTATTTATGCAACAATGCCATCACAAACTACAAAATCGGTCATCCCATCCGCTGTCCTGGCTTTGCCGCAGCCGACCTTTGTGGTGGTCGACCAGACGACCTGCGTGAAATGAAGACAAGATTTCCCGTCGGCGCAAGTATTTGTCGCAATATTATAGTTTGCCGCCTCTCCGGCCCATCTGGCGACGACCGACTGCGGCGTCAATGCACCAGAGCCGCCCCAGATGAGGTTCTCGCCGATCGAGGCATCATCGCGGTGATCCGGCGGAAGCTTTGCGAACAAGGCGAGCTTATCCGCCCATTCCTGGGCCCTGTCGGCTAATGACTTGTCCCATTGGAGCGGCGGGAGATCGTACTTTGCCCTGACAACGTTATGCTCCGCCGTGATCCTGGCAGCAAATGATGCGTCAACCGGCGTCGGAGCCGGCCAGGCGGCAAACTCAGCTAATCCAAACCGCTGACTCCCGGCGGCTTCCACGCCAAATCCAGTAACCGTAACAAACG
>JAYTLO010000224.1:0-3351 GCA_043729385.1 Akkermansiaceae bacterium
TGCTTGGATAACTGGCCATGCCGAGTTTCTCCAATACATGAGTAAATTAGTACAGATTAAAATTCAGAAAAATTGTATTTTTAAGACGGCCTCTAAGGCAACGCTTGCTCGACAGTGACGGATTCCGCGCCTAGCAGGTCGCGCAGGCGGGTGCGCAGCGTGGAATCCACCGTGTCTAGCAGGCCGCATTTCTCGGCCTCCTCGCGCATCTGGTTGCGGAGTTCGCGCAATATCTGCGCCCGGTCAGAGGGCTGGATTTTATTCAGCCAACCGCTGTCCTCGCTCAATACGTCGAAGTCGATCAGCTCGACAGACAGGATTTCCGGCTTGGGAAAACGCGCGACAGGCGTGCCCTTATCCATCCGCAGCGAGACGCCATCCTTGAGCCGGTAGCCGCCTTTTACCGTGTAGTGGCCGCGCACGATGAGCTTCTTGGTGCCGAGCGGAAGGCCTGAGAAGCTCTCGGTCTTCTCGATGGTGCGGGTGGCACTCATCCGCATTTCCAGCAGCGAGAGCTCGGAAATTGCGGCCGTTTCGACGATCTCGGCGCGGCCCTCGACCACTCGGGTGTTGGTGTTAGTGATGGCGGCGAGCACTTGTTGGAGGCCGCGCTCGATGCTGGTTTTCGAAACCGATAGCGCGCGCTCGATGGGCTGCACGATGAGGAACCATGCGCCGCCGATGACGGCGATGAGCGTGATTGCCCGGCGCAATGTCCGCCACATTTCCACCCGATGTTGCATGGCCGCAGGCTACCCCGACAAGCCGCTGCCGTCCAAGTCCGAAACGCGCGAACAACGCCCGCTGCGCGGCACCACTTAAAAAACCTAAACCCTAAATTCGCAAATGACATATATCACCACTGGAACGCATTCCGTCTGATTCCAACAAACCTCAATCAATCCAACCCATGAAACCTCCGACTCCCCGCCAGTCCAACGAACCTATCCTGCTGCACCTTGCCATCGCCACGTTTATTGCATCAACGATTCCCGGCTACGCCTTGCCGACCGTGGCCGATTCATTTCTAACTGGCGGCTCCGACTACGCCATCGGCTCCACCAGTCTCGTCGGCCAAGGCCCGGCAGCGACCGGCTTCACCGGCACTTGGCTTGGCGCCTACGGCGGTGCTCAGTCACCCGATGTCAGCGCCACCGGTCTCAGCTACTCCACCGCGCCCAATGGCGGCGGTGCCATCGAATATCCGGGCGGAGGAAACGGCCGGGCTGGTCGCTTGCTAACAAGTCCCTACGGCAATGCCACTTCCGGCACAGTCTATTTCGCCGTGATGATCCAGCCCGATACCCTCGGCACCGGCTATCGCGCGTTTGAGATGCACAGCGGCGGATTCGACGATGTAGCCAACCGCAAATTGCAAATTGCCACCGGGCAGTCGGGCGTCGCCGCCAATGACGGCAATTTCGTGGTGCGCCTCTTCAACAACAGCAGCAATGGTTTCGCCGGCGATTTGGGCGCAGGCGACACCAACGTCAATTTCTTCGTCGGTAAAATCACTTTCTCCACCACCGGTGGCCAGGATGAGATCGCTCTTTGGAGAAATCCGTCCGATCTCGCGAGCGAGGCTGGCTCCGGCACCGCCTCCTTTTCCAAGGCCGGCTTCGACCTTCAAATCGACCGCGTTTCCCTCGCCCGCTTCAACGGCGGGGACGGCCTCAAGGCTGACGAAATTCGGTTCGGCAGCTCCTGGACGGACGTCACCACCCCCGTCAATGTCGCCGACACCGACGCCGACGGACTGCCGGACGCCTACGAACAAGTATTGATCGACGCCAATCCCGGCGACGCGGTGACCAATCTATCCCATGTCAAAGGTCCGCTCAACTTCCCGGCCACCTCCGATTTCGATGCTGACGCCTCAAGCGACGCGCAAGAATACGCCCGAGTCACCAATCCGAATAATCCCGACACCGATGCAGATGGTTTGATGGACGGCCCGGAAACCGGCACCGGCACCTTCTTTAGTGCTTCCGATACCGGCTCCAACCCGCTCGATAACGACACCGATAACGACACCCTGAGGGATGGTCCCGAGGTAAACACCTACTTTACCAATCCGAATCTAGCGGACACCGACAACGACGGCGAAAGCGACGGCCTTGAGGTCGTTCAGGGCAGCAATCCGCTGGACCCCGCTAGCGTTGCCGCAACCTTGGGAATCGCGGTTGTCGATGGCGTTCGCGACGACGCCCTCTACAGCACCCCCTTAGCCGTGCAGACCGTCGATACCCAGTTCGGCGACAATTCCACTGAATGGAATGCGGGCTATGCCTATGTGAACGGCGGCAAACTCTATTTGATGTTCACGGGTAATTTGCAAAACAACTTCAACAAGCTCGAGATCTTCATTGATTCAAAGTCCGGCGGATCCAGCACCTTCACCTCGGCCGGCAACGATGGCGCCGGGGTGATGAACGGTATGATCTTCGACAATGGTTTCGCACCCGACTATCACCTCATCGCCCGCCGGGGTTCCGGGAAGCTTGATCTGGACTTCGCGAATCTGACCACACCGGCATTTTCCTCCTACCTCGATCTGCTTGGCGGCATCGACAGTGGCAGCGGATTCACCGGCACCGGCACCAACACCCGCCCGATCCGCGTCGGCTATGATGGCTCCAACTTCGCCGGCATCATCGGCGGGACTGGTGCCGCCGACCAAGTGGCCGCCGCCGCCGTGACCACCGGCCTAGAACTCTGCATCGATCTGGCCGATCTCGGCAACCCGACCGGCCCGATGAAAGTCATGTTGCTCCAGTGCAGCGACAATCACGATTTTGTTTCCAACCAATCGTTGGGCGGGCTTCCGGCGGGCTACGGCAACCTGGCAAATCCGGCGAACACCAAGAACTTCACCATCTACCCCGGCGACCAGTTCTTCAGCGTGGATCCGAGTCCGGTGCATTTGCTCGCCGGCAACACCGCGATCCGCTTCACCGCGAAAGGCCTAACAGCCGGAGTCAACTACGTCGTCCAAGAGTCATCCACACTGGCCAGTTTCACCGACGTGCCAGGATCGCAATTCACGGCTATCGGTCCGGTCCAAGTGATCACTCTGTCCGTCACCCCTGGGACCGAACCAAGGTATTTCTTCAGAACCAAGAGTGTGCCTTGATGCAAGTGGTCACATCCAAATCTCGCTCTAACCGGTTTCCCGCGATATCTCATCGTCGTGGAGCCGCGAGCGCTGGGTTACCAAATTTTCCCGCCGAATTTCTTGACAGGTGACGGAATAGTCGGCTTCTTTCCGCCCCGCGCCTGTCGCAAGGCACCCGTAGCTCAATTGGATAGAGCGTCTGACTACGAATCAGAAGGTTAGGGGTTCGAGTCCCT
>JAYTLO010000225.1:0-4326 GCA_043729385.1 Akkermansiaceae bacterium
TGCTGAAGACTCTCGCATCGGAGATATCGACCTTACCGTCTTCGATCTCGATCTTCACTTTCTCACCATTCATGGTTTTCACTTCGCCTTCCTTCAGGTCCACCGCCAGCATTTGACCGGGGATGATGTGATAGAGCAGCAACGATTGCAGCTTTTCCTTATTTTCAGGAAGCATCAGCTTGCCGAGCGTGCCAGCGGGCAGCTTGTCGAATGCCTCATCGGTCGGTGCAAACACGGTATAAACGCCTTTTTGCCCGAGTGTCACGTCCAGCCCCGTCGCCTTCAGAGCTGCCTTCAAGGTCGTGAACGAAACACTGTCGGCGATGAGATCGGAAAGCGATCCTTGCTTAACCGGGGGCGTGATTGGCACGACCACCACTTTTTCTTCGACGGCGGTTGTTTCTATCGCCACCGCCGGTTGGGCGTCCGTCAAAATCGCCTTCCGCTCAGGAGTCGTCTTATCGGCAGGTTTCTGAGCGAGGGCGAGTGGACTGGCGACCATGGAAATGAGCAGCGCCAAGTGAGTTAAATTTCGGTTTTTCATGAGCGTGTGAGTTGAGATGTTAGATAAGTTCGCGACGGCGAGATGCGCGGTCGCGGTTTCAGGCATTCCTTTCGCAGACGCTGTGCCGGATGCGCCCAACGCCGGAGGTAAGGGGAATTCGATCCACGCCACATGTTGCTCCGGTGCAGATCCGAGCAATCTCATTGCATCTTGCAACGCCCGCCGGGCTGGGGGAGTGCCGCTCCCCTGTAAGCCGGATTCTGTCCCCCTCTTGCGAGGTTGGACGGCCATTTCTCTCACCCCGCCGGAGCGGAGCGCCCTGCTTGCGCAGGGTGCGACTAATACCCGGGAATGATCGGACGGGCAGCCCTTTCCCTGTTCTGTCTTGCACCACGCGAGGTTTGCCGTGCCGTCCGGTTACCCGGATTCGCGGTGGGCTCTTACTCCACCATTTCACCCTTGCCTGTGCCCTTGCGGGCCATCGGCGGTATCTTTCTGCTGCACTGTCTGTCCGGGATTCTCACGTCACCCGTCCCTCACTTTCATGAGGCGCGTTGCCCTGTGGTGTCCGGACTTTCCTCACCTCCCGCTTGCGCGGAAACTGCGACCGTCCGGGGAGCGGCGGGGGGAAGCTGTCCCGCCGGGAGCGATTGTCCAATCAAAATCGACGATCAAGAGCTTAGAGATCCGCGGGAGTTAGGCCGGTGTGTTTGGCGATCCGCGCCAGCATCCTCGGTCCTATTTCTTCACCATCGTGAAATGCGAATACAAAATCCGTGTAGCCGTCTCTCTCCAACACCCGGTGCGAGCCTCTTGCGGCGCGTTTCTGGGACCAGCCGATCTTGAGGAGTGCCCTGAAAACCAAGCGCGCCTTACTGGACCCCCAGTGACTCATGCCGCCACGGTGAACATTTTGTCCAATTCCGGCGCCGGTTCGCCATTCTCCAAGCGATCCGCCAGGATTCTTAGCACCAGCGTCTCCACCTTGGAAATCGCCTCATCCTTCGAGTCGCCGTAGGCTAAGCCTCCGGGAATTTCTGGCGCTTCGGCGATCCAGCGACCGTCTGTTTCCTGTTCCACTTCGATTCTCATGGCCCTATCTAGTCACTTCCGCTCGTGATTCAACCCGAATCCCCACTCACTTCCCGATCAAAAACACATCCAGGAAAAACCATCCTATCATCACCGCCCCGACGAGCATCTTGATTCCCATTCCGGCGATGGTGCCGACGACCGAGCCGACGCCGGAAATGGCCGCATGGTGGGCGTGTTTGCGGGCGAACGCGATTTCACCAACGAACGCCCCGATCAGTGGTCCTAACAGCAACCCGAACGGCAGAAAAAATAAGCCGACGATGGTGCCTAACAAAGCACCCGCCGCGCCCCAGCGGGTGCCGCCGAACCATTTGGAGCCGGCCGCGCCACTGAGCATTTCGAAGGTTTGGGAAATCGCCATCAGCGCGATGAGGATGGCGAAGCTCCACCAACGTAAGCCCGCGTCATCGTCTAACATCAGCCGATGGGCGATGGCGGCGATGAGGATGATGAGGTGCCCCGGCAGCACTGGCAGTACACAACCGATGGCCCCCGCTAACAGGAGGCAGATCGTGAGCACCCATGCGCCGTTTGATAGAATAGTGTCCCACACGCCGCGTTACCTACACGGCTTCCGGCGGAGCCACGACACTTTTGTCGTGGTGGGAATGAGATGAGCGGAGCCACGACACTCTGTCGTGGTGCCAATGAGGTGAGCAAGCGTGGAGCTTCGCGCTTTCTTTTGCTCCTCGCATTGGCCGGGCGGACAGGAGTGTCCGCGCTCCTATGGCGTCCAGCGCGGCAGATCGGCTAGCGAGCCATCGATAAACGTGTGATGCCAAAGCTGGGTGGCGACGACGGCGGCGAGGCCCATTTCCATGGACAGCCGGGGCAGCGAGCCGACCCGCATTTGGCGGAATGCTTTGCGCCAATGCGTCACCGCCGCGACGTCGAAATATCCAGTGCGGTGCAGCGATTCCTTGCTCAACAGCTCGCCGACGAACTTCGGCTCAGGGTCGATGTGAAAGCTGTCTAACGGCGCACGGAAGATGACCTTGTTGCGCCGTGCGATTTCCTTCGGCAGCCAGCGCTCGGCGACGAGACGCAGCAGGTGCTTGTCGCGAAATCCTTTGAGTTTCCAGCGCGGATGCAGCTTGGCGGTGAAGTCGAAAACGTCCTCGTCGAGGAACGGGTAACGCGCTTCGACCGATGAATGCATGGCCACCCGGTCGCCCTTGGCTTGCAGCAAATGACCGGCCAGCGTGACCCGTGCGCCGACCCAAAGCCCGCGGTTGAGTGGGTCCCATTGCTTGGCGCGGTCGAGGTCGAGGCCGAGCGTGGTCCATGGGTGATTTTGCTCGCGCACCTCGCGCATCGAGCCGGAATAGAGCCGAAGTTTGGACAGCGCGAGCACCCCGTAGGAGTCGATCCACGCGTTCGGGCCACCCACTGCTTTTTCCAAGCCATCGCGGAAACCGGGCGAATACTGAGGGACTTTGTTGAGCCTCAGGAATCCGCGGCGGGCCACATTGCTCAGCCGCAAGCCCGGGAACATGTCGAGCGCACCCATTATTCTAGCAATTTTATACCATGGGTAGCCAGCCAGCCATTCGTCCGCGCCCTCGCCAGTTAGAACGACTTTCTGGCCGTTTCCATGGACTCGTTTGGCCAGCATCAACAACGCCGCGCAGGACGTGTCGATGACCGGTGCTTCGGCGGCATGGATAAGCTGCGGGTAGATATCCAACGCGTCGCTCGCTTTGAAATCCTGCACGATGGGCGGCTTGGTGCCGATGAATTTGGCGGTCCTGTTAGCCGCGCTGAGTTCGTCGAGCGCGGGATCGTCCACCCGGATGGTGTAGGTGTTGATGGCCTCGCCCTTGAGCTTGCACGCCATCGCCACGATCATGCTCGAGTCGAGTCCGCCTGATAGATACGCGCCCACCGGCACGTCGGCGCGCAGGCGTTTTTCCACCGCCTTGAGCAGCACGTCTTCGAGACCGTCCACCAGCTTGCGAGCGTCCGTTTCCGGGTTCTCCTCGCCTTGATTTGGGAAATCCATCGTCCAGAATGCCCGCTCACTAACGGCGGGCTCCGCCGTGCCTTCGTTGGCCGGAGTGATTTGCAAATAATGGCCAGGAGCTAACATCTGCACGCCTTCGAAACAAGTCACCGGCCCAGGCATGGCGGCGAAGGTGAAAATCTGATCGAGCCCCCGCAGATCGGCCTTGGGAGTGACCATGCCGGAGGCGAGTAGGCCTTTAATTTCCGAGGCGAATAACAGCCAATCGCCCTGCCGCGTCCAGTAGAGCGGACTGATGCCGAAGCGGTCGCGGCCAAGCGTGAGCTGGTGGCGGCGCACGTCGTAGAGGGCGATCGCAAACTGCCCACGCAGCCGCTCGAACATCTTTTCCTGAGACTCCTCCCACAGATGCGGAATTATTTCCGTGTCGCAATGCGTGTGCAGGCGGTGGCCGCGCGCCGCCAGTTCCGCGCGTTTTTCTGGGTGATCGAATAGCTCGCCATTGAAAACCACGAACACGTCCTTGTCCTCATTACTAACGGGTTGCTGGCCATCCGCGAGGCCGACCACGCTGAGGCGGCGCGAGGCCAGCGCCAATCCGGGCCGGTGCAGGAAGCCCGCTTCATCCGGGCCGCGATGGATCAGCGCTTGCGCCATCCGCTCCACCACTCCCTCGGGCACCGCCCGTCTTCCGGCCAAATCCATCAACCCAGCGATGCCACACATGAGTTTGTTAAGTAGTTCGCACAAACAGATTGGCAAC
>JAYTLO010000226.1:0-2164 GCA_043729385.1 Akkermansiaceae bacterium
TACAGCTTGCGCCCGTCGGCACTGGCGATCACGTTCTTGGTCCAGTGGTGATTGATGCCCGCCGGCAAGTCGGTCACCTTGACGGGCGTCGTGCTGATCACCGTCTGCCCGTCGGCGTAGGGCACCTTGACCACCGCATCGGCATTGGCAATGAAAAGCTCCCCTCCTACCAGCACGATGCCGAACGGAGAGGTCAGGTTCTGCATGAATACCGTGCGCATCTCGGCCGTGCCATCGCCGTTGGTGTCGCGCAGCATGTAGATTTTCGGAATGCAGGCGAAATAAAGACTGCCTTCGTAGAAAAACACTCCGGCCGCGGTGCCGTCTAACACGCCGTTGAAGCCGTCGGCGAAAACCTTGGATTCGTCGATTTTGCCATCGCCATCCGTGTCCGCAAGACGGCGGATGACTTCGGATTTTTCAGTGAGCTTTTCGATCGAGAGCTTGCTCTTCCATTTTTCATGAAGCGCGAGGCGGTCGCTGGTTTTCTTGGAGGCGAGGTCGTCGAGATACCAGTAGAGATTATCGCGGTCATCCTCGATTCCTTGGCGGAACCGATGGGTTTCGGAAACGTAGATGCGGCCTTGCTCATCGAAGGTAATCGCCGTGGGCGATGTGAGACGCTGGTCCTTGAAGGTGGCTTCCACTTTCAGCGCGCTGTCGATGGGAATATTGACCCCGGCCACCACGGGGGTGGGGACCAAGCCATCGACGAACGGCTTGCCCTCGCGCGTCGTGGCAGGAAATTTTTGGTTCGGATAGTTGGTGAAAATGATGTGGTCCACGGCGATGAATCCGCCGGCCCCGGTCGCGTCGTCTAGCAACCGGATTTGCGCTTGGCGGCCCTTGAACTCGGTCACATCCCACAGCGCTGTTTCCAAACGCAGGCTGCGTTTTCCCACCGCCTCGCGAACCACCTTGCCGTCCACGAGAAGCTGCGCCGCAATCTTTCCCGCCTCGTTTCCGCCGGCGATTAGAAAGGTAATGTAAGGCTCCTTGAGCGTGATCTCGGGCGAAGTCAGGCTACCCTTGGAAATATCACCGCCGTGCGTGGACGCGACCAGGCTGTCATTGGAGTAAGCGGTGAACGGCTTCGCCATTTCGTCCACTTTTCCAGTGATTGGAGCCAACCCAAAGGCGCTGCCCTCGGCTTGCCAACCGTCGAAGCCATCGCCCTCGAATGGCTGGAACACTTGAGTGGCAGCGGGCAGGGAAGTGGTCAGGGCCAGCGATGCTAGAAGGGTGCGGAGCATGAGTTGAAACGAATTTGATCGCGCGACTATTGCCGGGCCAATCCCGAATGCCAACCGCAAAGCAGGCCACCGCGGGCGTTGGAAACGAAGCTTGCCCGTCCCGGACGAAGTCTCCAGATTTTGCTCATCATGCGCGGGAAATGTTTCCGCCATAAACCCCACGACCCCCATCCTGTGATGAACCTCACCCGCCGTCCTTTTCTCAAGACTGCCCTCGGAGCTTCGCTCGCGACGCTTGCCGCGCGGGCCGCAGAAACTCCACCGCCCGCGAAAAAGCTCGGTTGGGCCCTCGTCGGGCTGGGCTCTCTCAGCACCAATCAGATCGCTCCCGCGTTTTCGAAATGCCAGCACAGCCAGCTCGCCGCCGTCGTCACCGGCACGCCGGAAAAGGGCGTCAAGTGGCGCGAAAAATACGGCCTCGCCGCCGACAAGGTTTACTCCTACGAGACCTTCGACAAGATCATCGACGACCCCTCCATCGACGTCGTTTACATCGTCCTGCCAAATGGAATGCATCACGAATTCACGCTCCGCGCGGCCAAAGCGGGCAAGCATGTCTTCTGCGAGAAGCCGATGGCTAACAGCGCGCAGGACTGCCGCGAAATGATCGCCGCCTGCGAGACCGCCAAGCGCCAGTTAGGGATTGGTTACCGCTGCCAGTTCGAGCCGCATCACAAGGAGCTCATCCGTTTCGCGCGGGAGCAGGTGTTCGGTCGTCTCTATCATGTGGACGCCGGGTTCGGTTTCTCTATCGGCGATCCCAAGCAATGGCGGCTCCGTAAAAATCTGGCAGGCGGCGGCGCGCTGATGGACGTCGGGGTTTATGCTCTCCAAGCTTGCCGTTATCTGGCCGGTGAGGAACCGTTGGAAATTCTCGCCCTTGAGACCAAGACTGACATCGTCAAGTTTGC
>JAYTLO010000227.1:0-15542 GCA_043729385.1 Akkermansiaceae bacterium
GTGTCCAACAATGCCGCGGCGGACTTCCTCTGCTACATCAGCATCTGCAAGAATCGATGTGAGGTAGTGGCGTAGGGCGTGAAAACTTCGTGCATGCAGTGCCTTTTTTCCTTTCACAGCCTCCCGGGTGGTGCCCCGATGGACCTTCGCGTGATCCATGATAGCCACAAACTGCTTAGAAAGCCCAACATTACCACTAAGGGAGGTGGTGAACAAGGCGGGTACCCGGGCTTCAAGCCATGTCAATAGGCACGGGTGAATCGGCACTTCGATAATCTTCTGTTTACCATCCGTCTTGGCAGGCATGTAAGTGATGGTTTTCAGGGCGAAGTTTACGTTGCTCCATTTCAATCCGGCACAATCGCCAATCCGTGCCCCGATGTAAAAGCCGACAAGTATCATGCCTTGCCACTCGATGCATCGTGCGGACCTGGTCTCCTCGGTCAGCCTCTTCACAGAAAAAATTGCGTTCTGCCAGTCGCCGTCGCCAGCACCCTTGTCGTGAGCCAGCTTCGCTATCTCGGCGATAGTGAAAACCTCGCGTACGATGGAGTCGTTTTCGTTCACTCTTCCCAACCCTGCGCAAGGGTTGGCGATTAACACTCCGTCTGTCACAGCCGCACGAAACATCGAAGCAATGTCCCGGGCATATTGGTTTGTAGTCTTTCCCGTTCTGTGTGGCTTTCTTGGTCACTTTCTTCGATGAAAGCCAGTCTGCTGACCAACTCCGGACCGTATAGAACTTCAGGACATCCCCGGTGGAAATTTCGCACAGGCTGGCGACAAGCAACCGGGCTTTAGCTTCTGATAATTCGCCCTTGGCGGCAGCATCTGCAGCTTCCGAGAGAATCGCACAAGCCTGCGAGGCTTTCTCCCCCGTGGTGGCGATTGATTTTTTCAGCTCCAGAGCCTCAAGCCGGGTAGCTTCGGTCATTGCCGCGCCCTTCTTCGTTTTTTTGGTGGATTTTTTCATGCGGCGCACAGTCCCGTCCGACTGTGGAACGTCGAAGGTGGCGATCCAGTAAGGTGATCCTTTGCGTTTGATGATTGAGGCCATGTCGATGGGTGGGTGAATTGAGAACGAGAACGGGAACGGTCGATGGTGTTATTACGGTATTATGCTGTTCCCACTTCCCTTATTTTATATCTAATTCGTTGAATGTCAATAAACAATAATCGATCATGGGTTCGAGTCCCAGTCCTCATACTTCCTTCATTCCAAACAATTCGCAACGGCGGAATTGCCCCCGACGGCGGCGGCAAATTCAGTTTCAGTAAACCGGTCAGCTTCTCCGCCGCATCAGACGCAATTCGGGATCGTTCAAGACTGCGTGCGTTGGCGATCAGAGCCAGCGTTCGCCACAAACAAGGCCTACCTGCTTCCCACACTTGGCAATGCCGAGGTCAGGGATAAACTCTGAGAAACCGCTCCAACGATTCATCCGGCTCGCACAAGGTGACATCGAACAGCTGCAAGCCACCATCGTTGAGATAACAATTCCGCTTTTCCGCTTTTCCGCATTGATTGCCATCACGCCGAAAGCGTAGTTGAAAAACACCGTGTGCCCGGACGGGTGTTTGAGACGGGTCCATCCCGCCTGATGGAAAAACGCCTCAATCTCCCGAGGTTCCGCCGGGACGCCGTGGTATTGCGGTTGGGTGATGCCGAAGGAGATCATGTCGTCTGCCCAGCGGATCACCGACATCAAGCGCACATAGCCCCCGAAAAAATCATTGCTGGCAAACCAGCGGAATAGATATTCCAGCGGAGTGGCATGGACAAACTCGATGACTTCCCGCTCACGCGGCCCTTCAGCATCTAGGCGCAACACCCCGAGCGGATGGCTGCGAAGTTCGGCACCAGCCCGAATGCAGGCGGAATCGTGGTTTTCCCGACGAGGCCGGCGCGGGCGTCCAACTACACCATGTGCTCCGTGCCGAGGATGGCATCCGGGCAGAGAGCGAGAAATTCCGCCCACGTGACACCCGGCTCGATCAGGAACCCAAATTCACCAGCGAGAGCAAGCGCTTGTTCGGCTTGGGCTTGGATGTGCAAGTTGCGGTCCGGCCCATGGCAAGCGCCGTGGTCTTGGCAAACGTCTCGTAATCGCTCGTGGAAGGTTGCAAGCGAATCTCCTGAAACACCCGCACCTTGGCTGACGCTGGAGTCACGGGATGGACGATTGCCTTTTTTTTCGCGTTCACGTTGCGCAGAATATGACGACACGCTGACGGCCCCGCAATCTATAAAGTCGGAAAAGGACACAAGGATCTTGTCAGAAGGGATTGGTTTCCAGCCCACCAGCGGCTGAGGGGAATGAAGCTGACGCTACTGCGCCTTCCACTGCAATACGGTGCCCGCTGGCAGCAACCGAGTGGCTCGGGCGATGTCCCAGTTCGTGAGGCGCAGACCACCGATGCCTTGCAATTTCATCCTCGCGGGGATGCTGGTGCCGTGCAGTCCGTAGGGCAAGGGATCGATGCTGCCGGCTTTCGCGAGGTTGAGCCAAATGATACCAACGGGATTGTTAGGCCCGGGCGCGAGGTATTGCTCCTTCTCTAACGGTGCCGGAATTGCAGGCATCTCCGCGCCAGGCGCTGTGGGGATTGCCTTGGAGATCTCACGTGGATCGCGCTTGGTGGCCATGCGCGGTTGTGGGATGGCGGTGAGCACCGTCCATTTATCACGGCCCCGCAAGCCGGGTCGCGCCGTGGTGAGCGGCATGACGGCGATGAGTTTGCCCTCGCGCGAGATTTCCAAGCGGGACAACAAAACCACGGCCGCGGTCACGGGCTTCTGCGGATCGGCGGGCGGTTGCAACGGAACGTCGAGTGACGTTTCGATTTCAAACGGAACGACGTTAGGCACCTGAAATTCCACACCGACGGCGGGCGGCTCTCTGAGGGATGGATTGATGCGCCGCAAAAATGCCTCGTCGCAATGGAAGCGCTCCGCGACAAATTCCCACGCGCTGGTGTAGCCGAGGAAATCCGCGGCGACCATTTCGTCGATAGTGATCGCGGGTGCAGCGATGTCTGGCTTCGTGCTTTTTTTGGCGGGCGAAGGCGAGTCTTTGCCCCGTGCCACCACCGGCACGACTTTCGGTGGCATGATGAATTTGAAATCATCCGGGCGTAGGATGTAGCGCGTGTAAGGCTCCTTCAGCGTGGCCTCGGCTTTCGCTTTAAGCCGGGCGGGGTCGGCGGCATCCGGGTGCGCGCGCTGATAGATTTCGCAAATTTTCAGAAACGTCGCTCCAGCCTTGCCGTCGATCAGGCCCGGAGAAAACAGCTCCCGATCGAGAAATACCTGCAACAACACGTTGTCGAGTTCCAACTGGATCTCACCACCGGGATCGGGATCGGGCGGAGGCTCAGGCCCTAGTTCTGCTTTGACGGCTTTCTTCTTCTTCGGTTCCGGCGGCGGCGTTGGGGGTGGAGGCACCATGGTTAGCAATTGCCCCGGTGTGGGAAGGCGCAGGATTTGACCGATCTTGATGCGGTCATCCTTGAGCTCGTTGAAATGCATTAGCTGCCACGCCGTCATCTCGAACTTCTTGGCGATCTTGCTAATGGCGTCACCTTTCATCACCTCATAGGTCTCTGGACGGATGTCGGCCGCGAGCGGGGAACTGCTAGGCGACTTCGGCAGCAGGGCTTCCGGCAGCGGCATCCCCCACGGCTGCTTGTCTGGCGGCGCGACCCACCATTTCCAACTCACCGCCAGCTCCAACCCTGGCTCTATCTGGGACGGGGCGCTCCATGGCTTGACGACGGATTGGGCAAACAAACAGCCACAATCTAACCAGAGAACTCCAATCAGCGACAGAGGGCAGATTCGTGATAAACGCATGACTGTGGATATACAGCACCGCCGTCATGGAGCAAAGCGGAAACCAGCCAATCGCGGGGCGACTTCATTCGAAATTATTAACCGCGAATGGACGCCAATGAACACGAATGAGATCAGCTTTCAGGGCGATTGAGATTGGTTTCGCCCAGTCAATTTCCCGCACTCTGAAATCACTCGGCCGCCATGAGCCGGACGAAGAGATTACCGATTCGGCGATCTGGTGAAATCCGGCGTCACCAAATACGCGCAAGGCACCGACTTCGATCTCAATGTGTCAAACGTTTGCTATTGTGTGACGCCTGACCTTCCCGCTTGGAGTTATGCTTCTTTCATGCAGCCACGCGTACCCGCGCCGGGGCCACGACGATTCATGCGACGAGTTATACCCGCGACGCGACCACAGGTGTGGTTACTCTCGGCTTGACGATTCCAGCAGGAGCCACCCCTGGCGCTTACATCGTCAACGTTACTTTCGCCCCTAACACTTGGTTGCTGACCAATGGCTTCACCGTCAATTGACGCTCAGTAAGGACCGCAAATGTGGTTGCTAACATGCTGTTGATAGAAATCCCGCAGTGAACTGTGCAATGCTTCGGGCAGCGGAGGCAGCTCGGAAACTCCAGCATTCGCGGCCACTTGGGATGGGCGACTTGCACCAGTGATGACGGTGGTGACCGCCGGATGATCGAGGATCCAGCGCTGGGCCATTTCCGCCATCGTCTCACCTGCGGGGACAAACGGCTTGAGCGCATCCGCCAGCTCCACCGCCTTGTCATACGGGAGCCCGGCGAAGGTCTCACCGACGTTAAACGCTTGGCCGTCGCGGTTGTAGTTCCGGTGATCGCTCGCGGGGAAAACCGTGGCGGCGGAGAAATTTCCGGCAAGCACGCCGCTGGCTAACGGCAGCCGCACGATGATGGCAACGTTGTTAGCGAGCGCTTCTGGGAATAGTACTTCGATTGGCTTTTGGCGGAAGATATTGAAGATGATTTGCAATGAAGTGAGGCCGGGCTGTGCGAGGCAAAGTAGCGCTTCATCCATCGACTCGACGCTGGCACCGAAGTGGCGGATTTTTCCCTCATCGCGGAGTTTGCCCAACCACTCGAAGATCTCGCCACGGCGGAGAATCTCAGTGGGGACGCAGTGGAGCTGGGTGAGATCTAACGATTCCACACCGAGGCGCGTGAGTGATGCTTCCGTCGCGGCGCGCACCGTGGTCTCGCTGTAGTGGTCCGGATAGAGATCGGCGGTGCGGCCGAGCTTGGTGGCTACGACAATTTCGTGGCCAGTTTGTTTGAGAAATTTCCCGATGAGCGACTCGCTGCGCCCGCCGCCATACACATCGGCGGTGTCGAAGAAATTCACGCCCGCCTCCACTGCCGCTGATAGAATGGCGTGGCAAGCGGGTTCGTCGATGGCACCCCAGTCGGAGCCGCCAAGTTGCCAACAGCCAAGGCCGATTTCTGACACTTGACGGCCAGTGTTTGCGAATTCGCGTGTTTTCATGAGGCGCAAAAGTAGTGCGAGATTTCACAGGGTCGAGGATTTCTCCACAAGGTCGGGCTTGTAACTTTTTCGGGGAGCGGTGAAAAACGCGCTCACATGAATTTCGATTTCGACACTCCCATCACCCGCCGTGGAACGGGCTGCATCAAGTATGACCGGCGGCCCGAGCTTGATCCGTTCTGGGTGGCGGACATGGATTTCGCCTCGGCACCGGCGATCTTGACGGCGCTGCACCAGCGCGTGGACCACGGGGTTTTCGGCTATGCGCAGCCTCACGCTGGCTTAAATGAGGCCGTCACTCGCTATCTCAGCGACCGCCGGGGAGTGACGGTGCCGCTTGAGCAGATCATCCATCTCGGTGGCTTGGTGCCTGCGCTTTCTCTAGCAGCTCGGGCGTTTTGCAAGGAGGGCGACGCGGTGATGACCTGCACGCCGGTGTATCCGCCGTTCATCGGAGTGCATCACGACGCCCATGTTTCCTTGATCACGGTCGATCACGTGCTGATTGATGGCCGGTGGACTTTCGATTGGGATGCCATGGAAAAAGCTGTCACGCCGGAGACAAAAATTTTCCTACTATGCAATCCGCAAAACCCGTTAGGCCAGGTGTTTTCTGCGGATGAAGTGACTCAGCTTGCTACATTCTGCGAGACGCACGATCTGGTGCTGGTGTCGGATGAAATCCATTGCGACTTGATTTTTGATGAAACTGCAACGCCCCATTTCTCGGCGCTGAATCTGCCAATCGAACTCGCACAGCGGACGATCACGCTACTCTCGCCGAGTAAGACTTGGAACATCGCCGGTCTCGGCTTTGCCTTCGCAGTGATCCCCGGCGACACGATCCGCCGCAAATTTGCCGCCGCCCGCGGCCATACGTTGAGTGAAATCAACGCGCTATCCTACTACGCCGCCGAGGCGGCTTACCGCGACGGCGAGTCGTGGCGGCTCGAACTGATGGCCTATCTAAAATCTAACCGCGACACGCTGGTGGACTTCATCACCACCCGCTGCCCGGGGCTATCAGTCAAGGCGGGCGAAGCGACGTATCTCGCGTGGGTCGACGCGCGGGAGCTGGATGTCGAGAATCCCGCCCAGCACTTCGAGAAAAAGGCCGGGCTCTTTCTATCCGACGGCGCGTATTTCGGCTGGCCGGGCTGGATTCGCTTCAACTTCGGCTGCTCGCGCGCTCGGATGTTAGAAGGGCTGGAGAAAATCGCGGCGGCGCTGTGAATCCGTCGAAGTCACCTTCTCGTCGGTTTCGCATTCTGCACACTGCGGAGGATCGCTTTCCGTCAGAACTTCGGGACTTGAGATCTCGTTCTGCACGGGTATAAACGACTCATGAGCGTTGAAGAAATTGCACTTAGCCTACCTCGTCTTGAGAAGCTGAGGTTGATGGAGGCACTTTGGGTGGACCTGAATGACCAACCCGAGGAGATTGAGTCGCCAACGTGGCATGAAGCAGCCCTCAAGGAGACGGAAATGCGCCTGGCCCAAGGCAAAGAGCAGATCGTCGAATGGAACGAAGCGAAAAGGCAATTGACCCGCGGCAGATGAGAATTCGAATTCTTCAGTCCGCGATTGAAGATCTGCGCAGCGGCAAAGATTTCTATGATCGTCAAGAGTCTGGAGTGGGCGATTACTTTCAGGACTGTCTGTTCTCAGATATTGAGTCTCTCTTGCTGTATGGCGGAATTCATCGGCAGGTATTTGGCTACCACCGCCTGTTATCCAAGCGCTTCCCTTACGCAATTTTCTATCGGATCGACGACGATGGCGGGATAATAATCCATCGAGTTCTCGATTGCCGTCGCGATCCGGCAAGAATCAGCAAGACGCTTGAGAATTAAAGAAGTCGGAACGCCCGCGATCCGAAATCACGCTACCGCTCAAACGCCGTCGGCTTGCGGCCGTGGAGGTAGTCGGCGGCGGGCATTTTACGGCTGCCGTCGGGCTGGACGGAGGCGAGCCGGAGGGAGCCGCTGCCGCTGCCGACGGTGAGATGGCCGTCCGCTGTGGAGATCTGGCCGGGTGTTAGTGATAGATCGACGACGGTGGTGGGCGGGAAAATTTTCAGGCGCTTTTCCTTACCGCTTTCGATGGCGATGGTGTAGGTGCCGGGCCACGGATCGTAGGCGCGGATGCGGCGTTCGAGGGCGGTGGCGTCCTGCGACCAGTCGAGTTTGCCGTGGTCGCGCTCGAGCTTGGAGATATAACTTGAGGCGGCATCATCCTGCGGGATGCGAGGGGCGGTGCCGTCGGTTAGTTTAGTCAATGCGTCTGCTAGCACGCTGGGAGCAAGCTCGGCCAAGCGATCATGGAGGGTGCCGCCGGTCTCGTCAGGAGCGATGAGGATGGACTTGGAAACGATCATGTCCCCGGCGTCGAGCGCTTGGACGACGTGCATGGCGGTGATGCCGGTCTCGGAATCGCCGGCGTCGATGGCGGCTTGGATGCAGGCGGCACCGCGGTATTTCGGCAGGAGAGAGGCGTGGAGGTTAATGATCGCTTGGCTGGCGAGGGTGAGGATATTTTTCCGCAGGATTTGCCCGTAAGCCATCACGACGAGGATCTCGGGTTCTAGGGCGGCCAGCTCTGCGGTGATGTCGCCAATTTTCTCCGGCTGATAGACTGGGATACCAGCGGCCAGAGCGGCTAGCTTGATCGCCGGTGGAGTTAGAGTTTGGTGGCGGCCAACGGGTTTGTCCGGCTGGGTGACGAGAGCAAGCGGGCGCGGCCCTGCGGCTAACAAGTGATGAAACGTGGGCAGGGCGATGTCCCCCGTGGCGATGAAGATGAGCCGCATTGCAATCTATAAGTTAGAAAACCTGCTTCGCCAATTCCTCATACACCGGCAGGCTGGTGATGCGCTGAATCATCTCCGCGAGGACTTTCACGGGCGGCTGGGTGGCGTCGATGCAGGTGACGCGGTCGGCCGGATAATAGTCGAGGATCGGCTTGGTTTCCGCTTCGTAGGTGGCGATGCGTTGGTCAATGACGCGGTCGCTGGCGTCGTCGATGCGGTTGTCCTTGAGCGCCCGCTTGCGCATGCGGCGGGCGAGTTCGTTGCGATTAGGGCAGGACAAATGGAAGACTTGATGGACCTCGATGTAGCGGTCGAGGATTTCCGCTTGGCGGACGTTGCGTGGGATGCCGTCGAGGATGAGGAAGTCGATGTCGGGCTTGTAGAGGTGGGCGTCGCCGAGGTTGTCGATCTGGGCTTTCCATAACTCAATGGTTAGTTCATCGGGGACGAGTTCGCCGCGGCTTGAGTAGTCCACGAATTTTTTTCCGATGACGGTGCGGGTATCGAGCGAGCGGAAGACATCGCCACACGCGCAATGGAAGAACCGGGGAACGGTGCCGAGGATTTGTCCCTGAGTCCCCTTCCCCGAGCCGGGTGCACCGAGGATGATCATTGCGGGTCGCTTGGGTGGAGTCGCGGGAGAGGTCATGAAAATGATAGATCGAGGATCACGGTTTCGAGGCGGCGAGGAAGACGATGAATGGCACTAACAGCGCGACATCCGCGAGCACCCGCAGCGCATCCATCGAGAACCGCGAACGGGTGCGGTTGAGGATATGTAATAACGCGGCTCCAGTGAGTATCGCATAGAAAAATGGGCGGGTGGTGAGTTCCCGGTCTTGGGATGCAAACACCAGGGCCGCCGCACCAAGTAATGTTAGAGGTAGAGTGAGTGCCAATTCATCACTCGCCTTAATCTCAGGATCGGCTGAGCGGTAAGCATGTTCCCACAAGTCGATTGCAGAAATATTAAGAATGCATAATACCGCGAAACAGATGAGCTCGCGCGAACGGAGGAATTCCCACATCTCGAAGCCGGTGAAGACATAGGCCAGCATTGCAGTGCCATAGGCAAAGGAAAGCCCCGCCAGTAAGTTCTTGGCATAGGGGATTTCATTCGGCCCGGGAGTTGCAAATATTGATAAAGTGAAGAAGCCGGCGACCATGATTCCGCCGATCAATGCGTAGCCATTTGTCCCGCCGTCAATCCCAAAGCCATAGACAGTCATCGGGAGGCGCGCGACCACCAAGGTCAGCGCCACGATGCCCGCGAGCAATGCCACGCGGCGGAAGACCCGCTGATGCTTGCGGTGGAATTCATGGCGAGCCTCCAGTTTTCCCGAAGAATCACCACGCATCGAGACGTCTAGCAGACGGTCGGTCACATAGATCACCCAGACGACGAGCCCTAGTGAGATATAGGCGGCCCATGGCAAATAATCGACACGCCAGGTTTTCGCGAAAATATACAGCCAAGCCACCGCCACCAGCGGAGCATCTAGGCTCAACAAGTTAGGAAAGAGCCATAAGGGCTTACGCTGCACGGAAGGCACGACGCGCGGACCATTCCCGAGCGGCGCATTGATGGCAAGCGCTCATTCCCCCCACCCGGCGGTTTAAATCAAGCCGACGGCCAGCCGGATGCGGCCCATGACCTTGCTTGCCTCCTCGCGCGCCCGCACGGCACCGGCGGCGAGCACTTGATCGACGTAGCCCGGGTCGGCCAAGATTTCCTCGCGACGGGCACGCATCGGCGCGAAAAAATCCCAGTATCTATCCGCCAGACGTTTCTTCAAATCACCATAGCCCACGCCGCCTTGTTCGTGGTCCGTCACCATCGCCGCAACCTCAGCGGGACTGGCGAAAAGTTTGTAAAGCGCGAGAATGGCCGACCCTTCTGTGGGCTTTGGCGCTTCCACCGCAGTCGAGTCGGTGATGATTTTCATGATGAGTTTCTTCAGCGGTTTTTCCTCACCGAAGATGGGCAGCGTGTTGTTATAACTCTTACTCATCTTCTGTCCGTCCAGCCCCGGCACCAGTGCGGTGTCCTCGCGGATGATCGGCTCGGGCACCACGACTGTGCCTGCGCCGTAGGTGTCGTTGAACTTCATCGCGAGGTCGCGAGTGACTTCTAAGTGCTGCTTCTGGTCCTTGCCGACCGGCACTTTGTTAGAATCATAGAGCAGAATGTCCGCCGCCATGAGCACCGGATAAGCGAACAGCGCGTGGTTTGGAGAAATGCCTTGGGCGACCTTGTCTTTGTAGGAATGGCACTTCGCCAGCAGGGCCATCGGGCAGACGGTCGATAGCAGCCAAGCGAGTTCATTCACCTCGGGCACGGCGCTTTGCCGGAAAAACACGGCCCGCTCGGGATCGAGTCCGCAGGCCAAGAAGTCGATCGCCAACTCGCGCACATTTTCGCGCAGCGCGGCGGGATTCTGGGATGAGGTCATCGCATGATAGTCGGCGATAAAATAGAAAGCCTCGCCCTCGTCCTGAAGGCGAACGGCAGGCTCCATCGCGCCGAAGAAATTACCGACGTGAAGTTTTCCGCTAGGCTGGAGGCCAGTGAGAATGCGCATGGCGCGGAGTGTGGATTCCGCGCGGGGAGTCGGTCAAGCGGCGAGGGGAAGGGACTGTCATGATAATACTCACCTTTGTTTTGATGGTCGCGTGAAAAGGCTCCGGGCAGGATGCCCGCAGCCTTTGCCAGACAAGCCACTCTAAACGGAATTTTCAAACAGCCTCTCAGGAAAATACGTCACTCGCCCGAGCAAGGGAAAAATGGAAACTCCTCCGGTGAAAGTGATAGGGACTGTTATTGAAAAACATGTTCGGGGAATCGCTGGGTTGGTGTTTCCCGAAGTCACTCAGCCAATTCGTGTGGGAAGCCGCAGCTCACAAACTCACAAAAGGCTCCGTGCCATTGGTCAATCTGGAACGCCGCGGTTGGATCGCGTTGGACCCACCGAAGGCCGCTGAGTGAGATTCTCCTCAACTCTCCGAAAACAGCGCCTCCACCATCTCCAAACACTTCACCCCGGGCATCACGCTCAGGTCCATTTGATTCATCACATAGGCAAATGAGATCCCAGTTTGCGGGTCGCCCATGGCGTGACTTCCGCCCGCTCCAGGGTGTCCGAATGCGGAAACCGACGGGCCATAAATCTGGCGGAGTTTGTTGCCATGTCCATCCAGCGGATCCTGTTGCGCACCGCAGGTGAAAACGGTGGGCCGCAGCAACACCCGGTCGTCCGCCGCCGAAATGGGAGTGGCCAGCGCATGTCTAACGGCGGGCGAAAGCGGACTGGCGATTGAACCGATCGCGGCCTGATAGAACTTCGCCAACGCCGACGCCGTGCCCACCCCGCCGAGCGCGGGCAGACCGGCTGACCAAGCGCGAGGTTCGTTCATTTCGTGGATCGCATGGAGCCCGCGTGGCGACGAGAAGGCGTGCCGGGTAAAAGTGCCGGAGGTCGTGAGTTGTTTGTAAAAAGCGTCTGCTAGATCGTCCTTACCCGCCTTCCCCGGATAGAGCCTGGCGACCCGCGGCCACTCACTTTCTGGCAGGCCGATCCAGAAATCCAAGCCGAGCGGAGCCGCGATAGTTTCCCGCCAGTAGCTGCCGAGCGGCTGGCCAGTTAGACGGCGCACCGGCTCATCCACCAGCGCCCCGAAAGTGCGCGGATGGTAGCCATGACCCTCACCGAGTTTCCACGCCGGAGCCTGCGCCTCGATGGCGGCCACCACCTCGGCATGATCGAAGACGCTCGCCTTTTGATCCAGCACGGCCAAGCCGCATTGATGCGAAAGCAGGTGGGAAAACCGAGCGGCTTCCACCGGGAACTTCGGCCAGACCTCGCGCACCGGTGTCTCCGCCGATAGCCCCTTGCTTTCTAACGCCAGCAACAAGCTCGCCGCAGCCGGCATCTTCGTGGCCGAATACACGGGCACCAGCGTCTTGTTAGACCACTGCCGTAGCTGCTCGCGTTCGCACCAGCCATGGCCTTCTGAAATCAACTCGGCACCATCCCACCAGACGCTGATCGATGCGCCCAGCTCGCCCCGATCGCGGAAATTCCGCTCGAAGACTTCCAACACTTTACCTAACACCGAGGGACTCGCCGCCATGCAGGGGTGTGGTTGATGCAGGTCCGCCGTGCAACCCCGAACTGCCTTCGAAGATCATCGCCCACTCCGGCTCGTCCGGTTTCGACGACCATTCTTCGATCAACCGAAACGCCACAGCCAACAGGGTGGGCCCCAGGAAAACGCCCACCAACCCGAACGCCAGCGCCCCGCCGATGACCCCGCAGAAAATCAGCACGAAGGGCATCTTGCTGCCTTGGCTGATCAGATAGGGGCGCAAAAAGTTATCGACGCTGCTAATTCCAAGCCCGCCCCACAGCAGCATAAAGATCCCCCAGCCTGCCTCATTTTGGGCAAATAGATACAACGACGCGGGCAACCAAATCATCGGCGGGCCGAACGGAATCACCGCGAAAAAGAACGTCAGCACCGAGAGCAACACCGCCCCCGGCACGCCCGCGATCCAGAACCCCAACCCTGCGACGAGCGCTTGCGCGAGGGCCGTGCCGAGAATCCCATAAATCACTCCGCGCACCGTATCCCCGGCCACTTTGATCAAATGCTGCCCACGGACACCCGCCAGCCGGTCGGCCGCTACCGCCAGCCGTTCCGAGAGAATCGGTGCGTCCCGCAACAGGAAAAACGCCAAGAATGCGCTCACTAAAATCTGCGTCACGCCCTTGGTGACCGCCAACCCCACCGATAGCAACCACGCCCGCGCCCACACCAAAAATTGGCCTAACACGACCACGAAGTGCGGTGAAGCCGCCTTTTTGTCCTCATCCTCGCTCTTCCCGTCGGCCCCATCCGCCCCGTCCGGTTGCCGCGGCGGCGCGTCTTTCACCACCAACTCGTCGCCGTTCTCGATCACGATCTTCGGCCGTGGTGGCGTCGTCTTCACCTCCTTGTCGAGCTGATCCATCCAGCGATTCCGGTCTTCGGCGAAATTTGACCAATAGCCCGACATTTGCTCGCCCACCACCGGCACCTGGTTGATCCAAGTCGGTGCCTGCTCGGGCGCTGCCATGAACCACTTGCGGGTCGCGTTCGCCAAATCCTTGCCGTCCTGAGCAATGCTGAATCCGATCAAAACAATCGGCCCTGCTAGAATAGCCGTCATCGTCAAGGTCACGAAACAAGCCGCCAACGTCCGCGACCCGCGAAACCAGCGGGTGAAACTCCGCTGCAACGGATGCAGCGAGTAAGTCAAAATCATCGCCCACATCAGCGCCGTCATGAACGGCCGCAGCACGAAAAAACACCCAAACAACAGCAACAACAAAGCCACCCCACCGAGCAGTGGCTCAAGCTTGAAGCGTTTGGCAGTGGGTTCAGATGTCATTTGCTGAAAGGACGCTAAGCATTTCCCCACCAGTCCACCAGCCCGTTTCGCAAGCGATTTCAAGGGGGCCGCGAAGAACGTGTCCCGGCTGTCCCAGCCGGATTTACTCCCGACTGAGACAGTCGGGACACTTTCTCAATCACGACTTCAACCACCCGCACGCTTGCTTGGCGAAATAGGTTAGAATCATATCAGCCCCGGCGCGTTTGATGGCGAGGAGGGATTCTAGGACGATGCCGCGTTCGTCGAGCCAGCCGCTGGCAGCGGCGTTCTTGAGCATGAGATACTCGCCGCTGACCTGATAGGCGGCGATAGGGAGGGTGCTAGTTTCCCGGACTTTGGCGATGATGTCGAGGTAGAAACCGGCGGGTTTCACCATCAGCATGTCGGCACCCTCGGCCTCGTCGAGCAGGCACTCGCGGATGGCTTCGCGGGAATTCGCGGGGTCCATCTGATAGGTTTTCTTATCGCCTTCCTTGGGCGCGGAATCGAGCGCACCACGGAACGGGCCGTAAAACGCGGACGCGTATTTGGCGGTGTAGCTGAGGATGGAAACGCCGCTGAAGCCCTCTTCATCAAGCGCGTCGCGGATGGCGGCGACACGGCCGTCCATCATGTCCGACGGAGCGACGATGTCGGCTCCGGCGCGGGCGTGGCTGAGTGCTTGTTGGCAGAGAACGGCGACGGTCTCGTCGTTGAGAATTTCTAACTCCCCGCGGCTGTCACGGTGGACGATGCCGTCGTGGCCGTCCGAGTTGTAGGGATCGAGCGCGACATCGGTGATGACGCAAAGCGTGGGGTGCGCGGCCTTGAGGGCGCGGATGGCGCGGGGGACGAGGCCGGCGTCGTTAGAGGATTCTGCGGCAAGCGGTGACTTCAGGGCTTCGTCGATTTTCGGAAAAAGCACGACGGCGGGGATGCCGAGTTCGTGGGCCTCACCGGCTTCTCTAACAAGGCTTGTTAGTGACCAGCGCGTGACGCCGGGCATCGAGGCGATGGGCGTGTCCTCCGCGTCTTCATGGAAGAACATGGGCAAGATGAAATCTGCTGGAGTGAGCGTGGTTTCACGGATCATCGAGCGGATCGCAGGCGTGCGGCGGTTGCGGCGGGGGCGGTGCATGGGGAAGAGGATGAACATCGAACATCGAACTTCAAACATCGAACATCGAAGGAGGAAAAAATCTGGGCATTTTTGCAGCGATTCATGGGGTTGTTTGACGGAAAAATGGGTTTAGCGTTCGCGCGATATGAAAAGGAAGTTGATCATTCATAGTTGCTGGGCGGTCGCGGTTTTGGCCGCTTTTAGTCTCGGTTCGCGAACCGGCGGGCTTTTGTCGGGAGAAAACCCGGAGGCTCCAAGTCGATCAGATGCTCCTCGCTCGTTCATGTTCGACGAAGAGTCAGGGCCGGATGGCCGGACAACCCGCAGCGGCACCCGGCCCAAGGGTGACCGCGCCGAAAGCAAGCTGGAGGGCTTGTTTGGCAGTATCGCCTCCGCCGCCAAAAACTTGGATCTGCTTGCCGAACAGGCCTTGAAAGATCCGAACCCGATCACCCGCCGGCTTGCCTTTAGCCGTCTGCTGGAAGCGCTTACCCCGGAAAACGCCGAAGCGATCCGCTCGAAATTGGTATCTCTCGGCGCGGACGGCGACCAGTGGCGGGACTTTCATTACAGCTGGGGTGCCATGTCGGGTCAGGCTGCCTTCGACCACGCCGCCGCGAGCGCCGAGCCCGATCTGGCTGCGACCATGACCGGCTGGGCCGCCGCGAATCCCGCCGCTGCCCTTGCGATGCTCGATAAACTGCCGCCAGAAATGCAGGGCCAGCGGGACGAGCTGACCGCAAGCATCGTCTCGGGCCTTGCCGACCGCGACCCGAACTTGGCCACCGATCTCGTTCTCCGGCTCGGGCAGGAAGGCAATGGTCGCGCCGGGAGTCTGATG